>NZ_JADWYS010000001.1:3219044-3538519 GCF_015831345.1 Caenimonas aquaedulcis | reverse complement strand
CCAGGAAGATCAGCACCCAGACCCCGACGCGCACGCGCGAATTCTGGGCGGGCTCGCCCATCCATTGGAGATAGCCCACCAGGTCACCGACGGTCTGGTCGTATTGCAGCGACGTCATCGTGCCGGGCGTGACCTGCTTCCAGCCGGTGAACGACTTGACCTCGTGGCCGTGCTCGGTGCGCGTGTCGAATTGCGGCTCGCGGGTGCCCTGCATCTGCCACAGCACGTGCGGCATGCCGACATTGGGGAACACGAGGTTGTTCCAGCCTGTGGGGCGGCTCGGATCGGGATAGTAGCTGCGCAGGTAGGTATACAGGTAGTCCGCGCCGGTTCCGCCATGGCCGGAGCGCGAGCGCGCGATCAGGGTGAGGTCGGGCGGGTTCGCGCCGAACCATTCCTTCGCCTGCTTCGGGTCGATCGCGGCCTTCATCGTTTCGCCGACCTTGTCGGTCGCGAACAGCATGTTGTCCTTGATCTGCTGGTCGGTGATGCCCAGGTCGTGCAGGCGGTTGTAGCGCATGTACGCGGCGGAATGGCAGCCGAGGCAGTAGTTGACGAAGAGCTTCGCGCCGTTCTGGAGCGACGGCAGGTCGTTCACGTTGTTCGGCGCCTTGTCCCAGGCGATGCCTTCTTCGGACGCCTGCGCGGCCGTTGCGATGCCCAGGGCGGCGATCAGGATGAGGAGGAGTTTTTTCATAGCGTGCGGTCCCCGGCTCAATGCGCCGCGAAGGTGATGCGGTCGGGCGGTGTCTTGAACTCGCCCTTGCGACTCCACCATGGCATCAGCAGGAAGAAACCGAAGTAGAACAGGGTGCCGAGCTGCGAGATGCGCTCGCCGCCCGGCGAAGGAGGCTGCGTTCCCAGGTAGGCCAGCACGATGAAGTTCACGACGAAGATGCCGTACAGCCACTTGTTCCAGGACGGCCGGTAGCGGATCGACTTGACCGGGCTCTTGTCCAGCCAGGGCAGGAAGAACAGGATGATGACGGCGCCGCCCATCACGACCACGCCCCAGAACTTGGCGTCGATGCCGCCGAGCCAGGGCATCGCCCGGGAAATCGAACCGAACGACATGCCCAGCAGGTTCCACGCTGCCGGAAGCAGGCCGAGCATGATCGCCACGGCGATGCCGACCGCCCACAGGACCGCCTTGACGACGACCGGCTTGCCGCGGCTGGCGAAGAACACCGCCACGAGCACGATGAGGGCCAAGGCGCCCGCCATCTCGCTCGTGATCGCGCGAAGCATCGAATAGAACGGCGTGAAGTACCAGACCGGCGCGATGTGCAACGGAGTCTTCAGCGAATCGGCGGGGATGAAGTTGTTGTACTCGAGGAAGTAGCCCCCGAGTTCCGGCGCGAAGAAGATGATCGCGGAGAAGACCATCAGGAACACCCCCACGCCGAAGATGTCGTGCACGGTGTAGTAAGGATGGAAGGGGATGCCGTCGAGCGGCTTGCCGTTCGCATCCTTCGGCGCGTTCGGGCCCTTGATCTCGACGCCGTCGGGGTTGTTCGAGCCGACGTCGTGCAGCGCGAGGATGTGCGCGGCCACGAGGCCGAGCAGCACAAGCGGCACCGCGATCACGTGGAAGCTGAAGAAACGGTTCAACGTCGCGTCGCTCACGACATAGTCGCCGCGGATCAGCAGCGCGAGGTCGGGGCCGACGAAGGGAATCGCGGAGAACAGGTTCACGATCACCTGCGCGCCCCAGTAGGACATCTGTCCCCAGGGCAGCAGGTAGCCCATGAACGCCTCGGCCATGAGCACGAGGAAGATCGCGCAACCGAAAATCCAGACCAGTTCGCGCGGCTTGCGGTAGCTGCCGTAGATCAGGCCGCGGTACATGTGCAGGTACACGACCACGAAGAACGCGGACGCGCCGGTGGAGTGCATGTAGCGGATCAGCCAGCCCCAGGGCACGTCGCGCATGATGTACTCGACCGAGCCGAACGCGAGGGCGGCGTCGGGCTTGTAGTGCATCACGAGGAAGATGCCGGTGACGATCTGGATGACCAGCACCAGCATCGCGAGCGAGCCGAAGAAATACCAGAAGTTGAAGTTCTTCGGCGCGTAGTACTCGGACATGTGGTCCCGGTACATCACGCCCGCCGTCGGGAAGCGGTTGTCGAACCAGTTGCCGAGTTTCGCGACCGCCGAGGCGTTGGGGGAGATTTCCTTGAATTCAGCCATGGTGCACTTCCTCAAGCCTTCGTGTTCTTGTCTTCACCGATGAGCAGCCGGTTGTCGGAGAGGTACATGTGCGGCGGCACTTCCAGGTTGTCGGGTGCAGGCTTGTTCTTGAACACGCGGCCGGCCACGTCGAAGGTGGAGCCGTGGCAAGGACACAGGAAGCCACCCTGCCAGTCTTCCGGCAGCGACGGCTGCGGGCCCGGCTGGAATTTGTCGGAAGGCGAGCAACCCAGGTGGGTGCAGATTCCCACGCCGACCCACAGCTCGGGCTTGATCGAACGGTATTCGTTCTTGGCGTATTCGGGAGTGGGGTAGGTCTTGCGATCCGATTCCGGGTCGGCGACCTGGCTGTCGGTTTTCTTGAGCGATGCCACCTGTTCGGGCGTTCGCTTGAGGATCCACACCGGCTTGCCGCGCCATTCCACCGTCATCTTCTCGCCCGGCTTGAGCGCCGAGATATCGACTTCGACCGCGGCGCCCGCGGCCTTGGCTTTTTCGGAAGGCTGGAAGCTCGAGACAAAGGGCACGGCGACGAAACCGGCGCCCACAGCGCCTGCACAACTGGACGCGATCAGCCACGTCCGTTTGCTTGCGTCCACTGGGGTGTCACTCATGGGGGTCCTCAAAGGAATCGCTGGATTGGGGTCAACCCGCGATTGTAGCTGACCGCTTCCGGCGATTTCAATGAGCAAGCGCACTGGACGGCATGTGCTTTGCCTGCATACTGCGCCCGTCAACAACGAGGAGTACTGGCATGGGGATGCTGAGCGAGTTCAGGGAGTTCGCCGTCAAGGGCAACGTCATCGACCTGGCGGTCGGCGTCATCATCGGGGCGGCTTTCGGCAAGATCGTCGATTCCATCGTCGGCGACGTGATCATGCCCATCGTCGGCGCGATCTTCGGCAAGCTGGACTTCTCCGCCATGTTCATTCCGCTGGGTCCGGTGCCTTCCGGCACGGCGATGACCCTGGATGCGCTGAAGAAGGCGGGCGTGCCGGTCCTCGCCTATGGCAATTTCATCACCGTCGCGGTGAATTTCCTCATCCTCGCATTCATCATCTTCCTCATGGTCAAGCAGATCAACCGGCTCAAGCGGGAGACGCCTGTTGCCGCGCCCGCCGTCACGCCCGAGGACGTGGTCCTGCTGCGCGAAATCCGCGACAGCCTGCGATCCGGCCGCTAGATTCCCGGCGCGCCGCTCATCCGGCGCGCGACCCGGATCGCCTCGACGAGGCTGGCCGCGTCGGCGCGGCCGGTCCCCGCGATGTCGAAAGCCGTTCCATGGTCGGGGCTCGTGCGCACCAGCGGCAGCCCCAGCGTCACGTTCACGCCCTTTTCGACGCCCAGGTACTTCACGGGGATCAGGCCCTGGTCGTGATACATCGCCACGACCACGTCGAACTCACCGGCCCGGCCGTTCGCGGCCCGCGCGCGCATGAACACCGTATCGGGTGCGAAAGGCCCGAGCGCATCGATGCCTTCGCGCCGCGCGGCCGCGATCGCGGGAACGATCGCGTCGATCTCCTCGCGTCCGAAGAGACCGCCCTCCCCCGCATGCGGATTCAGGCCGGCGACTCCGATGCGCGGCGCCCGTCCGAGGCTGCGGCCCAGGGCCTCGTGCGCGATCCGCAAGGTCTGGAGGACATTGGCCTGCGTGACGGCGTCCAGGGCATCGCGCAGGGACACATGGATGCTCACCAGCACAGTGCGCAACTCGTCGTTAGCCAGCATCATGCGCACGGGCAGGTCCCTCGTCTGCACGCCGCGCGCTGCCGCCGCTTCGGCCTGCAGGAGCTCGGTATGGCCTGGAAATGTGACGCCCGCGGCGGCCAATGCTTCCTTGTGCAAGGGGGCGGTGACCATCGCCGCGATCTCCCCGTGCAACGCGGCGCGCGCCGCCCACACCACGCTGTCGGCCGCCGCCCGGCCGGCCACCGCGCTCACCCGGCCGAGAGGAACGGCAGACGCGAGATGCGCTGCTTCCAGCACCGGGATGCAGCGGGGAGGCGCTTGGAGTGCCTCCCCGGGCGAGGCGAGGACGGCCACCGGCAGGTCGACATCCGTGCGAATCATGCCCACCGCGCGGCGCATGGTGCCCACGTCGCCCACGACGAAGCAATCCCGCGTGTCCTGCGGGGAATCCCGGAACGCCTTGGCGACGATCTCCGGTCCGATGCCCGCCGGGTCGCCCATGGTGATGGCGATGGCCTTGCGCTCGTGAGTCACCGTCATGCCGGGGCGCCGCGGCTCTTCGAAGGCCTGCGGGAGTTGCGGGGTGGAAGCATGCCGCGATTGTCATCCAACAGCGCCACGCGCGAGGCGGGACGTCTACACTGGACCCCCGTACTGCCCCCTCACGACCCGCCCCCTTCCATGCGTCGCTTCTGGCTGCTCTTCTCCCAGGCCGTCACCGTTCTGCTCGCGGCCTATTTCGTCGTCGCCGCGCTCAAGCCCGAGTGGCTCGGCCGCGGCGGTCAACTCACCGCCGCGCACGGCGTGACGCTCCTGGAAGCGCCCGCACCGCCGGCGGGTTCGGCGCCCCCGGGCAGCTTCCGCCAGGCGGCGATCAAGGCCTCGGCCGCCGTCGTCAGCATCAATACCAGCAAGGCGCCCGAGCGCCATCCGCAGGCCAACGACCCCTGGTTCCGCTTCTTCTTCGGCGAGCAGGGCAGCGCGCCGCAGGCCGGGCTCGGCAGCGGGGTGATCATCAGCCCGGATGGCTACATCCTCACGAACAACCATGTCGTCGAGGGCGCGGACGAGATCGAGGTCGTGCTCAACGACAGCCGGCGCAGCATCGCGAAAGTGATCGGCACGGACCCTGACACCGACCTCGCCATCCTCAAGGTGGCGCTCGACCGGCTGCCGGTGATCACGCTCGGCAATTCGGATGCCCTCCAGGTGGGCGACCAGGTGCTTGCGATCGGCAATCCCTTCGGCGTGGGGCAGACGGTGACGGGCGGCATCGTGAGCGCGCTGGGCCGCAACCAGCTGGGCATCAACACCTTCGAGAATTTCATCCAGACCGATGCCGCCATCAACCCGGGGAATTCGGGTGGCGCGCTGGTCGACGCCAACGGCCAGCTGATGGGCATCAACACGGCCATCTACTCGCGCTCGGGCGGCAGCATGGGGATCGGCTTCGCCATTCCGGTATCGACGGCGAAGCTGGTGCTGGAAGGCATCGTGAAGGACGGCGTGGTGCGCCGCGGCTGGATCGGCGTCGAGCCGGCCGACCTGTCGCCCGAGCTGATGGAAACCTTCGGTGTGAAGGCCAAGCGCGGCGTGCTGATCACCGGCGTGCTGCAGAACGGGCCCGCCGCGCAGGCCGGCGTGCGCCCCGGCGATGTGATCGTGGCGGTGGCGGGAAAGGACGTGGCGAACGTGTCCGAACTGCTCTCGGGCGTGGCCGCGCTCAAGCCCGGGGAGGCATCGCGTTTCCGCGTGATGCGCCGCGACGACGCGCTGGACCTGAACGTGACGCCGGGGCTTCGGCCGCGGCCGGCGCGCGCCCCGCAGCAGCGTTGAAAGCCCGCGCCGCTAGGACGCGGCCGAAGTTTCTTCCGGCGGCTTGGTGTGCTTGATGAAGATCTGCGCGGCCCAGATGCCCACTTCGTACAGCAGGCACATGGGCACCGCCAGCGCCAGCTGCGACACCACATCGGGCGGCGTGATCACCGCCGCGATCACGAACGCCAGGACGATGAAATAGGCGCGAAACGCCTTGAGCTTCTCGATGCTGACGAAGCCCATGCGCGCGAGCACGATCACCACGATGGGCACTTCGAACGCGAGCCCGAAAGCCAGGAACATGGTGAGCACGAAGCTTAGGTAGGCCTCGATATCCGGCGCGGCCGTGATGCTCTTGGGCGCGAAACTCTGGATGAAGCGGAACACCTGCCCGAAGACGAAGAAATAGCAGAACCCCACGCCGATGAAAAAGAGCACCGTGCTGGAGAACACTAGGGGCAACACGAGCTTCTTCTCGTGCGAATACAGCCCGGGCGCCACGAACGCCCACACCTGGTACAGCACCACCGGCAAGGCGATAAGGAAGGCCGACATCAGCAGGATCTTGAGCGGCACGAGGAACGGGGAGATCACCGAGGTCGCGATCAGCGTCGCGCCCTTGGGCAGGTTGGCCACCAGCGGCGCCGCGAGGATGTCGTACAGCGCACCAGGCCCGGGATAAAGGAACAGCACGGCACCCGCAATGCCGACCGCGATCATCGCCTTGATGAGGCGGTCGCGCAGTTCGACGAGGTGGGCGACGAACGGCTGCTCGGTGCCCGCGAGCTCGTCTTCTGGTTTGGAATCTGACATCAGTTGAATTTTTGCGGGCGATAGCGCGCCACGCGCGCGGCGCCTGACAGCGCCTTGGTACGGATGCCGTTGCGCGCCTTGTACCAGGTGGGCGTCGCGCCCTGCTTGATGCGCCACTTCTTGCGCGGGTGCTTGTATTCGGGGAAGGACGGCGGCTCCGCGAGCGCCGTGTGCGCCTCGGACGCCGTACTGGTCGCCTCGGCCCACTGCTTGTCGAACTCGTTCGCGCCGGAGCGGATGGAACCCTCGACGTCGCGCGCCGCGGTTTCCACCGTGTCCTTCATCTTCTTGAGCTCCTCGAGCTCGATGGACCGGTTCACTTCCGCCTTGACGTCCGACACGTAGCGCTGCGCCTTGCCCAGCAGCGTGCCCACCGTCCGCGCGACGCGCGGCAGCTTTTCCGGGCCGATGACGATCAGCGCCACGGCGCCGATCACCATCATCTTTTCAATGCCGAGATCGATCATGCTGGAGTGGCCGCCAGGGTCCGGCGGCGCTCGGAACGCTTCAAGACCTGTTCTTCGCTTCCACGTCGATCGTGGTCTTGTCGGCCGGCTGCGCCGTCGCGCTCACCTGGCTTTGCGGCGGCACGGGAGTCTCCGGGGTGGAGCCTTCCTTGATGCCGTCCTTGAAACCCTTCACCGCGCCACCGAGGTCGGTGCCGATGTTCTTGAGTTTCTTGGTGCCGAAGATCAGCACGATGATCAGAAGGACGATCAGCCAATGCCAAATGGAAAATGAACCCATGATTACTCCTGTACAGACTTGAGGTCGATTCTAGTCGGGTGGGGGGACGCCCGGTCCCCGCGCTGGCTCAGCCTTTGAGCCAGGGACGCGGCCCGCCGAAGACGTGGATGTGCAGGTGGTGCACTTCCTGGCCGCCATCCGCGCCGGTGTTGCAGACCACACGATACCCACCCTCAGGATAGGGTCGGCAGCCTTCCTTGAGGGCGAGCTGCGGCGCCAGCGTGAGCATGCGGCCGAGCAGCCCGGCGTCGCCGGGCTTCACGTGCGCCAGCGACGGAATGTGGGCCTTGGGGATCATCAGGAAGTGCACGGGCGCCCAGGGATGGATGTCGTGGAACGCGAGGATTTCCTCGTCCTCGTGGACTTTGCGGGAAGGAATCCTGCCTTCGACGATCTTGCAGAAGATGCAGTTGGGGTCGTGTTCGCTCATGGCGCCTGGATCCGGGAGCCGGCCTCAGTAAGGCGGGCGGTTGTTGGAAAAGCGCAGCCAGCCGCGCAGGCAGCGGTACAGGTACCACAAGCCGATGATGGTGTACGCGACCACGCCGGGCAGGACGAAGAAAAGCCACAGCGGCGAAGTCACCACGAGCCACAGCACGGTCCACCAGAAGGTGGCGATCATGTAGCTATGGTGGCTCGCGTAGACGGCGTCGTGTTCGTCCGAGCGCTTGACGTAGTTCAGCACGAGCGCGATCACCGCCAGCGTGCCCATGCTCGCCCACGCCACTGTGTGCAACCCGTACAGGATATGCATCAGCGTGCGGTCGCCTTCGCTCTTGGGCTCGAAAGCCGCGTAGTCAGTCTCGGGCATGGTGCTCCTTCATTCGCTGTCGCGCTGCTGCGCCTTGCGCAATGCCTTTTCCTCGATGCCGCTGGTTCCGGCGCGGCGCTCGAGTTCGTCGATCACGTCGCCCGGCTGCAGGCCGTAGTGTGCCAAGGCAATCATGCTGTGGAACCACAGGTCGGCCATCTCGGCCACGATTTTCTTCGGGTCCCCGCCATGGTCGGCATCCTTGGCGGCCATCACGACTTCGCAGGCCTCCTCGCCGATCTTCTTGAGGAAGGCGTCGGGACCGCGCTCGAGCAGGCGCGCCACGTAACTCGTGTCGGCGCTGCCGCCATTGGACGCCTTGCGGCTTTCGATCACGGCGGCCAGGCGTGCCAGGGAGTCATTGGAAGTCATTCGGCCCTTATTTATAGATGGACGCCGGGTCTTTCAAGACCGGCTCGACCGATTGCCAGGCACCGTCCTTCCAGAGCTGGAAGAAGCAGCTGTGGCGGCCGGTGTGGCAGGCGATCGAGGGATGATGCCCAAGCTGGGTCACTTTCAGCAGCAGGACGTCGTTGTCGCAATCCATGCGGATTTCGTGGACCTGCTGCACGTGGCCCGATTCCTCGCCCTTGTGCCACAGCCTGCCCCGCGAGCGGCTGAAATACACCGCGCGGCCGAGTTCGGCCGTCTTCTGCAATGCTTCACGATTCATCCAGGCAAACATCAGGACGTCGTTGCTGCCGACTTCCTGCGCGATGACGGGGATGAGGCCCTGCGGGTCCCAGGCGACTTGGTCGAGCCAGTTCATGGCGGTATTGTCCGGCATCCGCCGCCGGCGGATCAAAGCCGGACGGGAATTCCGCGTTCCGACATCCGGGCCTTGGCCTGTCCCACGGTGAATTCGCCGTAGTGGAAGATGCTCGCGGCGAGCACGGCATCCGCCCCGCCCTTCTGGATGCCGTCGGCCAGGTGGTCCAGGGTGCCGACGCCGCCGGAAGCAATCACGGGCACGGACACCGCGTCGCTGACGGCGCGGGTGAGCTCCAGGTCGAAACCGGATTTCGTCCCGTCGCGGTCCATGCTGGTGAGCAAGATCTCACCCGCCCCGCGCCGGGTCATCTCCACCGCCCACTGGACAGCGTCGAGGCCCGTGTTCTTTCGTCCGCCATGGCTGTAGACGTCCCAGCCCGGCCCCCGGGCCGCGGCATCCTCGCCGCCGCGCCGCTTGGCGTCGATCGCGACGACGATGCACTGCGCGCCGTACTTCGCCGACGCGGCGGTGATCACGTCGGGATTGGCGATCGCCGCGGAATTGAAACTGGTCTTGTCCGCGCCCGCATTGAGCAGCCGCCGCACGTCTTCCACCGTGCGCACGCCGCCGCCCACCGTGAGGGGGATGAACACCTGGGATGCAACCGCCTCGATGATGGGCAGGATCAGGTCACGGGCGTCGCTGGTCGCCGTGATGTCCAGGAAAGTGAGTTCGTCGGCGCCCTGCTCGTTGTAGCGCGCGGCGATCTCCACCGGGTCCCCGGCGTCTCGCAACTCGACGAAGTTCACGCCCTTGACGACGCGGCCGCCCGTGACGTCCAGGCAGGGAATGATGCGTTTGGCGAGCACGGGGAGCCGCTCAGGCGCCGAGTTCGTCGGCTTTGGCCTGTGCCGCCACGAAATCGAGGTCGCCGGAATACACGGCACGCCCGCAGATCACGCCCTCGATGCCCTCGGCTTCCACTTCACAGAGCTTTTCGATGTCGGCCATGTTGGACAGGCCGCCCGAAGCGATCACCGGGATGTGCAGCGCCTGCGCAAGCTTGACGGTGGCGTCGATGTTGATGCCGGTGAGCATGCCGTCGCGGCCGATGTCGGTATAGACGATCGATTCGACGCCCCAGTCCTCGAACTTGCGCGCGAGGTCGATGACTTCATGGCCGGTCAGCTTGCTCCAGCCGTCGGTGGCCACCTTGCCGTCCTTGGCGTCGAGGCCGACGATGATGTGGCCGCCGAACGCGGTGCATGCGTCCTTCAGGAAGCCCGGGTTCTTGACGGCTGCCGTGCCGATGATGACGTAGCGCAACCCGCCATCGATGTACTTTTCGATCGTGTCCAGGTCCCGGATGCCGCCGCCCAGTTGCACCGGGATGTCATTGCCGACCGCCTTGAGGATGGACCGGATGGCCGTGAAATTCTGCGGTTTGCCTGCGAAAGCGCCGTTCAGGTCGACCAGGTGCAGCCGTCGCGCGCCCTTGTCGAGCCAGGACTTCGCCATGGCGGCAGGGTCCTCGCTGAAGGTGGTGGACTGGTCCATGTCGCCTTGCTTGAGGCGTACGCAGTGGCCGTCTTTCAGGTCAATGGCGGGAATGAGAAGCATAGGGGCAAAGGAAGGTGCGGCCCCGGGGTGGCCAGGCCCCGGTCAGGGTGTCCATTGCAGGAAGTTGCGGTAAAGGGCCAGGCCTTGGTCTGAACTTTTCTCGGGGTGGAACTGCGTCGCAAAAATATTATCGCGTGCAACGGCGGCGGTAAAGCGTGAGCCGTAGTCCGCCTCGCCCACGCTGTGGCGCGCATCTGACGGCCGCGCGTAAAAACTGTGCACGAAATAGAAGTGGCTGCCGTCCGCCACGCCCCGCCAGAGCGGGTGCGGCTGCGACTGGAACACCTGGTTCCAGCCCATCTGGGGTACCTTGAAACGGCTGCCATCGGGCTGCAGCCGGCCCTCCAGCTGGAAGCGGACGACCTCGCCGTGGATCAGGCCGAGCCCGTCCGTCGGTCCTTCGTCGCTGCGATCGAGCAGCATCTGCATGCCCACGCAGACGCCGAACAAGGGTTTGCCCGCAGCCGCTTCCAGCACCGATTCCTGCAGGCCGGAATCGCGCAGCTCCCGCATGCAGTCGGGCATGGCGCCCTGCCCGGGCAGCACGACCCGCTCGGCGGCGCGCACCTCCTCCGGACGGGAGGTCACGACCACATCGATCCCGCTGCCGCGCGCCACGTGCATCACCGCCTGCGCCACGGAGCGCAGGTTGCCCATTCCATAGTCGACGACGGCAACGGTTCTCATCGCGATGTCGCGCCAGCGGTCAGAGCGAACCCTTGGTCGAAGGAACGACGCCGGCCGCCCGCGGATCGAGTTCCACCGCGGCGCGCAGGGCACGGGCGAAAGCCTTGAACACCGTCTCGCACTGGTGGTGCGCGTTCTCGCCGCGCAGGTTGTCGATGTGCAGCGTCACGAAGGCGTGGTTGCAGAAACCCTGGAAAAACTCGTGCGCCAGCTGGCTGTCGAAGGTGCCGATCATCCCGCTCTTGAACGGCACGTTCATCACCAGGCCCGGGCGTCCGGAAAAATCGATGACCACGCGCGACAGCGCTTCGTCCAGCGGCACGTAGGCATGGCCGTAGCGCCGGATCCCCTTCTTGTCGCCGATGGCCTGGTGCACCGCCTGCCCGAAGGTGATGCCGACGTCCTCCACCGTGTGGTGGCCGTCGATGTGCAGATCGCCAAGGGCCTGGATGTCCAGGTCGATGAGGCCATGGCGGGCGATCTGGTCGAGCATGTGGTCGAAGAAGCCGATGCCGGTGGCGAGCTTGGCCTGGCCGCTGCCGTCCAGGTTGACGCGGACCGTGATCTTCGTCTCGGCGGTATTGCGGGCGACTTCGGCCGTGCGGGAATGGGTCATAGGGAGGCTTCGAGGGCCGACAGCATCCGCGTGTTCTCGTCGGCGGTCCCGACGGTCAGGCGCAGGCAGTTGGCCAGCAATGGGTGCATTTTAGAAACGTTCTTGACGAGGACGCCACGGGATTTCATGCCGTCGAACGCCTTTTGCGCATCGGGCACCCGCACGAGGATCATGTTGGCATCGCTGGGCCACGCCTTCACGCCGGGCATGGCACGCAGCGCGCGCTGCAGCACTTCGCGCTGCTCGCGCAGTTCCCTGGCCTGCGCGTCGAACACGTCGGCGTGCTCGAGCGCGAACAGGGCGGCTTCCGCGTTCAGCACGCTGATGTTGTAGGGGGGCCGCACCTTGTCGACCTGCTCGACCACCGCCTTCGGTCCGATCAGGTAGCCGATGCGCACGCCCGCCAGCCCGAACTTGCTCATCGTGCGCATCAGCAGCACATGGCCGTGCTTAGCGACGCGGTCGATGTAGCTGCGGCTCGCGAACGGCTGGTAAGCCTCGTCGATCACCACCAGCCCGGGAGCGGCCTCGACGATCTTCTCGATCACCGCGTCGTCCCACAGGTTGGCGGTCGGGTTGTTCGGGTAGGCGATGTAGATGATCGTCGGCCGGTGCGCGGCGATGGCGCCCAGCATCGCCGCTTCGTCGAGTTCGAAATCCGCCGTGAGCGGCACGCCGACGAACTTCAGCCCCTGGAGCTGCGCACTCATGCCGTACATGACGAATCCAGGCAACGGCGCGAGGATGCACGCGCCCGGCACGTCGCAGGCCATGGCGATGAGCGAGATCAACTCATCCGACCCGTTGCCCAGCACGATGTCGAAGCCTTCCGGCATGCGCGCATGCTTCGCGAGCGCTGCGCGAAGGTCGTTGATGCCATCGGCCGGATAGCGGTTGAGCGCGAGCGCGCCCAGGCGCGCGCCGAGTTGTGCCTGCAGCGACGCCGGCAAGCGGTGCGGATTCTCCATCGCGTCGAGCTTGATCAGGCCGGCGGAAGGCTGGATTGCGTAGGCATGCATCGACTGCACGTCCTCGCGGAACACACCTGCAAGTGGCATCGGGTCGCGGGAGCTCATGGCCTGATCCTCATTTCGGCGGCGCGCGCGTGCGCCTGCAATCCTTCGCCATACGCGAGTTCGGCGGCGATCGCTCCGAGCGTGCGCGCGCCCGCCTCGCTCACCTCGATCAGGCTGCTGCGCTTCTGGAAATCGTAAACGCCCAGCGGGCTGGAAAAGCGCGACGTGCCGCTGGTGGGCAGCACGTGGTTCGGCCCGGCGCAATAGTCGCCCAGCGATTCGCTGGTGAATTCGCCCAGGAAGATCGCGCCCGCGTGGCGCAGCAGGGGCTCCCACCGATGCGGATCGCGGCTGGCGATCTCCAGGTGTTCCGGCGCGATGCGGTTGCTGATCTCGCAGGCCTCCTCCATGCTGCGCGTGTGGATGAGCGCGCCGCGGCCGTTCAGTGACTTGGCAATGATCTCCGCGCGCGGCATCGCGGGCAGCAGCCGGTCGATCTCCGCCTGGACCTTCGCGATGTAATCCATGTCCGGGCACAGCAGGATGCTTTGCGCGAGCTCGTCGTGCTCCGCCTGGCTGAAGAGGTCCATCGCGACCCAGTCGGCAGGCGTGGTGCCGTCGGCGAGCACGAGGATTTCGCTCGGGCCCGCGATCATGTCGATGCCGACCTGGCCGAACACGCGGCGCTTCGCGCTCGCGACATATGCATTGCCCGGGCCGGTGATCTTGTCGACGCGGGGAATGGTCTGCGTCCCGTGGGCCAATGCCGCGACAGCCTGTGCACCACCGACGGTGAACGCGCGGGACACGCCGGCGATGTAGGCCGCAGCGAGGACCAATGCATTTTTTTCGCCCCGCGGCGTGGGCACGACCATGATGATCTCGCCCACACCCGCCACGTGGGCCGGGATCGCATTCATCAGCACCGACGAGGGATAAGCCGCCTTGCCGCCCGGCACGTAGATGCCCACGCGATCGAGCGGCGTCACCTTCTGGCCGAGAAGCGTTCCGTCGGAGTCGCGGTAACTCCAGCTCTCGCCGCAGGCCTTCTTCTGGGCTTCGTGGTATGCGCGAACGCGGATCGCGGCGGACGTCAGGGCCTCGCGCTGCTTGGGAGGCAGGCCTTCGTAGGCAGCCTTCATTTCGGCCTGCTGCAACTCCAATGCGGCAACCGATGTGGCCCCGAGGGCGTCGAAACGGTTCGTGTAATCGAGGACAGCAGCGTCCCCCCGCTCGCGCACGTCGGCGATGATTTCCGACACGCGGACTTCGACTTCGGCATCCGTGTCGGCGGACCACTGCAGCCGGGCCCGGAACGCGGCGTCGAAGCCCGCCTCCGCGGTGGACAGTCGCAAGGGTTCGGCGCGAAATTCCATCTCAGTCTCTGGCGATGGCGCCGGCGAACGCATCGATGACGTTGCGGATCGGCGCCTGTTTCAGTTTGAGCGCGGCCTGGTTCACCACCAGGCGCGAGCTGATGTCCATGATCCGCTCGACTTCCACCAGGTGGTTGGCCTTGAGCGTGCTGCCGGTGGACACGAGGTCGACGATGGCATCCGCGAGACCGGTGAGCGGCGCGAGTTCCATGCTGCCGTACAGCTTGATCATGTCCACGTGGACACCCTTGGCCGCGAAGAATTCGCGGGCGATGTTCACGTACTTGGTTGCGACCTTCAGGCGCGAGCCCTGGCGCACGGCGGAGGCGTAATCGAAGTCAGAACGCACGGCGACACTCACGCGGCACTTGGCGATGCGCAGGTCCAGCGGCTGGTACAGGCCGCCTCCGCCCCAATCCGCGTTGTGTTCGATGAGCGTGTCCAGGCCGGTCACGCCGAGGTCGGCGCCGCCGTACTGCACGTAAGTCGGAACGTCGCTGGCGCGCACGATCACGACACGCACGTCCGGCCGGCTCGTCGCGAGGATCAGCTTGCGCGAACGCTCCGGGTCTTCGAGCACCTCGATGCCCGCGGCCTTCAGGAGCGGCAGCGTCTCGTCGAAGATGCGCCCCTTGGACAGCGCGAGGGTCAGCATGGCCGTCATTTGATCCGCTCGATGTCGGCGCCGATGGCGCGCAGCTTCGCTTCCATCTGGTCGTAGCCGCGGTCGAGGTGGTAGATGCGGTCCACGATCGTCTCGCCTTCGGCCACGAGGCCGGCGATCACGAGGCTCGCGGAGGCGCGCAGGTCGGTGGCCATCACCATGGCGCCGGAGAGCTTCTCGACGCCTTCGATGACGGCGAACTTGCCGTCCACCTGGATCTTCGCGCCGAGCCGCACCATCTCGTTGACGTGCATGAAGCGGTTTTCGAAGATGGTTTCTGTCACCTTCGACGGCCCGTCGGCGATCACGTTCAGGGCCATGAACTGCGCCTGCATGTCGGTCGGAAAGCCCGGGTATTCGGTGGTGCGGAAGCTCTGCGCGATCAGGCGGCCCTGCGAATGCAGGTGGATGCCGTCTTCCACGGCGGCCACGCTGGCGCCCGCGTCGCGCAGCTTGTCGATGACGGCTTCGAGATGATCGGCGCGCCCGTGCCGCAGCACGACGTCGCCGCCCGTCGCGGCGACGGCGCACAGGAAGGTGCCCGCCTCGATGCGGTCCGCGACCACCTGGTGCGTGCAGCCGGACAGCTTTTCCACGCCCTGGATCACGATGCGCCCGGTGCCGTGTCCCTCGATGCGCGCGCCCATCTTGATCAGCATCTCGGCGAGGTCGGTGATCTCCGGCTCCTGCGCGGCGTTTTCGAGCACCGTCTCGCCTTCCGCAAGCGCGGCGGCCATCAGGAAGTTCTCGGTGCCCGTCACCGTCACCATGTCGGTGCGGATGCTCGCCCCCTTCAGGCGCGTGCGGCCCTTGGGCAGCTTCGCGATCATGTAGCCGTGCTCGACCACGATCTCCGCGCCCATCGCCTGCATGCCCTTGATGTGCTGGTCCACCGGACGCGAGCCAATCGCGCAGCCGCCGGGCAGGGACACCGTGGCTTCGCCGAACCGCGCGGTCAGCGGGCCCAGCGCGAGCACGGAGGCGCGCATGGTCTTCACCAGCTCGTAGGGCGCTTCGGGCGAGCTCAGGCGGCTGGAATCGATGGTGACCGTACCCTGGCTGTCGCGCTCGATCACCACGCCCATGTTGCGCAGCAGGGTGAGCATGGTGCTCACGTCCTGCAGGCGCGGCACGTTGTGGAGTACCACGGGCTGGTCGGTGAGCAGCGCGGCGCACAGCTCGGGCAATGCGGCGTTCTTGGCCCCGGATATCCGGACCTCGCCGTGGAGCTGGCGCCCCCCGCGAATCAAAAGCTTGTCCATGACGGATTTCAGTGTGGTTGGGCCGCCCACTCGGTGGGCGTTAAGGTCTTCATCGAGAGCGCATGTACCTCGTCGGTATGCATTCTCGCACCCAGCGTGGCGTAGACGCGCTGGTGCCGCTGGATCAGGCGCTTGCCCTCGAATTCGCGCGACACGACGACGGCTTCCCAATGGCGGCCGTCGCCGGCCACCTGCAGGTGGTCGCAGGGCAGCCCGGCGGCAATCAGGGATTGGAGTTCGTCGGCGGTCATGTCGTCAAAAGCGCTATTTTCATCCACGGATCTTGTAGCCGATGCGCAGGAGGTGCACCGCGATGCTGCTCACCACCGCCATCGCCGTGCCGACGATCGCCAGGCTGAGCCATGGGGAGACGTCGCTCACGCCGAAGAAGCCGTAGCGAAAGCCGTCGATCATGTAGAAAAAGGGGTTGAGGTGGCTCACGCCCTGCCAGAAGGCGGGCAACGAGTGGATCGAATAGAACACGCCGGACAGGAAGGTCATGGGCATGATCACGAAGTTCTGGAAAGCGGCCATCTGGTCGAACTTCTCGGCCCACAGCCCAGCGATCACGCCCAGCGCGCCCAGGATGCCGGCACCCAGCACCGCGAACACGAGGATCCACAGCGGGGCGACGAAGCCTGGATGCCCGAACCACACGGTGACCGCGAACACCCCCAGCCCGACCGCCAGCCCGCGCACGACCGAGGAGCCGACGTACGCGAAGAACCAGCTCCAATGCGACAGCGGCGTGAGCAGCACGAACACGAGGCTGCCCATGATCTTGCCCTGGATGAGCGAGGACGAACTGTTGGCGAACGAGTTCTGCAGCACGCTCATCATCACGAGCCCGGGCACGAGGAAGGCGGTGTAGCTCACGTTGTCGTACACCGTGACCTTCGCCTGCATCACGTGGCCGAAGATCAGCATGTAAAGCACGGCCGTCAGCACCGGCGCTGCGACGGTCTGGAAACCGACCTTCCAGAACCGCAAGGTTTCCTTGTACAGGAGCGTGCGCCAGCCGGTCATGCGGGAACCCCGGCCGCGGCCTGCCCGGACTTGCCCGACATCACCTCCAGAAAGACGTCTTCGAGGTCCGCCTTGCGGATCTCGACGTCCTCGACCCGCAAGCCCGCCTGCCGGATCACCGCCAGGTGTTGCTCGATCTCGTGCGCATCGTGCGCCGGCAACTGCACGATCCGACCCGTCACGCGGGCCTTGCCCTCGAACTGCGCGGGCAGCACGCCATCGAGCTTGAACCGCAGCACGTTGCTGGACGCGGCCTTCAGCAGCTCGCTCGTGCGCTCCAGCGCCACGACACGGCCGGTCTTGAGCATCGCGATGCGGCCGCACAGCGCCTCCGCCTCTTCCAGGTAATGCGTCGTGAGCAGGACCGTGGAGCCTGCCTTGTTCAACTTCGCCACGAATTGCCAGAGGGTCTGGCGCAGTTCGACGTCGACGCCGGCGGTGGGCTCGTCGAGCACGATCACGGGCGGTTTGTGCACGAGTGCCTGCGCCACGAGCATCCGGCGCTTCATGCCGCCGGAAAGCTGGCGCATGTTGGATTCGGCCTTGTCGGCCAGGCCCAGGCTCTCGAGCAGTTCCGAAATCCACGCCTCGTTGTTGCGCACGCCGAAATAGCCGGACTGGATGCGCAACGCCTCGCGCACGTTGAAGAACGGATCGAACACCAGTTCCTGCGGGACGACCCCCAGGTGCCGCCTCGCCTGCGCGTAATCCGATTGCACATCGAAGCCGTGCACCGTCACGCGGCCCGACGTGGCGCGCGACAGGCCCGCGAGGATGCTGATCAGGGTGGTCTTGCCCGCGCCGTTCGGCCCGAGCAGCCCGAAGAACTCGCCCTGCTCGATGTCGAAGCTGACGCCATCGAGCGCCTTCAGCGATCCGCCTCGCGGCGAGGGATAGGTCTTGGAGACAGCTTGGAAGGAGATCGCGGGCATGAGCGCGCGATTTTACCGGGCCATGCGCCGGCCGCCCTGCTGCGCCGGAATGGGCCTACGCAGCCGCCGGAAGCAGCTCGGCGACGCCGTAGAGCGTGGCGAGTTCCAGCAGGCGGGCCGGAAGGCGCGTCACCGCGAAGGTCTTGCCTGCCGCCAGCGTGTCGCGCCGGCACTCGAGCAGCACCGCCAGTGCGGAGGAATCGAAGTTCTGCAGCGGGGCCGCATCGACCACGACGGCGGCACCGGGCTGTGCCCGCAAAGCCTGCGAGAGCATGCGGCAGCACGCGACCGCATGTTCGTGCGTCAGCTCGGCGGGAAGCACCAGCATCGGCTTCAGCCCTTCTTGGCGGCGTTTGTCTTGTTGCGGTCGCTGAGGGCGGTGATGAGCCCGTCGAGACCCTTGGAGTTGATCTCCTGCGCGAACTGGCTGCGATACGTTTCCACCAGCCACACGCCCAGCACGTTGAGGTTGTAGATCTTCCATCCCGCCCCCTGCCCCGGGGTCTTCTCGAGCCGGTAATCGAGCTGGATCGGATCGCCGCGGCCGCGGATTTCGGTGCGCACCACGACTTCGGTGTCGGTCGGCGCGCTGCGCTGCGGCTTGATGCTGATGGACTGCTCGTCCACCTGCGCCAGGGCCCCGGAGTAGGTGCGGATCAGCAGCGTCTTGAATTCGTCCTGCAGCCGCTTTTGCTGCTCGGGCGTCGCCTGGCGCCAGGCCGGGCCCACCGCGGCGGCGGTCATGCGCTGGAAATTCACGTTCGGCATGATCTTGCTGTCCACCAGCGCAAGGATGCGGTTGGTGTCGCCGCCCTGGATCGCCTTGTCGGCCTTGATCGACGCCAGCACTTCATCGGAGAGGCGCTTGACCAGCGCGTCGGGCGCCTCGTCGGCCGCCCGTGCCAGCGGGACCAGGCCGCCGAAAGCCGCGAAGCCCAGCAGGACCACGGCCAATTGATTCACCACACGTCGCTTCATTCAACTACCTTTCAAGCGGAACACAGCCGCAACCTCGTTTGGAACATCCGCGCGCAGGCCGGTTCCACCGGCGCCACGGCGAAAGGAAACCGTCTGCAACCCTAACGCGCGGGAGCCGATGCCGGTTGGCTCGCGGCGGGCGCGGCGGGAGGCGGCGCGTTGGGCGTCGCGGCCGTGCCGTCGGCCTTGGGCTCCTCGCCGTCGGATTCCTTGCTCTCGAAGATCTCCGCGCGGCGCCGCTGCAGATGAGCCTCGCGCGTGAAGCTGTACTTGTCCAGCGCGGCTTCGTCGATCACGCTGCCGACACGCAGGAGGTTCGAACGCACATCCACGGCATGCAGGACATACAGGGAATTGCGGGCGCTCGCCGGGTCCACCTGGTGCACCGGGTCGGCCTTGCGGTCGATCGGCAGGGCGAGCGTATCGCGCAGGGTCGAGGGCCCGAGGAGCGGCAGCACGATGTACGGGCCGGCGGGCACGCCCCAGCGGCCCAGCGTCTGGCCGAAGTCCTCGCGATGCCGCTCGATGTTGAATTCGCTGGCCACGTCCAGGATGCCGCCCAGGCCGAAGAAAGTGTTCACGTTCAGCCGCATGAAGTTCTCGGCGGCGTTCTGGAACTTGAACTGCAGCGCGCTGTTGACGAAGGACCATGCGTCGCCGAGGTTGCCGAAGAAGTTGGACACGCCCGTGCGAACCATCGCCGGAACCGCCTTCTTGTAGACCGTCGCCGCTGGTTTGAGGAGGATGGAGTCCACGCCTTCGTTGAACTTCGTCACTTCGCGGTTCATGGGCTCCAGCGGATCGCGCGGGTTCTGGTTGAACGAAGCGCAGCCGGCGAGTGCGAACGCCAACGCGGCCATGGCGAACAGGTTTGCCGCTCGGGCGCCGCGCGGGAGGAGTCGGGAAATGGGGGTCGTTGTCGTCATGGTCGTCATTTCTTGGGCGCGCTTCCCGCATTGGCGCCGTCCGCCGCCTTGTTGTAGAGGAATTGCCCGATCAGGTTTTCGAGCACCACCGCGGATTGCGTGGTGGTGATGGTGTCGCCGGCGGCGAGGTTTTTCGTGTCGGCCCCCGCTTCGACACCCACGTACTGCTCCCCGAGCAGGCCGCTGGTGAGGATCTTCAGGGAGCTGTCCCTGGGAAAGGCATAGCGCGTGTCCATGGCCAGTGCGACCTGCGCCTGGAAGGACTTGTCGTCGAACAGGATGGATTCGACGCGGCCCACCACGACGCCCGCGCTCTTCACCGCCGCCTGGCGCTTCAACCCGCCGATGTTGTCGAACTTCGCGACGACGCGGTAGGTCGGCTGGAAGCTCAGGGACAGCAGGTTGGCCGATTGCAAGGCAAGAAACAGGATGGCCACCGCGCCCACCAGCACGAAGAGGCCGACCCACACATCATTTTTGGAGCGATCCATGTCGTTCTTTCCTAGATACTGAACATCAGGGTGGTGAGGATGAAATCCAGCCCCAGCACCGCCAGCGACGCCACGACCACCGTGCGCGTCGTCGCGCGCGACACCCCTTCGGGCGTCGGGTGCGCTTCGAATCCTTCGAGCAGCGCGACGAAAGTCACCGTCACGCCGAACACCATGCTCTTGATGACGCCGTTGCCCACATCGCGCCAGACGTCCACGCCGCCCTGCATCTGGCCCCAGAAGGCACCCGGGTCCACCCCGATCAGGACGACGCCGACCACCCAGCCGCCCACGATGCCGACCGCGCTGAACACCGCGGCGAGCACCGGCATCGCGATCACGCCGGCCCAGAAACGCGGCGCGAGGACGCGGCGCACCGGGTCGACGGCCATCATCTCCATGGCGCTCAGTTGCTCGCCGGCCTTCATCAGGCCGATCTCGGCGGTGAGCGACGTCCCCGCCCGCCCCGCGAAGAGCAGCGCTGTCACCACCGGCCCCAGCTCGCGCACGAGACTGAGGGCGACGAGGAGGCCCAGGGCTTCCGACGAGCCGTAGCGCTGCAAGGTGTAGTAACCCTGCAGGCCCAGCACGAAGCCGACGAAAAGCCCGGACACCGCGACGATGGCGAGCGAGTAGTTGCCCAGGAAATGGATCTGGTCGCGCACGAGCCCGAAGCGGCGCATCGCCGCGCCGAAGAGGCGCACCAGGCGCACGAAAAGGCGTGCCGCATGGCCGATGTCACCGAGTTTGCGCCGCGTTGCATAGCCGATGCTCGCGGGGTGCAGCGGGCTCATGCCTGGAACCCTCCGCCGAAATCCTGCGCGACGGTCGGCCCGTGGTAGTGGAAGTGCACCGGGCCGTCGGGACGCGCATGCACGAACTGGTCGACCAGCGGGTCCTGGGAGGCCATCACTTCGGCGGGCGTCCCCTGCGCCGCGACCTTGCCGTTGGCAAGCACGATCACCTGGTCGGCAATGTGGAAGGTCTCTTCCAGGTCGTGCGATACGACGATGCTCGTGATCCCCAGCGTATCGTTGAGCCGGCGGATCAACTGCGCCGCCGTGCCCAGGGAGATCGGGTCCAGTCCCGCGAAAGGCTCGTCGTACATGATGAGTTCGGGGTCCAATGCGATGGCGCGGGCCAGCGCGACGCGGCGCGCCATCCCGCCGGAAATCTCGCTGGGCATCAGGTCGCGGGCACCCCGCAAGCCGACGGCATTGAGCTTCATCAGCACGATGTCGCGCACCAGCGCCTCGGACAGGGAGGTGTGCTCGCGCAGGGGAAAGGCCACGTTGTCGAAGACGCTCAGGTCGGTGAAGAGCGCGCCGAACTGGAACAGCATCCCCATGCGTCGGCGTGTCCGGTAGAGGCCCCCGGCGTCCATCGCGCCGACGTCCTCGCCCTCGAAAAGGACCTGCCCGCGCTGGGCGCGCACCTGCCCGCCGATCAGGCGCAGGACGGTCGTCTTGCCGCCGCCCGACGCGCCCATGAGGGCCGTCACCTTGCCTTTCGGCACGGTGAAGCTCACGTCGTCGAGAATGCGCCGCTCGCCGTAGCCAAAGCTCAGGGAGCGGCATTCGACGAGTGCCGAGGGGTCGGGTGATGTCATCCGGGGAACAAGCGGGGAAACCCGGAATGATAAGTTACTAGTCGCCGCCGTGCTGGCGGCGCCCCCGCCATCCCTTCAGCGAGGCAGATCGCTGAATCCCATGAGGAACTCATCCACCGCGCGCGCCGCCTGCCGGCCCTCGCGGATGGCCCAGACCACCAGCGACTGGCCGCGCCGCATGTCGCCCGCGGCGAACACCTTGGGGACACTGGTGGCGTAGCCGCCGATGAAGTCCGTGCCGGCCTTCGCGTTGCCGCGGTTGTCCTTCTCGACGCCGAAGGCGTCCAGCACCGATCCGACGGGGCTCACGAAGCCCATCGCCAGCAGCACGAGATCGGCCTTGAGCGTCTGCTCGCTGCCCGGCACCTCGATCATCTTGCCGTCCTTCCATTCGACCCGAACGGTCTTCAGGCCGGTGACCTTGCCCTTCTCGCCGATGAATTCCTTGGTGGCGATCGCGAATTCGCGATCGCACCCTTCCTCGTGGCTCGAACTGGTGCGCAGCTTGTAGGGCCAGTAAGGCCAGGTGAGCGGCTTGTTCTCTTCCTCGGGAGGCTGGGGCATCAGCTCGAACTGCGTCACGCTGGCGGCGCCATGGCGATTGCTGGTGCCCACGCAATCCGAACCCGTGTCGCCGCCGCCGATCACGATGACGTGCTTGCCGTCCGCACGGATCTGGCCCTTCACCTTGTCCCCCGCATTGACCTTGTTCTGCTGCGGCAGGAACTCCATCGCGAAATGGATGCCGTCCAGGTCACGGCCCGGCACCGGCAGGTCGCGCGATTGCTCCGCGCCGCCCGTGAGCACGACCGCGTCGTATTCGGCGGTGAGCTGCTCGGCCGTGATGGTTTCCTTCGCCCAGTTGGTGATCTTCGAGCCCTCGGGCAGCTTGCCCACCATCGTGCCCGTGCGCATGGTGACGCCTTCGGCCTTCATCTGCTCCACGCGGCGGTCGATATGCACCTTCTCCATCTTGAAGTCGGGGATGCCGTAGCGCAGCAGGCCGCCGATGCGGTCGTTCTTCTCGATGAGCGTCACGTCATGCCCGGCGCGCGCCAGCTGTTGCGCCGCGGCCATGCCCGCGGGGCCGGAACCCACGACCGCAACTTTCTTGCCGGTCTTGATGCGGGGGGGACGCGGCGTCACCCAGCCGTGCTCCCAGGCGCGGTCGATGATCGAATGCTCGATCGACTTGATGCCGACCGGGTCGTCGTTCACGTTGAGGACGCAGGCCTCCTCGCATGGCGCCGGGCAGATGCGGCCGGTGAACTCGGGGAAGTTGTTGGTCGAGTCCAGCACCGTGAACGCGTTGCGCCAGTCCTGGCGGTACACCAGGTCGTTGAAGTCCGGGATGATGTTGTTGACCGGGCAGCCGCTGTTGCAAAACGGCGTGCCGCAATCCATGCATCGCGCGCCCTGCACTTTGGCCTGGTCGTCGGTGAGCCCGATGACGAATTCCTTGTAGTT
This sequence comes from Caenimonas aquaedulcis, assembly GCF_015831345.1. Classification (NCBI taxonomy): domain Bacteria; kingdom Pseudomonadati; phylum Pseudomonadota; class Betaproteobacteria; order Burkholderiales; family Comamonadaceae; genus Caenimonas; species Caenimonas aquaedulcis. The sequence continues at coordinate 3,515,063 of NZ_JADWYS010000001.1, read as the reverse complement.
CTTCACGCGCTCCGGAACGGGGCGGTAGCCCTCTTCCTGACGCTCGAATTCCATGAAGCCGGTGATCTTTCCCATGATGTTCCTTACGCTGCGGCGACGGAGTCGGGCTTCATCGCGACGTGCGCGTTGTTGCCGGTGCTGGCTGCTTCCACTTCGCGCTCGTACATCTCGGCGAGCGCGCGCTTGTATTCGTTCGGGAAGACCTTCACGAACCTGGTGCGCGACGTGGCCCAGTGGTCCAGCAGTTCGCGCGCGCGCTTGCTGCCGGTCCAGCGGTTGTGCTCCTCGAGCAGCTTCTTCAGCAGGGTCTCGTCGGCCTGGTCCTTGTGCATGCGCGTCTTGCCGGCCTTCTGCTCGGCCGCCGTGCCGACACGCTCCAGCGAGACCATCGACGTGTTGCAGCGGCTCGCGAACTGGCCGTCCTCGTCGTACACATACGCGATGCCGCCGGACATGCCCGCCGCGAAGTTGCGGCCGGTCTTGCCGAGCACGAGCACGGTGCCGCCCGTCATGTATTCGCAGCCGTGGTCGCCGGTCCCCTCCACCACCGTCGTGGCGCCGGACAGGCGCACCGCGAACCGCTCACCAGCCACGCCGCTGAAGAACGCCTCGCCGGTCGTCGCCCCGTAGAGCGCCGTGTTGCCGATGATGATGTTGTCGGTGGCGACGCCGCGGAAGTCGATGCTGGGACGCACCACGATGCGACCGCCAGAGAGGCCCTTGCCGGTATAGTCGTTCGCGTCGCCAATGAGGTAGAGCGTGATGCCCTTGGCGAGGAACGCGCCGAAGGACTGCCCGCCGGTGCCTTCGAGCTGGATCCGGATGCTGTCGTCGGGCAGGCCCTCCGGATGCACCTTCGTCAGCGCGCCGGACAGCATCGCGCCGACCGAGCGGTTCACGTTGCGCACGACTTCGATGAACTGCACCTTCTCGCCCTTGTCGATGGCGGCGCGGGATTTCTCGATCAGCACCCGGTCCAGCGTGCGCGCGAGGCCGTGGTCCTGCTCCTCGACGTGGAAGCGCGGCACCTCGGCCGGCACCTGCGGCTGCGCGAACAGGCGGCTGAAGTCCAGCCCGCGCGCTTTCCAGTGGGCGATGCCCTTGCGGATGTCGAGCAGGTCGGCACGGCCGATCAGATCGTCGAACTTGCGGATGCCCAGCTGCGCCATGATCTGGCGCACTTCCTCGGCGACGAAGAAGAAGTAGTTGACGACGTGCTCGGGCTTGCCCGCGAACTTCTTGCGCAGCGCCGGGTCCTGCGTGGCCACGCCGACGGGGCAGGTGTTGAGGTGGCACTTGCGCATCATGATGCAGCCCTCCACCACCAGCGGCGCGGTGGCGAAGCCGAATTCATCGGCGCCCAGCAACGCGCCGATGGCGACGTCGCGGCCGGTCTTCATCTGTCCGTCGGCCTGCACGCGGATCCGGCCGCGCAGGCGGTTGAGCACGAGCGTCTGCTGCGTTTCGGCCAGGCCGATCTCCCACGGGCTGCCCGCGTGCTTGATCGAGGACCACGGCGATGCGCCGGTGCCGCCGTCGTGGCCCGCGATCACCACGTGGTCGCTCTTGCACTTGGCAACGCCCGCGGCGATGGTGCCCACGCCGACCTCGGACACCAGCTTCACGCTGATGGACGCATGCGGCGCGACGTTCTTCAGGTCGTGGATGAGTTGCGCGAGGTCTTCGATCGAATAGATGTCGTGGTGCGGCGGCGGGGAGATGAGCCCCACGCCCGGCACCGAATAGCGCAGCTTCCCGATGTACTTGGAGACCTTGCCGCCGGGCAGCTGGCCGCCTTCGCCGGGCTTGGCGCCCTGCGCCATCTTGATCTGGATCTGGTCGGCGGACGAGAGGTACTCGGCCGTGACGCCGAAGCGTCCCGAAGCGACCTGCTTGATCTTGGAGCGCAGCGAATCGCCGGCTTCGAGCGGGTTGTCCACCTCGACCACTTCCCGGCCGAGGATGTCGGCCATGGTCTGGCCCTGCTTGATCGGGATGCCCTTGAGCTCCTGCCGGTAGCGGGCGGGGTCCTCGCCGCCCTCGCCCGTGTTGCTCTTGCCTCCGATGCGGTTCATCGCGACGGCGAGCGTCGCATGCGCCTCGGTGGAGATCGAGCCCAGCGACATCGCGCCGGTGGCGAATCGCTTCACGATTTCCTTGGCCGGCTCCACCTCGTCGATGGGAATGGCCCTGGAGGGATCGAGCTTGAACTCGAACAGGCCGCGCAGCGTCATGTGGCGCCAGCTCTGGTCGTTGATCAGCTGGGCGTATTCCTTGTAGGTGTTCCAGTTGTTGGCGCGCGTCGCGTGCTGCAGCTTCGCGATCGCGTCGGGGCTCCACATGTGTTCCTCGCCGCGGACGCGCCAGGCGTATTCGCCGCCGGCGTCGAGCATGCTCTCGAGCACGGGGTCGTCGCCGAACGCCGCCCTGTGCATGCGGATCGCTTCCTGCGCGATCTCGAACACGCCGATGCCCTCGACGCGGCTCGCGGTGCCGGTGAAGTACTTTTCGATGGTGTCCGAATTGAGGCCGATGGCTTCGAAGAGCTGCGAGCCGCAATAGCTCATGTACGTGCTCACGCCCATCTTGGACATGATCTTGGACAGGCCCTTGCCGATCGCCTTCACGTAGTTGTAGATCGCCTTGTCCGGATTCAGGTCGCCCGGCAGGTCCTTGTGGATGGAGACGAGCGTTTCCATCGCCAGATAGGGGTGGATCGCCTCGGCGCCATAGCCTGCGAGCACACCGAAGTGATGCACCTCGCGCGCGGTGCCGGTTTCGACGACGAGGCCCGCCGTGGTGCGCAGGCCCTCCTTCACCAGGTGCTGGTGGATGGAGGACAGCGCGAGCAGCGCGGGGATCGCCACCTGTTCCGGGCCCACGCCCTGGTCGCTGATGATCAGGATGTTCTTGCCGCCCTTGATCGCATCGACGGCTTCCGCGTTCAGCGACGCGAGCTTCGCTTCGACGCCTTCGCTGCTCCACGACAGCGGATAGGTGATGTCCAGCGTGTAGCTGCGGAACTTGCCGTGCGTGATGTTCTCGATGTCGCGCAGCTTCGCCATGTCGGCGAAGTCGAGGATCGGCTGGCTCACTTCCAGCCGCATCGGCGGGTTGACCTGGTTGATGTCCAGCAGGTTCGGCTTCGGTCCGATGAAGGACACGAGCGACATCACGATCGCCTCCCGGATCGGGTCGATCGGCGGGTTCGTCACCTGCGCGAACAACTGCTTGAAGTAGTTGTACAGCGGCTTGTCCTTGGACGAGAGCACGGCCAGCGGGCTGTCGTTGCCCATGGAGCCGATGCCTTCCTCGCCGGCCTGCGCCATCGGCGACATCAGGAACTTGATGTCCTCCTGCGTATAGCCGAACGCCTGCTGGCGGTCGAGGAGCTCGACGTCGCTGTGCGGCACCTTGCCCGAGGTGTCGGACAGGTCGTCGAGCTTGATGCGCAGGTTCTCGATCCACTGCTTGTAGGGCTTGCCGTTGGCGAGGCCGGACTTCAGCTCCTCGTCGTCGATCATGCGGCCCTGTTCCAGGTCGATGAGGAACATCTTGCCGGGTTGCAGGCGCCACTTGCGCACGATCTTGTTCTCGGGCACCGGCAGCACGCCGGACTCGGACGCCATGATCACGAGGTCGTCGTCGGTGACGCAGTAGCGCGAGGGGCGCAGGCCGTTGCGGTCGAGCGTCGCGCCGATCTGGCGGCCGTCCGTGAAGACGATCGAGGCCGGGCCGTCCCAGGGCTCCAGCATCGCCGCGTGGTATTCGTAGAAGGCCTTGCGGCGCTCGTCCATCGTGGTGTGCTGTTCCCACGGCTCGGGGATCATCATCATCACCGCCTGGCCGATCGGGTAGCCGGCCATCGTGAGCAACTCGAGGCAGTTGTCGAAGGTGGCGGTGTCGGACTGGCTGGCGAAGCTGATCGGGTAGAGCTTTTTGAGGTCCGCTCCGAGCACGGGCGAGGACATCACGCCTTCGCGCGCCTTCATCCAGTTGTAGTTGCCCTTGACCGTGTTGATCTCGCCGTTGTGCGCGACATAGCGGTACGGGTGGGCCAGCGGCCACTCGGGGAAGGTGTTGGTAGAAAAGCGCTGGTGCACGAGGCCCAGCGCGGATACGCAGCGCGGGTCCTGCAGGTCCAGGTAGTAGGTGCCCACCTGGTCCGCCAGCAACAGGCCCTTGTAGACCACCGTGCGGCTGGACATGCTGGGGACGTAGTATTCCTTGGAGTGCTTCAGGCGCAGGTTCTGGATGGCCGCGCTCGCCGTCTTGCGGATCACGTAGAGCTTGCGCTCCAGCGCATCCTGCACGATCACGTCGTTGCCGCGCCCGATGAACAGCTGGCGCAGGATCGGCTCCTTCTTGCGCACCGCAGGGGACATCGGCATGTCCTTGTTGACCGGCACGTCCCGCCAACCGAGGAGCACCTGCCCTTCGGTCTTGATCGCGCGCTCGAGTTCCTGTTCGCACGCCAGGCGGGAAGCATGCTCCTTCGGCAGGAAGACCATGCCGACGCCATATTCGCCGGGCGGGGGGAGCTCCACGCCTTGCTTGGCCATTTCTTCGCGGTAGAGCGCGTCCGGCAGCTGGATGAGGATGCCCGCGCCATCGCCCATCAACTTGTCCGCGCCCACCGCACCGCGGTGATCGAGGTTCTCGAGAATCTTCAATCCCTGCTGCACGATCGCATGGCTCTTCTCGCCCTTGACGTGCGCCACGAAGCCGACACCGCAGGCGTCATGTTCATTGGCACCGGAGTACAGGCCGTGTTCTTGCAAATGGGAAATCTCAGCGGCCGTCGTCATGGCGCTCTCCTGGGTTCATTGGGCGGGATCGCAAGAATAATGCACTGCAACAACAATGCCAAGAAAATTAATTGGGGTCAGATTCCAATTATTTAGCGAATAGACTGAGCTTTAGATTATTGGGGACAGGTTGCTAGGTGAGCATTTTACCCCGGGATAGCTGCAGTCAAACTTTGGAGCTTGGTCGTCCTGCGCGTCCGCGGCTGACCCTGCGCTCGGTCCGGCGCTGCAAATCCGCTACGTAGTCGGCCTCTCCGAGTGCCCACCCTTGAAGCGCGGATTCGGTCAGCGCCTTCTGCTGCGCCGCCGAAACACCGGAGCCCACCATCTCGGCGTAGGCGGCCTCGCGCGCAAACGGCGTGTTCCCCAATTCCCAATACAGCGGGTGCGGCGTGAGCAACTTGTCGTTGCGCAGCCCGATGTAATGGCGATGGCTTGACCAGGCGTACTCCGCGGGGTCTGCGACGATTCCTGCCCTCACCGGGTTGAGGTCGATGTACGCCATGCACGCCATCAGATAGCGCTCCGCCTGTATCAGGGTCGACCGGTACCGTCCCTCCCACAGCGTGCCGGTGCGCGATTGCTTCTGGTTGAAGTAGCGTACGTAGCGCCGGCCCACTGCCTGCATCATCTGGGGAATTCCCTCGACGGTTTCCGGCGTGGCGAGCAGGTGCACGTGGTTGGTCATCAACACGTACGCATGCAGGGCGACAGCGGACTTCTTCGCGTATTCCTCCAGCATGGCCAACAAGGTTTCATAGTCCTGCGTGCCGGCAAAGATCGCCTGCCGGTTGTTCCCGCGCTGGATGATGTGATGCGGATAGCCGGGGACCGTCAGTCGGGGGAGGCGTGCCATCCCGCGATCATAAATTGGAATCTGACCCCAATTAAAGGGGAAAGCGGGAGGCTTCCAGGCTTTGCAGGCCGAATTCCGCGAGCACGGCGCGCAAGCGTTCAGCGGCACTTCGCTTGGGCTGGCCGGTGAAACGGGCGAGGATTAGCTCGTTCTTCATGCTGTGTTCCCAGCCGACGAGCTCCGTCACCGTGATCTGGTAGCCCTTGGCTTCCATGTACAGGCAGCGCAGGACGTTGGTCAGCTGGCTGCCCAGCTCGCGGGTGTGGATCGGGTGCCGCCACAGCTCGGCCAGGGGCGTGCGCGACAGCGACAGCGCCTTGTTCTGGCGCAGGCTGGCGGCGATCTCCGCCTGGCAGCACGGCACCAGCACCATGAAGCGCGCATGCTTGCGCAATCCGAAGGCGATCGCGTCGTCCGTCGCGGTGTCGCAGGCATGCAGGGCGGTGACGACATCGATGCGTTCGGGCAGGTCCTTGGCCTCGCTGGCATCCGCGGCGCTGATGTTGACGAAGGACATCCTGTCGAACCCTAGCCGTGCCGCGAGTTCGGCCGAGCGCTGCACCAGCTCGGCCCTCGTTTCGATGCCGTAGATGCGCCCGCCGGTCTTCTGCTTCAGGAACAGGTCGTAGAGGATGAATCCGAGGTAGGACTTCCCCGCGCCATGATCGGCGAGCGTCGCCCCGTTGCCTTCATCCGGCAATTCGCGCAGCAGCTTTTCGATGAACCGGTACAGGTGGTGCACCTGCTTGAGCTTGCGGCGCGAATCCTGGTTGATGCGCCCCTCGCGCGTCAGGATGTGCAACTCCTTGAGCAATTCCTCCGATTGCCCCGGCAGGAGGTCGAGTTCGTCGCGCTTCATGCGGTGCGCTCCACGCCCAGGGCCGTCCAGCCCTCGTATCCCAGTGCGGCCAGGGTCTTCATGTTGTTCTCGTAGATGACGGCCGGGTCGGGAAACGCGACGACCGCGCGTGAAATACTGTCTTCGCGCAGCAGGTGGATCGCCGGATACGGCGCCCGGTTGGTGAAATTCGTGATGTCGTCCGCCTCCGTGCCCTCGAACTGGAATTCCGGATGAAAGCTCGCGAGCTGGATCGCGCCTTCCAGCCCGCGCTTGCGCACCAGGCGCTCGGCGCGAGCCAGGAAGTCGTTGAATGCGAGAAAGTCGGGCAGCAGCTCAGGCACCACGAGCAAGGTCGTTTCGCGGACCGACGCCTCCATGGAAGCCAGCGCATCGAGCTCGTCGCCCAATTCCCCGAGCAGCGCCTTCGCGTCCTGGGCGCCGCTCACCGCAAAGTGGACCTGCCCCTTGACATGTGGCGCCTTCGCGAAGGGACACAGGTTCAGGCCGATCACCGCGCGTTCCAGCCAGCGGGTCATGTCCCGCACCACCACTCCGGAATCGGTGCTCATGGCGTCACGCGAACCGGTGCGGCTCGCCGACGATCAGTTTCGCGAGTTCGTCGAGCACGTCCGCCTTGATCCTCGCCGCGGGCCAGGAGGTCTTCACGATTTCGAAGCCGGTCGCATTCATGATGCGAAAGGAGACCTCGCCTTTCTCGTGCTCCGCGGTCGCGACCACATTGCCGCGCGTCTCGGTGATGTATTCGAATTGCAGCGCCTGCAGGCTGTTCTTCTCCGGATGCCGTATTTCCTTGCGTTCGTGCTTCACCGGGCCCATCGCCAACCGCGATTCCACGCGCTGCAGGTCCGGGGGGAAGTTCACCATCACCATGCCGCCCACCGGTTGCCCCACTTGCGGCACCACGCGCCAGCCCATCGCAAAGTAGTCGAAGAACTCACGGCCGTTGACCGACTTCTTGCGGGAATCCACGCGGAAGTCGAGGAACTTCATCGCCGGCCACGGCGTTTTGCCGTCCAGGGTGAACCGCGGCGCCTTCGGCTCGATCACGTTCAGGTGACGTGCGAGGTCGTGCAGGTAGGGCACCGCGAACTTGCAGGCGTCCTCGACCTGCGCGATGTTTTCCTCCAGGTGCTGCTGCACCTGCGACTGCTGGCTCTGCAGGGCCTTGGCCTGCGATTTCAGTTGGTTGAGGAAACTCACGGAAGGGCGCCCCGGGGAATTGGCGGAATTTTACGGCGCGAGGGGCGCGGAATACAGCGCTCGCCGCATCAGGCGAGCAATTTGCCGCCGGTCAGCCGCTCGTGTTCGCGCGCCGCGAAGCGGTCGGTCATGCCGGCGATGTAATCGGCCACGGCCCGCGGCACATCCTCGCGCGCCGCGAAATCGGCAGGCATCTGCGCCGGGTCCGACAGGTAGGCGGCGAACAGTTCCCGCACCACCTGCCGGGCCTGGCCCGTCGTCTTCATCACCTGCGGGTGCCGGTACAGGTTGTGCATCAGGAAGCGCTTGAGCGCCGCCGAGCCGGCCGCCATGGGCTCGCTGAACCTCACCAGCGCAGGGGCAAGCCGCGCCTCATCCGCCGACCGGGGCGCAGCGCGCGACATCGCATCCTGCGTCGCCGCGATCACGTCGTACACCTGCGCGCTCAACATCCTGCGGATCGATTCATAGAGCACCCGCCGGCCCTGCAGGTCGGGAAACTCGGCCATCGTCTGCGCCCGGTACGCTTCAAACAGCTCGATCTCCCCGAGTTGCTCCAGCGAGATGAGCCCCGAGCGCACGCCGTCGTCGATGTCGTGCGCGTTGTACGCGATCTCGTCGGCCAGGTTGCACAGTTGCGCTTCCAGGCTGGGCTGCGTGCGGTCCAGGAAGCGCCGCCCTACCCCGCCCGGTTCGCGCGCCTCGATGCGCTGCGCATTCGCGCGCGAGCAATGCTTGAGGATGCCTTCACGGGTTTCGAAGGTGAGGTTCAAGCCCGCGTAACGCGGATAGCGCTCCTCGAGTTCATCGACGACACGCAGGCTCTGCAGGTTGTGTTCGAAGCCCCCGTGCGCCGCCATGCAGTCGTTCAGCGCGTCCTGCCCCGCGTGGCCGAACGGCGTGTGCCCGAGGTCGTGTGCCAGCGCGATCGCCTCGACCAGGTCTTCGTTCAGGCCCAGCGCGCGCGCGATCGACCGGCCGAGCTGGGCGACCTCCAGCGAATGGGTGAGGCGCGTGCGGAACAGGTCGCCCTCGTGATTGAGAAATACCTGGGTCTTGTAGACGAGGCGGCGAAACGCCGTCGAATGCACGATGCGGTCGCGGTCGCGCTGGAACTCCGTGCGCGTCGGCGCCGGGAGTTCGGCATGCAGGCGCCCGTGCGATCGCGCGGGGTCGCAGGCGCAGGGCGCGAGCGTCATTTCAAGCCCGGCACGATTCGTCGATCACTTCGCCCACGAGCGCGTCGGGCGCGCCGCGGACGACAGCCCTGCCCGGCGAATCGATCACGACGAACCTGATCTCGCCCGCTTCCGCCTTCTTGTCCACGCGCATCAGCTCGAGGTAACGCGAAGCGCCCAGCGCCGGCCCCACGGCGGGCAAGCCGGCCCGGCGGATGAGTGCCGTGACGCGATCGACGAACACCGCGTCGACGAGGCCCAGGCGCATCGACAGGCGAATCGCCATCACCATCCCGCAGCCGACCGCTTCGCCGTGCAGCCATGCACCGTAGCCCATGCCGGCCTCGATCGCATGGCCGAACGTGTGCCCGAAATTCAGGATCGCGCGCAAGCCCGCTTCGCGCTCGTCCTGGCCGACGACTTGCGCCTTGATCTCGCAGCTGCGCCGCACCGCGTGGGCGACGAGCGCCTTGTCGCGTGCGAGCAGGCCGTCCATGTTCGCCTCGAGCCAATCGAAAAAGGCCATGTCGAATATCGGTCCGTACTTGATCACCTCGGCGAGGCCGGCGCTGAATTCGCGTGCCGGCAAGGTGTCGAGCGTATCGAGGTCGCACACCACGCGAAGGGGCTGGTAGAACGCGCCGATCATGTTCTTGCCGAGCGGGTGGTTGATCGCCGTCTTGCCACCGACGGAAGAATCCACCTGCGCGAGCAGAGTCGTGGGCACTTGCACGAAGGGGACGCCGCGCATGTAGCTGGCCGCGGCGAAACCGGTCATGTCGCCCACTACCCCGCCGCCCAGCGCATAGAGAACGGTTTTCCGGTCGCACGCGTTTTCGAGCAGCGCGTCGAATATGCCGTTGAGCACCAGCCAGGTTTTGTGGGCTTCACCGTCGGGCAGCGACACGATGTGCACGGTCGCATGCCGCGACTTCAGCGATTGCGCCAGCCGGGCGGCGTAGAGCGGCCCGACCGTGGTGTTGGTCACGATGATCGCCTGGGTGCTCGCGGCCATGCCGGCCCAGGCGTGCGGGTCCTGCAGCAGGCCGCTGGCGATGAGGATGTCGTAGCTGCGGTCGCCGAGCTGGATCGGGACGCTGGATGTCGTGCGGGGAGAGGGAGCGGCTGCCATGGCCGCCAGTTTAAGGGCGCGGTGGTGCGATCCCGGCCAGCTCCAGCTGCATGATGATCATGTTGACCAGCGTGGGCACGGAGGGGCGGCCGGTTTCGATCACGAAGTGCGCCGTTTCCCGGTAGAGCGGATCGCGCTCGGCGTGCAGCGCGCGCAGCCGCTCCAAAGGGTCCTTGACCTGCAGCAGGGGCCGCGCGGAGTCGTGCCGCAGGCGGCGGAACACCTCTTCGGGCGTGGAATGGAGATAGACGACCTTGCAGGCATCACGAAGCGCTTCGCGGTTGGCCGCGCGGAGCACGGCGCCCCCGCCTGTCGCAAGAACGCAGGCGTCCCGCTGGACCAGGTCTGCAATCGTGGACTGCTCGATATCGCGGAAGGCCGTCTCGCCCTCGCGTTCGAAGAACTCGCGGATCGAACAGCCGATGAGGCGTTCGATCGCGTGATCCGAATCGGTGAACGGAAGCGACAACCGCCGGGCGAGTTGTCGCCCGACGGTGGATTTGCCGGATCCGGGCAGCCCGACGAGGGCGAGCCTCATCGTGCCGACCTCACGGCCTTAGTTCGGGTCGGAACAGGAAGTCGCAACGCCGAACGGGCTGACGGAATTGGCCGGCGTGCTGGGGGAAGACATATCCGCTGCCGACGCGGCCAGGAAGTATGGCTGCGTCTTCACGGACTCCGTTCCACCCACATTGGTACGCGCCGTGATCGTGGTATTCATCCAGAGCGCGTAGTTCTCGCCGTACTGCAAGCGGAAGGTTGCGAAGCCCGTGGAGGAAGTCGTCACGTTCGCCGGCGACACAACCACGGGAAGGCCCGGCGTGAGGAGTCCGTCGCTGTTGAAGTCTTCACCAGCATTCAGGATGCCGTTGCGGTTGACGTCTTCGTTGAGGCAGGACGTCGGAGAACCCGCGGAATAGCCCCACGAGCCGGCGTCCTTGCTGTACGACAGCGTTCCCTTTCCATAAACATCAGGGAATACGGAGAGGTTCACGACACGATTCGCAGCAGGAGCACCGTTGGCATCCGTCACGTAGACCGAGAACTCCTTCTGGTACGTTGTCTGGTCCAGGTTCGAAATCTCGTTACCCGTCGCGATCGAGATGAAGAGGGCCTGTCCGCTCACCGTCAGCGAGGCGGTACCAAATACCCCTGTGCCCTGCACGCTTGCACTGATCACGACTCCGTTCGACGCCGTGGTCAGCGCTCCCGGAGTGAATTGCGAGACAACTGTTCCGTTCGCGTCAGTGGTGCCAGAACCTGGACTGATGCTGCCGTTGCTGCCGTCGGTAATGGCGCTGAAATTCACCACGCGACCTGGCACGGGATTTCCGGCAGCGTCGCGCACGATGGCCTGCAGGGTTGCCTGATTCGCATTGGAACCCGCGGCATTCGGCGGCAGGGATCCTGGATTGGCTTGCAGCACGAGGCTCTGAGGATCCGTCGCCACAAAGGTGATGGGCAAGGTCGCCTGCGTTTGTGACTGGCTCGCACCGGAGACCGCTTGGGCAATCACGTTGGCGGGGCCGGAGGTTGTCGAGGTGATCTGCGTCGTTGCACGACCGCTGGCATCGGTTGCCACCGCGGACGGCGACACCACACCGCGCGTAGAACTGAATGTCACCGTCTTGTTTGCAACCGGGGAGCCGCCGAAAAGGAAACTCACCGTCACCGTCTGGCTGCTGCCGACGGCCACGTTGGCACTAGGAGCGGGGGTGATGAACTTGAAGTCGTCCGCACTCACCGAAACCGTGGTTGTCGCCAAAGTGCCGAGGCCGGTAACAGTCAACACATCCTGGCCGGACTTGTTCGCTGTATAGATGAAGTTCGCCGCGCCTTGTCCGTCGGTCGTCACCGAAGAGGGGTTGACATTGTTCCCGAGAGCTGAAGTTACTGCGAGCGGCGCTCCTGAAACCGGATGGCCGGCGGAATCCGTAGCCTTGACGGTATACGACGTCGCTCCGCCCAGAATGATCGAAGGATCGCCTGTCAGGGAAAGGCCAGATCCAACGACTGGTATCACGACAGTCTTGACCACGTTGCCTGCCGTGACAGTGACAGTGATACTGCGATTGCTCGGATCTGCTCCGGGGCTCAGGCTCACGCTGGTGATGGGCTCGCCGGCCGAACCGGTATGCGGCGCGGGCAGCGCGCCATTCAGATTGCCCGAGGTTGCCGAAAAGGTCACCGTCTGGTTGGGCACGGCGAGATTGTTCGCATCTTTGGCGACCACCGTGAAGGTGACGCTGGAATTAGTCGCCGACGTCAACTGGCTGGCTGAAGTGAACACTTCCAGCGTCGTGGCCGGATTGGGGCCCGTCGTTCCGCCGGTTCCACCCGAAACCGCGCCAGGGCTGCCCCCGCCTCCGCCGCACGCCGTGACGAGGACGGCCGTCACCAGCCCTCCCAGCAATTTCATGAATCGAGTCATGCTTTGAATCCTCTTCCTGCTTTGATATGGGATCAACGAGCCGCTGCGCGGTCCGCGATCATCTTCGGGGTAATGAACACCAGCAACTCCTTCTTCGTGGTGCTGCGGCTCTTGGTCTTGAACAGGTTGCCGACCGCAGGCAGGTCGCCCAGGAACGGGACCTTCGCCTCGTTTTCGGCTTCCGTCAGTTCGAAGATACCCCCGATCACCACGGTTCCGCCGTTTTCGACGAGAACCTGGGTCTTGATGTGCTTGGTATCGATAGCAATGCCCGCTGCCGTGGTTTCGCCGCGACTGTCCTTGGACACGTCGAGGTCCAGGATGATGTTGCCTTCCGGCGTGATCTGAGGTGTGACCTCGAGGCGCAGCGACGCCTTGCGGAACGACACCGACGTGGCGCCGCTGGAAGTGGCCTGCTGGTACGGGAATTCCGTGCCCTGTTCGATCAGCGCCTTGGTCTGGTCCGCCGTCACGATGCGCGGACTGGAAACCAGGCGGCCCTTGCCGTCGGCCTCGAGCGCTGAGAGTTCGAGGTTCAGGAAGCGATTGGCCGCGGAACTGAACAGGGACACGGCGAACGTCGCCGGCGTGAAGCCGCCCGCGCCGGCCGAGGGCAGGTTGACGAAGGTCGTATTGACCGTGTCCAGTGTGTTGACCGCTTCGCCCGTCGTCGAGGCCACGGCGTTGTAGGTTCCGCCCAACGCAAGGCGGTTATTGCTACCGCCGATGGCGTAACCCGGATCGCCGCCGCGGACGCCGCGCAGGTCGCTGCCGCCCAGGCGCACGCCCAGCGACTTGCCGAAGGAGTCGGACGCTTCGACGATGCGCGCCTCGATCAGCACCTGACGCACCGCGATGTCGAGCTTGCTGATCAAACCTTGCACCGAGTCCAGCCGCGACGGGATGTCGGTCACGAACAGCTGGTTCGTGCGGGGTTCGGCGATGACGCTGCCACGCGTGCTCAGGATTCGGGCCGCGCCCGTGCCTGCCGTCAACTGCGCGGCGATGTCGGCCGCCTTCGTGTAGTTCAGCTGGAAGGACTGCGTGCGCAACTGCTCGAGGCTCTGGATGGCCGCGCGCGATTCGAGGTCGATCTTTTCCTTCGCGGCGATTTCATCCTTGGGCGCGATCCACAGCACGTTGCCCGATTTGCGCATGCCCAGGCCCTTGGCCTGCAGCACGATGTCCAGGGCCTGGTCCCACGGGACGTCCTTCAGGCGGAGCGTGACGGAGCCGGTCACCGTGTCGGACGTGACGATGTTGAAGTTGGTGAAGTCCGCGATCACCTGCAGCAGCGAGCGCACTTCGATGTTCTGGAAGTTCAGCGACAGCTTCTCGCCGGCGAACCCCGTGCCCTGCGTGAGCTTGGAGGCGTCGACCTTCTGCTGGCGCACCTCCACCACGAACTGGTTGTCGCTCTGGTAGGCGCTGTGTTCCCACGCGCCCTTGGGCTCGATCACGACGCGGACGCGGTCGCCGGCCTGGAAGGTGGTGACGGTTTGCACAGGCGTGCCGAAGTCCGTGACGTCGAGCCGCCGGCGAAGGCCTTCGGGCAGCGACGACTTCAGAAATTCGACGACCAGGTTCTGGCCCTGCTGGCGGATGTCAACGCCCACCTGGTTGCTCGGCAGGTCGACGATGATGCGGCCCGAGCTGTCGGTGCCGCGGCGGAAATCGAGGTCGCGGATCGGCTGCGTTTCCGCATTGCGGCTTTCGGCGAACGCCGGCGTGCCGGCCGTGGCCACGGGGCTGGCCGTCGCACCGGAGGGCTCGAGCACCACGAGCAGTGAATTGCCCTGGAGCTGCGCCTTGTACGACGCGGCTGTCTTGAGGTTGAGGACGAGGCGCGTGCGCTCACCCGACTGCACGACGTTCACCGAGCGCAGGTTGCCCTGGTTGACTTCGAGGCTGTTGCGGCCGAGGCCGTTCGTGGCCCCGGGAATGTCCAGCGCGATGCGCGCGGGCGCCTGGATGGCGAAGCCCGCGGGCACGGCCGCGAGCGGCTGGGAGAACTCGATTCGGACGACTTCGGCGCCGCCCTGCATGGAGCTCGAGACGGACTGCACCACCGTCTGGGCGCGCAGCGGCGTCGACAGGCCCGCGGCGAGGAAAAGTGCCGCGGCGGCCCATGCCATTCGCCAGTTGATCAGGTTCTTCTTCATTTCGACCTCTCTTGCAATTGCAATGTCGCAGTGCGCTCTACCCATTCACCCGCCGCGTCCTGCACGATCTCGCGCAGGACCACTTCGGTCTCTCCCACCTTCGTGATCTTTCCGAAGTTCTGCCCCAGGTAATTGCCCGGATGCACCTGGTACAGCAGGTTGTCCACCTTGAGGAGCGCCACCGGCTTCCCCTCCTTGACGAGGCTGCCGACCATCGACATCGCGTCCAGCGGATAGCTCTCCAGCGGCTCCTTGCGGCGCGCCAGTTCGGGCGCGACGAGGCCTGCGTTGGCGGTGCCGGAAGACGATTCGCGCTTCAGGGCTTGCGTGAGCTTCTGGTTGCTGAACGGGTCGGTTGCGGCTTCCTGCGTATAAGCCTGCGGCACGAATTTCTTCGGCTCGGGAATCGGCTGCACCTGCGGCTTGGTGTTGGCGCGCTGCTCCGTCATCCACGCCTGCACCTCGTCCTGCCCGGACTGGCCGCATGCGCCCAATATCGCGACGGCGGCCAGCGCCGCCATGCCGTGTCTGGCAATCATTTCTTCTTGCCTTTCTTCCCGGTGTTCGCCTGCGCATTCACCTCGTCCTGGTCGAGGTAGCGGAAGGTCTTCGCCGTGGCGTCCATGATCAGCGTGCCGTCCTTGGTGGGCGTCACACTCAGGTTGTTCAGCGTCACGATGCGCGACAGGTTGGCAATGTCCGCGGCAAAAGCGCCGACGTCGTGGAATCGGCCCGTCACACGCAGCGCGATCGGCAGTTCCGCGTAGTACTCCTTCACGCCCACGGAGCCCGGGCGGAACAGCTCGAAGTTCAGGCTGCGCCCCAGGCCCGCCTGGTTGATGTCGGACAGCAACGCATCCATCTCGGCCTTGCTGGGCAACTGCTTTTCGAGTTGCGTGACGTACTGCTGCACCTGCTCGCGCTGCTTCTTCAGCGCGTCGAGGTTCACGGCCTGCGCAAGCTTCTTCTGGAAGTCCGCGCGCAGTTGTTCTTCCTTGGCGTGTTCGGCTTCCAGTTCGGCGTCGGACCCGCTCAGCCAGACGAACCAGAGCGCGGCGACGATCATCGCCATCAGGAAGAGGCACAGCGCGGCGCGCGGCAGGACGGGCCAGGACGAGGGGTCGTTCGGGTTCAGTCCCTTGAACTGGCTGGTCAGCGCGTTTTTCATCGCTGCCATATCGACTTTGGGTGTGGTGGCCATGGTCAGGTCTTGGCTTTGGCGGAAGCCGCCCCGGCTGGGAAGGATGCGGCGGCGGCCGCGCTGGCGGCGCTGGCCGCGCCCGCGGCCGCCTTCTGCGCTTCGCTGGCGCGCAGCAGGCGCACGCGCATCGTGAAGTTGGCGACGCGCCGGGTATCCCGCGGCGTCAGTGCCACGCTGCCGGCCGTGATTTCGATCAGCTCCGGCCGGCTCAGCCAGGGGCTGTTGTTCCCGAGGTTTCGCAGGAGCTCGGACACGCGTTCGTTGGATTGCGCCATGCCCGTCAGCGTGACGACCTGGTTCTCCTGCTTCAGGCTGCTGACGAACACGCCGTCGGGCAGCTGCTTGACGAGCTCGTTGAGCAGGTGGACCGGCAGGTTGCGATCGGCCTGGAGATCTTCCACCGCCTGCTGGCGCGCGCGCAACGCGGCGATTTCCGATTGCAGGTTCGCGATGTCCTTGATCTGGCTCTCGAGCTTCTTGATCTCGTTGGCAAGCAGGGTGTTGCGCTCCTGCTGCGCCGAGATCTGCGCGGCGAACCAGAGGAAGATGATGCCCGCGATCACCCCGCCCATCAGGGCGGAGGCGCCGAGCGCCGTGTAGAACGCATCGCGGCGGCGCTTGCGCGCGGCCTCGCGGTGCGGGAGCAGGTTGATCAGGATCACTGCATGAACCTCCGCATGGCCAGGCCGCAGGACGTGAGGTAGGACGGCGCTTCACGGCGCATCTTCTTCTCGCGCACGCCTTCGCCGACGTGCATGCCCTCGAACGGGTTCGCGAGGTTGCAGGGGAACGAGGTCTGCATCGTGACGGCGTCGGTCAGGCCCGGCAGCGCGGCGGAGCCACCCGCGAGCATCACGTAGTCGACCCGGTTGTGCGGCGTGCTGGTGAAGAAGAACTGGAGGGCGCGCGCCACTTCCTGCGCCATGCTGTCCACGAAAGGCTTGAGTACCCCGGTTTCGTAGTCCTCCGGCAGGTCGCCGTTGCGCTTCTTGGATTCGGCTTCTTCCGCCGAGAACCCGTACTGGCGCACGATGAGCTGCGTGAGCTGCGCGCCGCCGAAGGCCTGGTCGCGGTCGTAGAGCACTTCGTCGTTGCGGATGACCTGCATGCTCGTGGTGAAGGCACCGACCTCGAACAGCGCGACCATGGTGTCCACACCCTGGTTGGGCAGGGTCTGGATCAGGCGGCTCGCGGCGAGGCGCGACGAGTACGATTCGACGTCGATGATCACGGGCTTCAGGCCCGCGGCCTCCGCGAGGCCCTGCCTGTCCTGCACCTTTTCCTTGCGGGACGCGGCGATCAGCACCTCGACGTCGCCGGTGGATGTCGTGCTGGGGCCGACCACGCAGAAGTCCAGGCTCACCTCGTCCAGGGAGAACGGGATGTACTGGTTGGCCTCGGCCTCGACCTGGGCTTCCAGGTCCTGGTCGTTCAAGCCACCCGGGAGGATGATCTTCTTGGTGATGACGGCAGAAGGCGGCAGCGCCATGGCGACGTTCTTCGTGCGGGTGCCGCTTTTCTTCACGACACGTCGCATGGCTTCCGCGACTTCCTCGAACTTCTCGACGTTGCCGTCGGTGATCCAGCCCCGCTCCAACGGCTCGATGGCGCAGCGTTCGAGGATGAGGTTGCCTTCCTTGTCACGGCCGAGCTCGACCAGCTTGACGCTGGATGAGCTGATGTCCAGACCCAGCAGTGGTGCTGGCTGTCGGCTAAACAACGATCCCAGAGCGATCAATTCGGTCTCCTGAAACGCCGTATTTCCAGGCGTAACAAACTTAAGATTTCACTTCAATGCTAGCAGTAACATCCTTGTCACGCAAAGAGATTTTCCCATTTGCCCCCTACCGACCGTTGCCAAAAACCGACGTCGTTACCTGCCATACTGGCCGCGACCCTGTATGGCTGCAGGCCCGGTCGGGCGTGCCCGCCTTTTTATAATCCGGGACAGGGACGCTACCTGGACACCCCATGCCTTCTGAATCTCCTGCCGGCGAGTCCGGATCGTCCCCCGCCCTCACCGGCTGGAAACGCACACTGCTCAGGCTGACGCTCTGGGCCTTCGGCCTGCTGTTCGCGGGCGTCGCCTCCGTGCTCATCATCGTCGGCGTCGCGCTGTCGGTCGCCTATCCGAACTTGCCCGATATCAGCGACCTGTCGGACTACCGGCCCAAGCTGCCGCTGCGGGTCTATTCGGCCGACAACGTGCTGATCGGCGAATTCGGCGAGGAGCGGCGCAACATGACGCCGATCGCCGACATCCCCCAGGTCATGAAGAACGCCGTCCTCGCGATCGAGGACGCCCGCTTCTATTCCCACGGCGGCGTCGACTACAAGGGCCTCTTGCGCGCCGCGCTGGCCAACCTCGGCCGGGCGAAAAGCCAGGGCGCCTCCACGATCACGATGCAGGTGGCGCGAAACGTCTACCTGTCGTCCGAGAAGACGTTCACACGAAAGCTCTACGAGGTGCTGCTGACCTTCAAGCTGGAGCACCAGCTGAGCAAGGACCAGATCCTCGAGATCTACATGAACCAGATCTTCCTGGGCAACCGCGCCTATGGCTTCGCCGCCGCGGCCGACGCCTATTTCGGCAAACCACTCAAGGACCTGACGGTCGCGGAAGCGGCCATGCTCGCGGGCCTGCCGAAGGCACCCTCCGCGTACAACCCCATCAGCAACCCGACCCGGGCGCGCGCGCGCCAGCAGTACATCATCGAGCGCATGGAAGAAAACGGCTTCATCACCGCGCAGGAAGCGGAAGCCGCCAAGAAACAGGAACTCGCGATCCGCACCAGCCAGGACAACACGAAGGTGCACGCCGAATACATTGCCGAGACCGTGCGCCAGCTCATGTATGCGCAGTACGGCGACGAGGCCTACACGCGCGGCCTCAATGTCTTCACCACGGTGAACGCCGTGCAGCAGGACGCCGCGTACCGGGCGCTGCGCAAGGGCATCATGGACTACGAGCGCCGCCAGATCTACCGCGGCCCCGAGGAGTTCATTGAGTTGCCGCCCGACGGCAAGGATGCGGACGACGCGATCGACGACGCGCTGGCCGAGCACCCGGACAACGGCGACGTGATGTCGGCGGTGGTGCTGGAAGCCAACCCGAAGAAGATCGTGGCCGTGCGCCTGAACAGCGAGAAGCTGGAGATCGTCGGCGAAGGCCTGCGACCCGCGACCTCCGGCCTGTCCGACAAGGCGCCGCCCAAGATCAAGATCCGCCGCGGCGCCGTCATCCGGGTGGCGCGCACGCCCAAGAACACCTGGGAGATCACCCAGCTGCCCGAAGTGGAAGGCGCGTTCGTCGCGCTCGATCCGCGCGACGGCGCCATCCATGCCCTCGTGGGCGGCTTCGACTTCAACAAGAACAAGTTCAACCACGTGACGCAGGCCTGGCGCCAGCCGGGCTCGGGCTTCAAGCCCTTCATCTACTCCGCCGCGCTGGAAAAGGGCTTCACGCCCTCCACGGTCGTCAACGACGCGCCCCTCTTCTTCGATGCCGGCGTGACCGGCGGCCAGCCCTGGGAGCCCAAAAACTACGACGGCAAGTTCGAGGGCCCGATGCCGCTGCACTCCGCGCTCGCCAAGTCCAAGAACATGGTGTCCATCCGCATCCTGCAGGCCGTCGGCACGCAGAACGCGCAGGACTGGATCACGCGCTTCGGCTTCGAGGCCGAGAAGCACCCCCCCTACCTCACCATGGCGCTGGGTGCGGGTTCCGTCACGCCGATGCAGATGGCGACGGGCTATGCCGTGTTCGCCAATGGCGGCTACCGCGTGAACCCGTGGCTCGTCACGAAGATCACCGACCAGAAGGGCAAGGTGCTGGTCGAGAGCCAGCCGCCGCTGCCCAACGAGTCGGTGCGGGCCATCGATGCGCGCAACGCCTTCATCATGGAACGCCTGCTGCAGGAAGTCGCGCGTTCGGGGACGGCGGCGCGCGCGCAGTCCGTCCTCAAGCGGCCCGACCTCTATGGCAAGACCGGCACCACCAACGATTCCATCGACACATGGTTCAACGGCTTCCAGCCCACGCAGGTCGCGATCGTCTGGATGGGCTACGACACGCCCCGCTCCCTGGGCGACCGCGAGACCGGCGGCGGCCTCAGCCTGCCCGTCTGGATCAACTACATGGAGACCGCGTTGAAAGGCGTGCCCGTGATGGAACCGGCGGTGCCCGAAGGCGTCATCAACGTGGGCGGCGAGTGGTACTACGAGGAATATGCGCGCGGGGGCGGCGTGAGCAACCTGGGTGGCACGTCGGCGGAAGGCACGCCGTCCGCAACGCCGGGCGCGGCAGGAGCTCCGGGATCTCCGGGGGGACCCACCGTTCCGCGGGGGCCGGACGACAAGAGCCTCATGAATTCGGACGGGCTGCCGCCGAACCGCCCGGCGCAGTCGCCTTCGGACGAGCGCCGCAGCATCCTCGACCTGTTCCGCAACTGACCGGAAGGCCAGCGCTTACGCGAAATGCAGCGGCTGCCCCGCCTGCTGCGCCGCGTAGCGCGTGAGGTTCTCGAAGAACTCGCCGTTGCCCTTGGTGTCCATCCAGCGCTCGCCGTCGAACTTGTAGTGGAAGCCGCCGGCCTTCGCGGCCATCCACACTTCGTGCAGCGGCTTTTGCAGGTTCACGATGATCTGCGTGCCGTTGCGAAACACGAGCGTCACCATGCCGCCGACGCGCTGGTTGTCGATGTCGGCATCGGTTTCGTCGTTGATGCGATCGCAACTCGCTTCGACGCTTTGCAGCAGCGCTTCGGCGCGGTCCATGAATTCAGGGTCGGTCATTACAATTTCGGCATGCGCCTCGTTCTCCAAATTCTAGTGGTCCCATCCCTGCGCCGTGTTGTCCTTGCCGCAGGAGTGGTCGGATCGCTGGCCGCCTGCGGACAGCGCGGGCCGCTCTTCCTTCCCACCGGGGCGCCCGCCGAGAACCGGGCGACACTCACCCAGATCCTGGCCCCCTCCATCGCTCCCGCCCCTGGAGCTCCCGCCTCGGCACCGCCCGTGACCGGCACCGCATCGCCCCTTCCTTCCCAATGACCACTTCCACGCTGCCGGGCCACCCGCACTTCTCCTATCGCGGCGACGCGCTCTTCGCGGAGGACGTCGCAGTGTCGCGCCTGGCCGCCGAGTTCGGCACGCCCCTCTTCGTGTACTCGAAGGCGTCGATGCTCGATGCGCTGGCCGCCTACCAGCGCGGCTTCGAAGGCCGCGCCGCGAAGATCTGCTATGCGATGAAGGCCAACTCGTCGCTCGCGATCCTGCAGGTGTTCGCGCGCGCGGGTTGCGGCTTCGACATCGTGTCAGGCGGTGAGCTCGAGCGCGTGCTCGCCGTGGGCGGCGCGCCCTCGGACATCATCTTCTCCGGCGTGGGCAAGACACGCGCGGAGATGCAGCGGGCGCTCGCGCTGGGCATCGGCTGCTTCAACGTCGAAAGCGAGCCCGAGCTCGACGTGCTGAATGCAGTTGCCGTGGCCGCAGGCAAGGTCGCGCCCGTGAGCATCCGCGTCAACCCGGACGTCGACCCGAAAACGCACCCCTACATCTCCACCGGCCTGAAGGGCAACAAGTTCGGCGTCGCGCACGATCGCACCCTCGCGGCCTACCGTCATGCCGCCGCGTTGCCCGGCCTGAAGGTGGTGGGCATCGACTGCCACATCGGCTCGCAGATCACGACCGAAGCGCCGTACCTGGACACCATGGACCGCATGCTCGACCTGGTGCAGGCCATCGAGTCCGCGGGCATTGCGCTCAAGCACATCGACTTCGGCGGTGGCCTGGGCATCTCCTACAACGGCGACCAGCCTCCACAAGCGGATGCGCTGTGGCACAAGCTGCTGGCCAAGGTGGACGCGCGTGGGTTCGGCGACAGGCAGCTCATGATCGAGCCGGGCCGCTCGCTCGTCGGGAATGCAGGGTTATGCCTGACGGAGGTGCTGTACCTCAAGCCCGGGGAATCGAAAAATTTCTGCATCGTCGATGCGGCCATGAACGACCTGCCGCGGCCCGCGATGTATCAAGCGTTCCACGCGATCGTGCCGGCGCAGCGCTCGACTGGGACGCCCCACACGTACGACGTCGTGGGACCGGTCTGCGAAAGCGGCGACTGGATCGGCCGCGACCGTGAACTGGCCGTCGAGCCCGGCAGCCACCTCGCCGTGCTGTCAGCCGGCGCGTACTGCATGAGCATGGCCAGCAACTACAACACGCGCGGACGCGCGGCCGAAGTGCTCGTGGACGGCACGAGCGCCACCCTCATCCGCGAGCGCGAAACGCCGGCCGACCAGATGCGGTCCGAGCGGCTCGTTTCCTGACCGCCCACTGCCACGCGCGCCAGCCCAGCAAGCTGGCGAGGATCGCCGCGTAGACCGCCACTTCGGCGAAGTTGTGCTTGCCCGCCCGCATCCAGAAGAAGTGCAGGATCGCCAGGCCGGCGACCCCATAGACCAGCTTGTGCAGCGCCTGCCAGCGTTTCGCCCCCATCGCCTTGACCGCGCGATTGAACGAAGTGGCCGCCAGCGGAGTCAACAACACGAAGGCCGAAAAGCCCACAAGGATGAATGGACGCTTGGCGATGTCCTTGGCGATGTCCGCGACGTCGAACCCCATGTCGAACCAGCTGTAGCTCAGCAGGTGCAGCACGACGTAGAAGTAGACGAACAGCCCCAGCATGCGGCGGAAACGCGCGAGCGCGGGGGTGGAAGTGATGACCCGCAGGGGCGTGACCGCGAGCGTGAGGCACAGGAAGCGAAGCGTCCAGTCGCCGGTGGACCGGATCAGGTACTCCTGCGGATTCGCGCCGAGATTGTTCGTGGCGACGGCATAGACGAGCCACGCGAAGGGCAGCAATGCCAGCGTGAACAGAAGTGCCTTCGCCGGCGGCCGGAGCAGGGACTGGCGTAAATTCATGACTGGAGGCACCCCGGAGTGACAAACGTGTTGAAATTGGGCACAGTGAAGGTGACATTGGCACCGAAGGGCATAACGGGGTCCGCATGTTGAAGTTTCTCAAGCGCCTGGCGGGGATCGAAGATCCCAAACCGGAAGTCCCACGCCGAAAACGGCGCAAGAGCAGCCCGAGCTCGCGTTTCGACTCGGCTCCCGGCGACCTGCCGGCCGTCACGGAAGGCAGCAATGACTCCGACTGGGCGCTCTGGAAGGATTCGGTGGCCGCCGTCGACAGCCAGATGAGCTCCCTCATGCCGCGCGACAGCTCTTATCACAGCCACTTCGTGGACACCCAGCCCACCGACCTGGCCGATCTCGATCCGTTCGAGAAGGTCGGCAAGAACCGCGACCACTGAGCAGGGACGGGCCTGACTTTCCGGTTCAGTCCTACGGTCGCGTGCTGCCGCAACGACAAGAATTCGTGCTTTGCAACGGAGGACGAATTGCCACCACCCGGATTTCACCCCGCCACCATCGACCCGAAGGACCTGCAGCCTGCCCCGATCGACCCCGGCTGGATCATCTCCGGGACCCCGCAGGCGCGGGCCGTCGAACTGGCCCGCAGCCCGGATGGCACCTGCACTTCCGCGCAATGGGACTGCACGGCCGGCACGTTTTACTGGTATTTCTGGAACGAGGAAACCGTTCACATCCTGGAGGGCCGTGTTCACGTGCGCGATTGTTCGGGCCGCGAATTTACCCTGAAAGCGGGTGACGTCGCCAACCTGCCCGCCAACAAGTGGATGGTGTGGCGTGTGGACGAGTACGTGCGCAAGCTGGCGCACTGCCGTTATCCGGTGCCGCGCCCTTTCGGGCGTCTGGTGCGCACGTGGCAGGCCATCCGGACGAAGTTCGGGCTCAAGCGCATGCGGCCGCACCCGGTCGCCGGCCTGGCTGCGGCGCTGGTGTGCATGTGGTCGATGGCGGAGGTTTAACCCGGCGGCTGGCACGCTAGAAATTCTTCTTCAGGTCCATGCCCGCATAGAGCTGGCCGACCTGCGCCTCGTATCCATTGAACAACAGGGTCTTGCGCTTTTTCGCGAAGAGGCCGTCTTCGCCGATCCGGCGCTCGGTGGCCTGCGACCAGCGCGGATGGTCCACATCCGGGTTTACGTTCGAATAGAAACCGTACTCGTTCGCCGCCGCCTTGTTCCACGCGGTCTTCGGCTCCTTGTCGGTGAAGCGGATGCGCACGAGGCTCTTTCCGCTCTTGAAGCCGTACTTCCACGGCACCACCAGCCGCACGGGTGCGCCGTTCTGGTTGGGAAGCACCTCGCCGTACATGCCGAAGCACAGCAGCGTGAGCGGGTGCATCGCCTCGTCCATGCGCAGGGCCTCGACGTAGGGCCAGTCGAGCACGCGCGAGCCGACGAAAGGCATGGTCTTCGGGTCGGCCTGCGAGATGAACTCCACGTATTTCGCATTGCCGAGGGGTTCCACTTTGGCGATCAGGTTCGACAGCGAATAGCCGACCCACGGGATCACCATCGACCAGCCTTCCACGCAGCGCAGGCGGTAGATGCGTTCTTCCTGCGCGCTCAGTTTCAGCAGGTCTTCGATCGCGTATTTCGCGGGCTTCTTCACGAGCCCGTCGACCTCGACCGTCCAGGGCGCGGTCTTGAGCGTATGCGCGTTCTTCGCGGGGTCGGACTTGTCCGTGCCGAACTCGTAGAAGTTGTTGTAGGTGGTCGAATCCTTGTAGTCCGTGAGCTTTTCCATCACCGTGGCACCCGCCACCTGCGACTTCGCGCCGGCGAGCGGCGCCAGCTTGCCCGGGCGGGGAGTCTGCGCGTGTGCCTGGCGCGAGGCCCACAACGCGAGCGCGGAGCCCGCCACGCCGGAGGCCATGAGTTGCAGGATCTCGCGCCGGTCGCGATACACCGCGTGCGGCGTGATCTCGCTCGTCGCGGGATGGATGAAACCGTTCTTGTCGCTCTTGATCAGCATGTCGCCGCTCCTTGTTGGCCGTATGTCTCTGGTACGCAGGACATTCTTACAAGGATTCAGCGCCGGCGCTTGGCCCCGCCCGCCGTGCGGCTACAGGGTGCCGTAGCTGTGCAGCCCGGAGAGGAACATGTTCACGCCGAGAAAGGCGAAGGTCGTCACGGCCAGGCCCGCCAGCGCCCACCACGCCGACACCGTGCCGCGCAATCCCTTCATGAGGCGCATGTGCAGCCAGGCGGCGTAGTTGAGCCACACGATCAGCGCCCAGGTCTCCTTCGGGTCCCAGCTCCAGTAGCCGCCCCAGGCTTCGGCGGCCCACAAGGCACCCAGCACGGTGGCGATCGTGAAGAAGGCGAAGCCGACCGCGATGGACTTGTACATCACGTCGTCCAGCACTTCGAACGCAGGCAGGCGCGACGCGATCTTGCGGCGGCCCGCGAGGATGCCCGCGGCGATCAGCGAGGAAATGGCCGCGTACCCGACCCAGTAGCTGCCGCCCGCCTCCGCCACGCGCTGGCGGAACGCGATCGGCACGAAGCACAGCGCGAATCCCAGCAGCCACAGCGGCGTCAGCTTGTACCAGCGGCGCTCATCGGCCTGCTGCTTGATCAGGTAGGCAAAGGCGACCATCGCGGACAGCGAGAAAGTGCCGTAGCCGATGAAGTTCGCGGGCACGTGCAGCTTCATCCACCAGCTCTTGAGCGCGGGCACGAGCGGCTGGATCTCGTGGGCCTCGCGCACCACCGTGTACCAAAGGAGGAAACCCACCGCGGCGCTCACCACGAGCATGACGAAAGCGCCCAGCGAACGCGTCCGGTACTGGTCTTCGAAGTACAGGTAGAAGGTCGTCGTCAGCCAGCAGAACAGCACGAACACTTCGTACAGGTTGCTCACCGGGATGTGCCCGATGTCCGCGCCGATGAGGTAGCTCTCGTACCAGCGCACCATCGTCCCGATGAGCGCCATGCCCACCGCCACCCACGCCAGCCGCGATCCGATGCGCTCCATCGACGTGCCTTCGCGCGGCGAGAACATGCCGATCCAGTAGAACACCGTGCTCATGAAAAAGAGCACGCTCATCCAGAGGATGGCGGACTGGCTGGACAGGAAGTACTTCAGCCAGAAAAATGAGTCGGCGCGTTCCAGGCTGCCCTGGTAGGCCACGATCGCAAGCAGCGAGAACACCGCCACCGACAGCATCAGCGTGCGAAGGGGGCGCCAGAACCAGCCGACCCAGATGGCGGCCGGCACGGCGGCGATGAGGATGCCCTTCTCGTAGACGTCCATGTAGCCCGCGTACCGCGCGAAGCCGTAGGCGCCGCCGAGCACGACGAGGGCTGCGAAGACCCAGTCGAACGCGCTGCGGCGCGTGAAGAAACCCTCGTGCAGGGTGAGCGTGGTGGTGGCGGTATTCATATGGTGATTCCCAGCAGGCGTTGCTTCAGCCTCTCGAACTCGCGGTCGGCGTCCATGCTCTGGCGGTTGCTCGACAGCGCGAGGGTCGCATGCGTGCCGCCCGCCTCCGGTGCGAGCCAGATCCAAACCCGGCGCTCGCGGATGTACAGCATGGCAAAAACGCCCAGGATCAGCAAGGCGCACCCGAGATAGACAATGTTACGGCCGGGGCCGCGCGTGACCTGGAAGACGCTGGCCTGCACCTGTGTGAAGTCCTTGAGCTGGAAGGCCATCGGCGCGGGATAGGCGTGGATGTCCGAGAGCGCGAGCACGGCCTGCGTCATGAAGGCCTGCGTCTTCTCGTTGGGCTCCAGCGGTTTCTGCCCGTTCGCCTCCCGCGTGAGCTGGGCGAGCTGGAACAGGGCGCCGTTCAGGATGCGGATCAGGACTTCGCCCGCGCGCGCGCGCTCGGGCTCGGGCACGTTGGCCTCCATGAAGTCCGAGATCGCCTGCAGGCCCCCGGCCGGTTTTCCGGCGGGGGCAGCGGCATCGACACCGGCGAACAGGGCGAGCGCACGGCTGGCGGAGGCGGCGAGCTGGCCCGCCAGCTCGGGGCGCGAGGGATCGGTCGCAAGCGCCGAATAGCGGCGCACAGCCGTCTCGCGCAGCTTGGGGTCCAGCAGGGCCGCGCGAAGCCGCAGGAAACCGTCGAGGCTTCCCTGGTCGTCCGCCGGCGCGCGCAGGTAGCGGAAGGGCTCGGACGGCGTTTCGCGCACGCCCATGAGGAAGACCGGCGCGCCGTCGCCCATGTCCACCGGCAGCATGTAATTGTTGAACTCGCGCGCCTGGCCGGAGGCGTCGCGCAGCTTGTAGCCGATGCTCGGGCCGACGTTGCGCAACTCCTTCTTCGTGACGGTCTTGTTGGCGGCGCCCAGGCGCGCGTCGACCGCCTGGCGCAGGTCCACCTTGCGCACGTCGGTGCCGCCGGCCTTGTTGTCGCCGAAGTTCTCCACGTTGATGACGCGCAGGCCGGTGTACTCCAGCGTCATCCGGTCGGCGTCGGCCTGGCCCCGGGTGAGCTGCGAGCTGCCGCCGATCACGCCTTCGATGTCGAAAGGCCGCGCGGCGCCGTTCATCGGCACGGCGTGCAGCTTCACCGACGAGCCGCCGTCGTCGAAGCTGGACTGGTAGATCTCGATGCCGCGATGGCTCGCCGGGTGGTTCACCTCCACGCGCGCCGGAATCGCCTCGCCGGTCTCGCGGTCATGGATCACGATGTCGCTCGCGAACAGCTTGGGCATGCCCGTCGAGTAGTAGTCCACGACGAACTTCTTGAGCTCGATGGTGAACGGCAGCTCCTGCAGCAGGATGCCGTCGGACTGGCTCAGCACCGCCGTCCCCGACTGCGTGCCCTCGGACACCAGCACGTTGCCGCGGAAGGTCGGGTTGCTCGCGGGCAGACGGTGCTTCTCGTTCACGTCGGTGATCGAGCCGCCCCCGGTGTAAGGCGTCTTGCCGCCCAGGAGCATCTGCGCGCGCACGATCAGGTCGCCATCCATCAGGCCGCCGAGGCACACCAGCACGATCGCGCTGTGCGCCGCGAGATAGCCGATCTTGTTGGCGCCACCGGTCTTGGCCGCGAGCATCCAGCCCGTCTCGCGCTGCTGCAGCTTGACCTTCCAGCCCGCCCCCGCGAGCTCGCCGCCCAGCCGCTTCGCGGCCGCCTCGGGCGCATCGGGAAGCGTGGTTTGCGCACGGTGGTGGAACGCCTTCAGGCTCTGCTCGCGCAGGTTCTCCTTGTAGGCCTTCAGGTCCGCGAAGATCTTCGGCGTGTTACGCGCGATGCACAGCGAGGTGCTCGCGACGAGGAAGGCGAGGATCAGCAGGAACCACCAGGCGCTGTACACCGCGTTCAATCTGAGCGCCATGAAAAGCTCGCCCCAGAAGGGGCCGAACTGGTTCACGTAGTTGGTGACCGGTTCGTGCTGCTTGAGCACCGTGCCGATGACCGAGGCGATGCAGATCACCGTCAGCAGCGAGATCGAGAACCGCATCGAGGACAGCAGTTCCACCGTCGATCGCAGGGATCGCGATTCGGTCGGGAGGCGAAGGCCCTCGGTGGTGACGGTCATGGCGATGGGATGGAGGTGACAAAAAAAGGCGGGCCCTCCACGGAGGCGCCCGCCTTGTTTTAGGTTGGTTTGGCGGCGGTTAGTTCAACGGCGCCGGGCGCCGCATTCAGCGCAGGCCGGCGACGTAATCGGCCACTGCGCGGATTTCCCTGTCATTGAGCCGGGCGGCCACGGCCGTCATCTGCGGGCTGTTCGTGCGGGCGCCGTCACGGAAGGCCGTGAGCTGCGTGGCCACGTAGTCGGCATGCTGGCCGGCCAGGCGCGGGTATTGTGCGGGGATGCCGGCGCCGTTGGGGCTGTGGCAGCTGGCGCAGGCGGCGACCTGGCGGTCGGCGATGCCGCCGCGGAAGATGCGCTCGCCCAGCGCGACCAGGTCCTTGTCCTTCGCGAAACCGGTCTTGGCTTTCTGCGAGGCGGCCCAGAAGGCGATGTTCTTCATGTCGGCGTCCGACAGCTGCGCGGCCATGGGCTGCATCACGGGGCTCACGCGCTTGCCGGCCTTGAATTCCTGCAACTGCTTGACAAGGTACTGCGGGTGCTGCTGCGCGAGCTTCGGGTTGACGGGAGTGCCCGAGTTGCCGTCCGCGCCGTGGCAGGCGGCGCAAACCGCCGTGAACTTCGTGCTGCCGAGGTTCAGGTCGGGCTTGGCGACCGCCGGCGCAGGCGCGGGCGCCGCGGCAGGCGCGCCGGCCGGGCCGTGGGCGGCGGGGCTCTCGGCGGCGGACGCGGTGAGGGCGGGGAGCGCGAAACAGGCGGCCAGCAAGGCGGCGGTCACGTGGGAGGCAAACGGCTTCATGTTCGGGGGGTCGGTTCGTTGGCGCAAAACCTCGTGATTCTACAATGCCCCACCCGGGGTTCCCCCGCAAACAAAGGCAAGCATGACCCCGGCCCCGGGCCCCCAGTCCCCCGCTGCACCCGACAGCAAGACCGCCACCGGCTGGCTGCACACCGCGCGATTCATGACGACCGCGCCGACGCTGGAGTTCCTGCCCGCGCTCGACCTGCCCGAGATCGCTTTCGTCGGCCGCTCCAACGCGGGCAAGTCGACCTGCATCAACGTCCTCACCCAGCAAAAGCGCCTCGCCTTCGCCTCGAAGACGCCCGGCCGCACGCAGAGCATCAACCTGTTCGAGCTGGGAAAGCAGGGCGTCACCGACGCGATCCTGGCCGACCTGCCGGGCTACGGCTATGCGGCCGTTCCGAAGGCCGACAAGCTGCGCTGGCAGCGGGTCATGGCGAATTACCTCGTGACGCGCGAGAACCTCAAGGCCGTCGTGCTGCTGGTGGACCCGCGCCACGGCCTCACCGAGCTCGACGACATCCTGCTGGAAGTCATCCGCCCGCGCGTGGAGCAAGGCCTGAAATTCCTGCTGCTGCTCACCAAGGCCGACAAGCTCAACCGCAGCGAGGCGGCCAAGGCCCTGTCGATTGCGCGACTGCAGGCGGGCGGCGGGGAGGTCAAACTCTTTTCCGCGCTGAAGAAGCAGGGCGTGGAGGAAGTCTCCATGCTGCTGTGGCAATGGGCGCACCCCTCCACCCCATGATCGAGACGCTCCAGCAGCCCCTCCCCCACGGCATCACGCTCAGCTGCCGCGCCGCGGGCGCGCGCGGCCGGCCCGTGCTGATGTTCCTGCACGGTTTTCCCGAAGCGGCTTTCGTGTGGGACGAGCTGCTGGAACATTTCGCGAAGCCGGAGCACGGCGGCTACCGCTGCATCGCGCCGAACCTGCGCGGGTTCGAGCGGTCGACCCAGCCCGCGGACGTCAAGGCCTACCGTGCCAAGGCGCTGGTGCAGGACATCGCCGCATTGATCGCCATCGAAGGCGCGCCGCTCGAATGCCTCGTCGCCCACGACTGGGGCGGCGCGGTCGCGTGGAACCTCGCGAACCAGCTGCCCCAGCTCACGCGGCGCCTGGCAATCATCAATTCGCCGCACCCGGGTACCTTCCTGCGCGAGCTCAAGAGCAATCCCCGCCAGCAGGCCGCGAGCGCCTACATGAACTTCCTCATCCGCCCCGATGCGGAAGCGATCCTGCGCGAGGACGACTACCGGCGCATGTGGAAGTTCTTCGGCGAGGAGAGCCGCACCTGGCTGACCGACGCGGTCAAGCAGCAGTACCGGGACGTGTGGGACGCGAGCCTCACCGGCGGCTGCAATTACTACCGCGCATCGCCGCTGCGGCCGCCGCGACCCGAAGACCCGGGCGCCGCGGCCGTCACGTTGCCGCGCGAAATGCTCACGGTGGACCTGCCGACGCTCGTGCTGTGGGCAATGGAGGACGTCGCCCTGCCGCCCGAACTGATCGATGGACTGGGCGACTACGTCGCCGACCTGACGCTCGAGAAGGTGGAAGGTGCGACCCACTGGATCATCCACGAGCGCCCCGCCTTCGTCGCGCAGCGCCTCGGCGCGTTCCTCGCACGTCAATAGACGCCGGCTTCGCCTTCCGGCCGGGTCTTGAAGCGCTTGTGCACCCAGTAGTACTGCTCGGGCATGGCGTCGATGTAGCCCTGCAGGCGCAGGTTCATGAGCGCCGTGTCGGCCTTCACGTCGTCGGTGGGGAAATCGTCCCAGTGCCGCAGCACCTCGATGTCGTAACCCGCGCGGGTCATCCGCGCGATCACCGGAACGACCTTCGCGCGCCCGAGCTTCGCGAAGCGCGAGAGCGACGGCACGGTCGCTGCCTGCACGCCATAGAACTCCACGAAGATCGACTCCTCGGGACCGAAGTTCATGTCCGGCAGCAGGTACAGGGGCGCGCCGCTGCGCAGCGACGAGACGATGGCCTTCACGCCGTCCGACCGCGTGAAGGGGCGACCCGAATCGAAGCGCTGGCGGCCGCGCAGAATCCACGCGTCCACCACCTTGTCCGCCTGGTTGGTGTAGATGCCGGTGAAGCGCCGATCGAACTGCTGCGTGATCGCCGTCCAGCCTGCATCCATCCCGACGAAGTGGGGCGCGAAGATCACGGTCGGCTGGTCGCCAGTCAACTCCTCCACCGCCCCGGTGACATGCAGCCGCTCGCGCACGACCTGCGGATCGGCATGCCACAACCACCCGCGGTCGAGCCACGCCTGCGACACGCGGATGAAGACGCGCGGCACCAGCGCGCGCCGCTGCGCCTCGGTCCAGTGCGGGAAGCACAACGCAAGGTTGGCGCGCACCACGCGCCGCCGCGGCACCACCACCGCATACAGGAACCACCCGAGCAGCCAGCCGAAGCCGCGCACCCAGGCGAGCGGCCAGTGCGCGATGAAGCGCATGAAGAGAACGCCGAGGTGGCTCATCGCACCGCCCCCGCCGCGGGTGTCTTGTAGCGCGCGTAGCCCCACAGGTACTGGCGAGGGCACTCGCGCACCAGTTCCTCCATCCGTGCATTGACCTGCGCGGCCGCGGCGGCCGGCTCGGCGGCGAGCTCGCCCGGCCAGGCGCGCAAGCGGATGCGAAAGCCCCGGCCCCATGCCAGCCTCTCGCCCCAGGCGAGCAGCACGGCGGCGCCGGTCTGCTGCGCAAGGCGCGCGGAGAGGGTCATCGTGTAGGCAGGCTTGCCGAAAAACGGCGCCCATGCGCCCAGTCCTTCGGGCGGCACCTGGTCCGGGAGCAGGCCGACCGCTTCGCCGCCCTTGAGCGCCTTGAGCATCTGCTTGACGCCGGCCAGCGTCGTGGGCGCAGTGGCCAGGTTCGGGCGCGCCCGCGCAGTGTCCACCAGGTCGCGCAGCCAGGCCTTGCGCGCGGGCCGGTACAGCACGGTGATGCGTCCATAACGCGACGCATAGCCTTGCGCCGTCGCCTCGAAGCACCCCAGGTGCGGCGTGAGGAAGACGATGCCGCGCCCGTCCGCGCGCGCCTGGTCGATCAGGTGTTCGCCTTCCCACAGGAGCGTGACGGGCTTGCCGAACCAGAGCCGCGGCGCCTCCCCGACCAGCTTCCCGGCTTCGCCGACCGCGCCCAGCACGGCGCCCATGCCGTAGCCGGCCTGCCGCGCGTTGGCGACGAAGCGGCGGCGGTAGGTGGGCGACGCGAGGAAAGCGACCCAGCCGAGCATGACGCCCGCGGCGTGCAGCACCGGCAGCGGCAGGCGCGCCAGGAGGCGAAACAGGTCTTTCACAAGCGTTTAGAATTCCCTCGTCGCCGAGTTATGAACTACTTGCAGGGCGACGCTAAAAAAATCTGCTAAAGCGTTCGCCCCAAGCTCCGGCACAAGGCAACGCGCCTTGACCACAACCCACGGAGTTTATTCAAATGGCGAACGATTTCCTCTTTACATCCGAATCCGTCTCCGAAGGCCACCCCGACAAGGTCGCGGACCAGATCTCCGACGCGATCCTCGACGCGATCTTCCGGCAGGACCCGCGCAGCCGCGTCGCCGCGGAAACGCTCACCAACACCGGCCTGGTCGTGCTGGCCGGCGAGATCACCACCAACGCGCACGTCGACTACATCCAGGTCGCGCGCGACACGATCAAGCGCATCGGCTACGACAACACCGAATACGGCATCGACTACAAGGGTTGCGCCGTCATGGTCTGCTACGACAAGCAGTCCAACGACATCGCGCAGGGCGTGGACCACGCGAGCGACGACCACCTCAACACCGGCGCGGGCGACCAGGGCCTGATGTTCGGCTACGCCTGCGACGAAACGCCCGAGCTCATGCCCGCGCCGATCTACTACGCGCACCGGCTCGTGGAGCGCCAGGCCCAGTTGCGCAAGGATGGCCGGCTGCCCTTCCTGCGCCCCGACGCGAAGAGCCAGGTGACGATGCGCTACGTGGACGGCAAGCCGCACAGCATCGACACCGTGGTGCTCTCCACCCAGCACAGCCCCGACCAGAGCGAGACGCACACGAAGATGAAGGCCTCGTTCAACGAGGCGGTCATCGAGGAGATCATCAAGCCGGTGCTGCCCAAGGAGTGGCTGAAGGAGACCCGCTACCTGATCAACCCGACCGGCCGCTTCGTCATCGGCGGCCCGCAGGGCGACTGCGGCCTCACCGGCCGCAAGATCATCGTGGACACCTACGGCGGCGCCTGCCCGCACGGCGGCGGAGCATTCTCCGGCAAGGACCCGAGCAAGGTGGACCGTTCCGCCGCGTATGCCGCGCGCTATGTCGCCAAGAACATCGTCGCCGCCGGCCTCGCGCGCCAGTGCCAGATCCAGGTCGCCTATGCGATCGGCGTGGCCAAGCCGATGAACGTGACGATCTACACGGAAGGCACGGGCGTGATCCCCGACGACCAGCTGGCGTCGCTCGTGCACGACCACTTCGACCTGCGTCCCAAGGGCATCATCCAGATGCTCGACCTGCTGCGCCCGATCTACGAAAAGACGGCGGCCTACGGCCACTTCGGCCGCGAGGAGCCCGAATTCACCTGGGAACGCACCGACAAGGCCGCAGCGCTGCGCGCAGCCGCCGGCTTGAAGTAAACCCGCCTACTGCAGCGCCGTCAGCTGCCGCTCCGCTTCCGTGCGCTTCATCGCCACGTAGGCCGAGCGATCCATCTCGCGCAACTGCCGCGGATAGCGCTCCGTGCTGTCGAACCAGGTCTGGATGCGCTTTTCCAGTCGCTGCGCGGGCGCTGCCGACATCGACGCCAGGTGCGCGTTGATCGCCAGGTAGTAACGCATCACGTTGCGCTCGATCGCGCCGCGCACGCCGCCGATGTAGACGGGCTGGCCGTTCGCGTCCTTGCCGGTCACGGTGAAACCGACCTTGCTCGCACCCACGGTCGAGAGGTAGGCCCCCATCGCGAAGCGCCCCGTGGCGCCGTAGCCGTACGAATAGCTCAGGTGCATGAACGTCTTGTTGCCCTCCAGCGGCACAGCCGAGACGGCGATACGGTAGTCGCGCGTGCCGACCGGGCCGGTCGGCGCGGTGAGGCGGCTCTCGAAGTACTGGGCCGAAGCGGCGACCGGTTGCAGCGCGAAGTCGATGCGGTACGCCTCGTCCACCGGCTGGTCGGATTTGCGACCGATGCGCACCTGGAGCACCTGCGCTCCATTCGCGCCCGGCGCCGCGTGGCAATACTTGGTGTTGAAAGGCAGGATGAGGATGTCGCACCAGTCCGAGGGGTCCTTCATCGCCGCTTCGAAGTCCTTGAAGGCGTGCGGCACCACCGCATACACCTCGCCGCTCAGGTTGTCGCCGGACTGCGACGAGTCGACGTGCACCGGCTGGCGGAAGGTGTTGTTCGGGTCCTGAAGTTCGGCCTGCAGCTCGGTGTATTTCGCCTTGAGCGAGCCCGAGTCGTAGGCCAGGGCGGGCGCCGATGCCAGCCCCATGAAGCCGGCGGTGAGCACCGATGCCGCGAGTGCGGCGGTGGCGCGAGAAAGTCTGGTCGTCATGCGTGATCCCTTGCGAGTTGCGGTTGCTGGACGGTCGTGCGGCTGCGCGAGGCTTCTTCCTCGAGCACCTCCTGCACGTCCAGCTGGATGCCCCCCATGAATAGCGAATGGGGCAGCACCGAATAAAGGAACCTGCCGCGCGGGCCGAGGTCCAGGCACATGCGCATGCTCGGCTGCTGCACCTGCTCCCACGCGCGGATGAGCCGCGTGCGCACCAGGTTGTCGCTGCACTGGAGGTAGCGCAGCTTGTGGTGGTTGTGCGCGAAGTTGACGGCGTCCAGGTAGGCCGCCGCGCTCTTGTTGCGGAGGTGGAAATTCGGCGTCAGGTCGACGCCGAGCGTGAGTTGCTTGTCATCGACCACCAGCACGAAGTTGCGGCCGAGCAGGCCATCGCTGGCCTCCCCGTACTTGTAGGCCAGGTGGAGATGCGACGGTGTCTTGCGCAGTGAGTATTTCATGGCATTGCTCTTCTCGTCGTTGTTCGCTCCCCCAGATTGCGCCGCCCCCGGGCGAGGGGGTGTAGGACAAGGCATCTTTCCCCTGTGAGCGCGGCCGTGGCGGGCGAGTTCCGGCCGCACGTGTCCCCATGGCGCTTTTTCCTACAGTTGTTCTCCTCCTTGACTGACCGCCCCGCTCCACCGCGACACGAAGATGGACCCACATTCATCCCTCACTACAAGGAGCACGCACATGGCTGCTGAAGACAAAGACCTCAATCGCGATCCCATCACCGACGAACCCGGTGCGCACCCGGTCGGCACCGGCATCGGCGCCACCGGCGGCGCGGTGGCAGGCGCCACCATGGGCGCCATCGGCGGCCCGATCGGCGTGGCGGTGGGCGGCGTCGTGGGCGCGGTGGTCGGCGGGCTGGCCGGCAAGGCCGCCGGCGAGGCCGTGAACCCCACGGCCGAGGAAGCCTACTGGAAGGACAACTATTCGCGCGAGCCCTACTACGAGAAGGGCCGCACCTATGACGACTACGCCCCCGCCTACCGCCTGGGCCTGACGGGACGCACGCGCTACGACGGCGACTTCGAAACCGCCGAGCCGCGCCTGGCCTCCGAGTGGGAGGAAGCGCGCGCGGGCTCGGGCCTCGAGTGGAAGCAGGCGCAGCCGGCCAGCCGCGCGGCTTGGGAGCGCGTGGACTCGCAGCGCAGCGGCATGAAGGCCGGTGGCGCTGCCGCGGCCGTGGGCTCGATGCAAAGCGCGGGCAATGAAGGCGGCGACCGCGACGACGTGGTCGATGCGCTGCAGGATCTCGTGGAGTGCTGCAAGGACGGCGAGTACGGCTTCCGGGCCTGCGCCGAGCAGGCAAAGCGCGCGGACCTGAAGTCCACCTTCATGCAACGCGCCGACGATTGCCGCGGCGCCGCGCAGGAGCTCAACGAGCAGATCCGCAACCTCGGCGGCAAGGCCGAAGACGGCGGCAGCGTCGCGGGCGCGATGCACCGTGGCTGGGTGTCGGTGAAATCCGCGCTCACCACCTACGACGACAAGGCGGTGCTGGAAGAGTGCGAGCGCGGCGAGGACAACGCCATCGCCCGCTATCGCAAGGCCCTCAAGCAGACGCTGCCGGCGGGCGTGAAGCTCATCGTCGAGCGCCAGATGCAGGGCGTGCAACGCAACCACGACCAGATCAAGATGCTGCGGGACCAGTTCCGCGCGGCGTCCTGATCGCGGCCGGCCATGCTGCTCGCGTCCGGTAACGGCTCCGAAGCGGCTGGCCCGGAGGCCGGCGTCCCCGCCGGCCTCTTCTTTTCGAGCGACAGCGAACCCGGCATCTCGCGCGTGCGCAAGGGCGACAGCTTTGCGTATCGCGACGCGAAGGGCCGGTGGCTGCGCGACGAAGCGGAGATCGCACGCATCCGCAAGCTGGCGATCCCGCCGGCCTACACGGACGTGTGGATCTGCCCTTCCCCCCATGGCCACCTGCAGGCCACGGGCCGCGATGCGCGCGGCCGCAAGCAATACAGATACCACCCCCGCTGGCGCGAAGAGCGCGACAGCGGAAAATTCGACCGCCTCCTGGCATTCGCGCAGGTGCTGCCGCGCATCCGCCGGCAGGTGAAGCGCGATCTCGAAGACAACAGCCATTCCCGGGACCTGGTGCTCGCCACCATCGTGCGCCTGCTGGACACCACCTACATCCGCGTGGGCAACGACCAGTACGCGAAGGAGAACGGCTCGTTCGGGCTCACGACCCTGCGCAACCGCCACGCGCGCATCGAAGGCGACCGCGTGAAGCTGTCCTTCCGCGGCAAGAGCGGCGTGCGCCATGAGGTGCAGGTGCGCGATCCGCGCGTCGCCCGCGTCGTGCGGCGCTGCCTGCACCTGCCGGGCCAGGAGCTGTTCCAGTACAAGGACGACGCCGGCGAGGTGCGAAGCGTGAGTTCCGGCGATGTCAACGACTACCTGCACGCCGTGTGCGGCGAGCGCTTCACGGCGAAGGACTTCCGCACCTGGCACGGCAGCGTGCTCGCGCTCGATACCGTCCGCACGCTGTGCCTGAAGGCAGAGCCCTTCACCATCAAGCAGGTCCTCGCGGAGGTCTCGGCCAGCCTGGGCAATACGCCGGCGGTCTGCCGCAAGGCGTACATCCATCCCGGCGTGCTGGACCTGGCGCTCGAGCTGTGCGGCAAGAAGGAGCTCGACGCGGAATTCGACTCGTCGGGCCACAAGGCGCTCAGCGCCGCCGAGCAAAGGCTGGTCGCGCACCTGGAGCGGCAATAAAGGCAAGGAGAGGGCAGCATCATGGACGACCGATCTTCCGGCGCACTCAAGGCCTACCGGGACAAGCGCAATTTCGACGCGACGCCTGAACCCGCGGAGGGCGGCACGCCCAACGAGGCCGCGCGCGCCTTCGTGATCCAGAAGCACTGGGCGACGCGCCTGCACTACGACTTCCGCATCGAGCTGGAAGGCACGATGAAAAGCTGGGCGGTGCCCAAGGGACCGAGCTACGATCCGGCGGACAAGCGCATGGCGGTGCATGTCGAGGACCACCCCATCTCGTACAACACCTTCGAAGGCAGCATCCCCGAAGGCAACTACGGCGCCGGCAAGGTCATCATCTGGGACAAGGGCGTATGGATTCCGCTGGAAGACCCGCACAAGGGCTATCGCGACGGCAAGCTCAAGTTCGAGCTGCGCGGCCACAAGATGCACGGCCGCTGGACGCTCGTGCGCATGAAGGCGCGGGAAGGCGAGCGCCAGGAACCCTGGCTGTTGATCAAGGAGAAGGACGAGTTCGTCCGCCCCTCATCGGAGTTCAGCGTGGTCGATGAAATGCCCGACAGCGTGAAGAAGCTCGAGGACGTGCCTGCGACGCGGGCAGCGCCTGTCGCCGCGGCGCCCGCATCGCCTGCCGCCGCCGACGGCCCGCCCGCGGGCGCGCGCAAGGCCACGCTCCCCAAGGAGTTGCAGCCACAGCTCGCCACGCTGGTCGATGCGCCGCCGAAGGACACCGACCGGTGGCTCTACGAGATCAAGTTCGACGGCTACCGCATGCTGGCGCGCGCCGAGGGTGGCAAGGTACAGCTCGTCACCCGCAACGGCAACGACTGGACGCACAAGCTGCCGCAGCTCCAGAAATCGCTGCAGGCCATGGAACTGCCGGACGGCTGGTACGACGGCGAGATCATCATGCCCGGGGAACGCGTGCCGGCGGACTTCCAGGCGCTGCAGGGCGCCTTCGACTCCGCGCGAACCGCCAATATCGTCTATTACCTCTTCGACATTCCCTATTGCGCGGGCTACGACCTGCGCGAGGTGCCGCTCGAGGAGCGGCGCGCGGTGCTGCAGCGAGTGGTCGAGCGCAAGCCGCAGCCGCAGGTGCGCTTCTCCGCCGTCTTCGACGCGCCGCCCGGCGACGTGATCGCGTCGGCATGCCGGCTCGGCCTCGAAGGGGTGGTGGCGAAGCGCCGCGACTCCGCCTATGTGACGCGGCGGTCCTCCGACTGGATCAAGCTCAAGTGCGGCCAGCGCCAGGAATTCGTGATCGGCGGCTACACCGACCCGAAGGGCTCGCGCACCGGCATCGGGTCGCTGCTGCTCGGTGTCTACGACGACAAGGGCGCGCTGCACTATGCCGGCAACGTCGGGACCGGCTTCAACGAGGCGAGCCTGCGCGAGATGCGCGCGCGACTCGACGAAGCCGCGTCGGACCGCAATCCCTTCGCCCCCAACGCGAGCATTCCGCGCGGCGTGCACTGGGTCGAGCCCGAGCTGGTCTGCGAAGTCGCCTTCGGCGAGTGGACGCGCGACAACCGCATCCGCCATTCGGTGTTCCACGGCCTGCGCGACGACAAGAAACCGGGATCGATCGTGCGCGAGAAGCCGCGGCACGGCGCGCCTGTCGACAAGCCTGCCAAGGCTTCGACCAAGGCTTCGGCCAAGGCCTCGAACAAGGCCGCATCCGCTGCGCCCGCCGCCGCGCGAACCACTGCTGCCACGCAGGCGCCGGTCACCTTGCCTGCAGGCCTGCGCGTGAGCAACCCCGACCGCGTGATCGACCCGCAGTCCGGCGCGACCAAGATCGAGCTCGTGCGCTACTACGCGCTGGTCGCCCCGTTCATGATGCCGCACCTCAAGGGCCGCCCGGTGTCGCTGGTGCGTGCGCCGCAGGGCATCGCCGGCGAGCTCTTCTTCCAGAAGCACGCCGAGCGCTACAAGATGCCGGGCATCGAGCAGCTCGACCCCTCTTTCTTCCCCGGCCACCCGCCGATGCTCGAAGTCGCCAAGCCCGAGGGCCTGCTCTCGGCCGCGCAGATGAACGTCGTCGAATTCCATACCTGGAACGGCGTGAAGACGGCGATCGGCAAGCCGGACCGCATGACCTTCGACCTCGACCCCGGCGAAGGCGTGTCGTGGGCGCAGATCCAGCAGGCCGCGCACCTGGTGCACGCATTCCTGCAGGAGCTCGGCCTGCCCGCGTTCCTCAAGACCAGCGGCGGCAAGGGGCTGCACCTGGTCGTGCCTTTGAAAAAGCAGTTCGACTGGGACACGGTCAAGAGCTTCTCGCAGGCGGTGGTGCAGCACCTGTCGCGCACCATCCCCGACCGCTTCGTCGCCAAGAGCGGCGGCACCAACCGGGTGGGCAAGATCTTCATCGACTACCTGCGCAACGGCTATGGCGCGACGACGGTCTGCGCCTGGTCCGCCCGCTCGCGGCCCGGCCTCGGGATTTCGGTGCCGGTGCGGTGGGACGAGCTCGATGGGCTCAAGGGGGGCGCGCACTGGACCATCCGCGATGTCCACCAGCGGCTCGACCAGGGCAACGAGCCCTGGGCGGACTACGAGCAGCAGCGCACGCCGCTGGCGGCCGCCATGAAGAAGCTGGGGTTCGAGCGGCCGTGAAGGAGCAGAACGCACGCTGGCCCGGCGCACTCTGGATCGTCCGGCACGGCCAGAGCGCGGGCAATGTCGCGCGCGACGCCGCCGAGGCCGCGCGGCAGCACGTGATCGACATTGCGTTCCGGGACATCGACACGCCGCTCTCGGACCTCGGCAAGGAGCAATCCATCGCATTCGGCCGCTGGCTCGGCGAACTGCCGGCCGCCCGGCGGCCGGACGTGCTGCTGTGCTCGCCCTACGTCCGGGCCCGCGACACGGCGCGCCTGATGCGCGAGGCCGCGGGCATCCCGCCCGACAAGCTGCCGGTTCGCGTGGACGAGCGCTTGCGGGAAAAGGAATTCGGCATCCTCGACCGCCTCACGCACTTCGGCATCCAGCACAAGTACCCGGAACTCGGCGCGCAACGCTCGCACGTCGGCAAGTTCTACTTCCGCCCGCCGGGTGGCGAGAGCTGGTGCGACGTGATCCTTCGGCTGCGCAGCGTGCTCGAGATGGTGACGCGCGAATACGCGGGACAGCGCGTCCTGGTCGTGGGGCACCAGGTGATCGTCAACTGCATGCGCTACCTCGTCGAGTGCATGGACGAGGAGCAGATCCTCGCGATCGACAAGCTCGGCGACGTGCCCAACTGCGGCGTGACCGCGTACGAATACGACGCCGCGGCGGACGCCCTGGTGCTGGACCGCGCGAACTTCGTCGCGCCGCTGCAGCAGGCGGGCGCCCCCGTCACCGCGGCGCCCGACGAGCCGGTCGCGCCCAAGCCCTGACGATGAAGGAACGCGACGCCGCTCTCCAGCTCGATGCGAGGACGCTGCGCGACTGGCCCCTGCCCGCCCTGACCGGGGACGCCGACAAGGAATCGCGGGGCCGCGTCGTCGTGATCGGCGGCAGCCGCGAAATCCCCGGCGCCGCCTTGCTCGCGGCCACGGCCGCACTGCGCGCCGGCGCGGGCAAGCTGGTCATCGCGACGGCGCAGTCCGCCGCCGCCGCGATGGTGATGGCCATGCCCGAGGCACGCATCATCGGCCTGCCCGAGACGCCGGCCGGGGGCCTCACGCCGGAGGGCGTCGATGCGCTGGAAGACGTCGTGACCGCCGCCGACGCCGTGCTGGTGGGCCCGGGTTTCTCCGACGAAGATGCCACCGTGCAATTCGTGCTGCGCCTGCTTCGCATCGCGGCGCGCACGCCGCTCGTGCTGGATGCGCTCGCCATGAACGTGCAGCGGGAGGTCGGGCGCTTCGCCCAGCCCGTGCTGCTGTCGCCGCATGCGGGGGAGATGGCGCAGTTGTGCGGCGATTCGAAGGATCGCATCGAGTGCGATGCAGGTTGCGCGGCGGACAAGGCCAGCGCCTGGAATGCGTGCGTGGTCCTCAAGGGCGCGGTGACCCGCATCGCGGACCCCTCGGGCCGGCAATGGGCGCATGAGGCCAGCGTGCCCGGCCTTGCGACCTCCGGCTCCGGCGATGTGCTCGCGGGCCTGATCGCCGGGCTCGCGGCGCGCGGCGCCCCGCTGGAACAGGCGGGCTGCTGGGGCGTGGTGCTGCACTCGATGGCCGGCGCGCGACTGTCGAGGACATTCGGTCCCCTGGGCTTGCTCGCGCGCGAACTGCCCGGCGAAGTGCCGGCGCTGATGCACGCGCTGCGGCCGCGGCGCGCGGTGCGCTAGGCGGCCACGCGCGGCAGGACCAGCGAAATCGCCTGCTTCGTCTCGCGCACCAGTTCCACCGATTCGGCCGAGGCGAGGGCCTGCACGTCATTCCACTGCAGGGGCCGGTACGCGGGCTCCGGCGTGAATCCCGATTCACCTTCGCCCTCTCGCAGCGCGAGCTTCAAGACGAAAGCCTGCGCCGTGTCCTGCGCGGACAGCGAGATTTCCGCCGGCGGCGCGTGTTCGTCCGTCAGGTGCAGCAGCGTGGCCGAAAGGACGGTGCGCATCGCGGAGCGATGGGTACGGCCCTGCAAGGGCATCACGTCGTTGCGAAGCGCATAACCGCGAAACGTGAGGCTGGTGGCCAGCAGGCCCAGGCACTCGCGCACGCCGTCGGCCACCGTCGTGGCCGCTTCCGGCGGCGGCGACAGCCAGGTGATCATGTCCAAGCTGGAGTCCAGTGCCGCGCGTGCGAAGCCGTTGATCTTCTGCGCGCTCTCGTGGACCTCGCGCAGGTCCGGCTCGTCGGCGCGCAAACGCCGGTCGAGCACTTCGTAAATCATGCCGATGGGCTGCAGGTTGACGACGAGGTGATGCCGCATCGAAGGCGCGAGCCGCCTCAGCAAGGCATAGCGGGCCGCCTCGCAGGCGCTGTCGGGCGCCGGCGTGGCGCTGGAGGACGGCGCGGTGCGGGCGCGGGAGGGCATCGGAGAAGAATATTTCACCCGCCCGCGGCTTGTCAACGCCCGCCGCCTACTCGACAGTGACGCTCTTGGCGAGGTTGCGCGGCTTGTCCACGTCGGTGCCGCGCGCGATCGCCGTGTGATACGCGAGCAGCTGCAACGGCACGACGTGCAGCAGCGGGCTGAGCGCGCCGTAGTGCTCCGGCATGCGGATCACGTGGATGCCTTCGCCGCTCTCGATGCGCGTGTCCGCATCCGCGAGCACATAGAGC
Source organism: Caenimonas aquaedulcis (assembly GCF_015831345.1). Classification (NCBI taxonomy): domain Bacteria; kingdom Pseudomonadati; phylum Pseudomonadota; class Betaproteobacteria; order Burkholderiales; family Comamonadaceae; genus Caenimonas; species Caenimonas aquaedulcis. The sequence continues at coordinate 3,472,504 of NZ_JADWYS010000001.1, read as the reverse complement.
ACGCCGCCGCGTGCGCGCACTTCCTGCATGTTGCTCTTGAGCTTTTCGAGCAGCGTGTCGTTGGGCGCGACCGTCACCACCGGCATCTCGCTCGTCACGAGCGCGAGCGGCCCGTGCTTGAGTTCACCGGCGGCGTACGCCTCGGCGTGGATGTAGGTGATCTCCTTGAGTTTGAGCGCGCCTTCCAGCGCGATCGGGTAGTGCAGGCCGCGCCCGAGGAACAGCGCGTTTTCCTTGTTCGCGAAATCTTCCGCCCAGCTGATGACCTGCGGCTCCAGCGCCAGCACCGCCGACAGCGCCGCGGGCAGGTGTCGCATCGCCTTCAGGTGATTCGCTTCTTCCGTTTCCGTCAGCCGGCCTTTGGACTGCGCGAGCGCCAGCGTGAGCAGGAACAGGCCCGCCAATTGCGTCGTGAAGGCCTTCGTGGATGCAACGCCGATCTCCACGCCCGCGCGCGTGATGTACGCGAGCTTGCACTCGCGCACCATCGCCGACGTCGACACGTTGCAGATCGTGAGCGTCTGGTCCATGCCGAGGCTTTGCGCGTGGCGCAGCGCCGCGAGCGTGTCAGCCGTCTCGCCGGATTGCGTGATCGTCACGACGAGCGTGCGCGGGTTCGGCACCGTCTCGCGGTAGCGATATTCGCTGGCGATCTCCACCTGCGTGGGAATCTTCGCGATGCCTTCCAGCCAGTACTTCGCCGTGCAGCCGCTGTAGTAGCTCGTGCCGCAGGCCAGGATCAGCACCGAGTCGATTTCCTTGAAGACGCGGAACGCGCCGTCGCCGAAGAGTTCCGGCACGATGCCTTCGACACCTTCGAGCGTGTCCGCCACCGCGCGCGGCTGCTCGAAGATTTCCTTTTGCATGTAGTGGCGGTAGGGGCCGAGCTCCGCCGCGCCGCTGTGCGCATACACGGTCTTCACCGCGCGCGTCACGGGCTTGTGCGACTTGTCCACGATCCAATATTTGCCCAGTTGCAGGTCGACCACGTCGCCTTCTTCCAGGTAGACGATCTGGTCGGTCACGCCGGCCAGTGCCATCGCATCGCTCGCGAGGAAGTTCTCGCCACCCTCCACGCCCACCCCGAGGATCAGCGGCGAGCCGGCGCGCGCACCGACCACGCGGTGCGGCTCGTCCTTGCAGAACACGGCGATCGCATAGGCGCCGTGGAGTTGCACGATCGCCGCCTTCACCGCCTCGAAGAGGTCGCCGTCGTACACGCTGTCGATCAGGTGGCTGATCACCTCGGTATCGGTCTGGCTCGCGAACGCGTAGCCCTTCGCCTTGAGCGCCGCGCGAAGCTCGTCATGGTTCTCGATGATGCCGTTGTGCACAAGCGCGATGCGGCCCGGACGCGAGGCGGCGTCGGCCCCGGGGCCATGGCTGAAGTGCGGGTGCGCGTTGTGCACGGCGGGCGCGCCGTGCGTGGCCCAGCGCGTGTGGGCGATGCCCGTCGTGCCCTCGATGTGTTCCTGCTGGACCTGCGTCAGCAGTTCCGCGACGCGGTCCGTGCTGCGCGCGCGCTGCAGGCCATCAGCATAGACGGCGACGCCGCAGGAGTCGTAACCCCGGTATTCGAGGCGCTGCAGGCCCTGGACCAGGATGGGAACGATGTTGCGGGTGGAAACCGCGCCGACGATGCCGCACATGGGTTGCTCCTTGAAGATGAGGCAACTTTAGGGTCAGGCCCAAGAAACATGCGATCTTAATTTGACGATAAATGAAATTAAGTTGCTCAACATCTTCTAGATGAAATTAAACTCCATCCATGCAGATAAATGAACCGGATATTCAACTGGACGCTGTGGACTTCGCACTGCTCGATGCGCTCCAGCAGGATGCATCGCGCAGCAATCTCGAGCTGGCATCCCGCGTTCACGTGTCGCCGCCCACCGCGCTGCGCCGCGTCAAGCGCCTGCGCGATCTCGGCTTGGTCGAACGGCAAGTTGCCATCCTCGACGCGGACCGCATGGCCGCCGTCACGGGTCACGGTGTGCAGGCCATCGTGGAAATCACGCTGGACCGCCAGGGCCACGAGGAACAGGAAGCTTTCGAAGCGCGCGTCATCGGTGACCCCGCGGTGCAGCAGTGCTACCGCGTCTCACCGGGCCCGGACTTCATCCTCGTCGTGCACGCGCCGGACATGCCGGGCTACCTCTCGCTCGCGCAGCGGCTGCTGACCAGCGATGCCAACGTGCGCAACGTGAAAGCCTTCTTCTCGGTCAAGCGCGCGAAATTCGACCCGCGCATTCCCGTCCGCCCGCGCGACACGCGCGAGGGACGCGCCTAGGCCTTCGGCTTTTTCTGCGGCCGCTGCCAGCCGGGGATGCTCACCTGCTTGCCGCGCGCAATGGAGAGCGCGCCGGCGGCCGTGTCCTTCGTGATGATCGATCCCGCGCCGACGGTGCCGCCGCTGCCGATGGTGACCGGCGCGACCAGCACGCAGTTGCTGCCCACGTGCACGTCCGCCTCGATCACGGTGCGATGCTTGTTCGCGCCGTCGTAGTTGGCGGTGATGGAGCCCGCGCCGTAGTTCACGCGCTCCCCGACGTCCGCGTCGCCCAGGTAGGCCAGGTGGTTCGCCTTCGCGCCGCGCGCGAGCGTCGCGTTCTTCACTTCCACGAAATTGCCGATGTGCACGTCGGCGCCCAGCTGCGCGCCGGGCCGCAAACGCGCGAAGGGGCCGATCAGGGCGCCCTGCCCCACCACGACGCCGGCCTTCTCGCCGTCGATGTGCGTGAAGGGGTGGATCACCGCGCCCGCCTCGATACGCGCATTGGCGATCACGCAGTTCGCGCCGATGCGCACGCCGTCGCCGAGCGAGACGCGGCCCTCGAAGATGCAGTTCACGTCGATGTCCACGTCCTGCCCGCAGGCGAGCTCGCCACGCACGTCGATGCGTGCCGGGTCGCAGATGCGGACGCCGTCCTCCATCAGCGCGCGCGCGCGGCGCAGCTGGAAGGCGCGCTCCAGTTCGGCGAGCTGCACCGGGCTGTTCACGCCGTCGACCTGCACCTTGTCCGCGGTCTTCACCGCCACGACCTGCGCGCCGTCCTGCACCGCCAGCTTGACGATGTCGGTGAGGTAGTACTCCTTCTGCGCGTTGTCGTTGGTGAGCCGCGAGAGCCAGCGCTTGAGCAGCGCGTTGGGCACGGCCATGAAGCCGGTGTACACCTCGCGGATCTCACGCTGGGCGGGCGAGGCGTCCTTGTGTTCGACGATCGCGGAAACGGCGTCGCCGGTACGGAGGACACGCCCATAGCCCGCCGGGTCGGGCATCTCCACGCTCAGCAGCGCGAGCCGCTTCGCCCCGGCGCTCTCGACCAGCGACTGCAGCGTCGCCGCTTCGATCAGCGGCACGTCGCCGTTGAGGATGAGCGCGACACCGTCGTCGGGCAGCACGGGAACGGCCTGCTGCACGGCGTGGCCGGTGCCCAGCTGCGGCTCCTGCCGCACGAACACCGGCGCCGGCGCCCCGGGATGCGCCCAGCCCGACACGGCTTGCTCCACCTGGTCAGCCCCGTTGCCCGTGATGACGACCACCTTGCGGGCCTGCAGCGCCTGCGCGCTCGCGATCACGTGGTGCAGCAGCGCACGGCCGGCCAAACGGTGCAACACTTTGGGCAGTCGGCTTTTCATGCGCGTGCCCTTGCCCGCTGCCATGATGACCACGTCGATTGCTGTCATGAACTCACTCCTTGGGCCTCGATGAACATCTTCTTTCGCCTGCGCAACATTATCGGGGTGCTGGCCGCCGCGGCGCTGCTCGCCGGCTGCAGCACCATCAAGCTCGGCTACAACAACCTCGACGAGATCGCCTACTGGTGGCTCGACGGCTACGTCGATTTCAGCGACGACCAGTCCGTGCGCGTGCGGCAGGACCTCGGCCGCCTCCACCGCTGGCACCGCGCGAACGAACTGCCGCAATTCGCCTCGCTGCTGCGCACCATCGAGGAGGCGGTACCCGGCGACATCGCTCCGGCGCAGGCCTGCGCTTACTTCGGCAAGGTGCGCGAACGCCTGGACGTCCTGGCGATCGAAGCGGAGCCCGCGGTGGTGACCCTGGCGAGCGGCCTGAGCGCCGCGCAGCTGCAGCACCTCGAGCGCCAGTACGCCAAGGGCAACGCGAAATTCCGTAAGGAATGGGTGGAGCTCAACGCATCCGAGCTCGCGGAAAAGCGCCTGGAGCAATTCACCGAGCGAAGCGAGATGATCTACGGCAAGCTGGACGACGCGCAGCTCGCGGTGCTGCGGCGGCAGATCCAGCAGTCGTCGTTCGATCCGGCGCGCATGCTCGCGGAGCGGCAGCGGCGCCAACGCGACGCCTTGCAGACGTTGCGTGCCGTCTCGGCAACGTCGTCGATGACGCTCGCCGAATCAAGGGCGCTGATGCGCGGCTTCCTCGATCGCATGCGGGAGCCGGCTGCCGCGGCAGAGCGCAGCTACCAGCAATCGATGATCGAAGAAGGGTGCCGGAGCTTCTCGGCGCTGCACAACAGCATGACGCCCGCGCAGCGCAACGTGGCGGCACGCCGGCTGCGCGCATGGCAGCGCGATCTGCAGGAACTCGCTGCCCAGCGATGAATGCCGGGCGTCAGTGCTCGCCCTTGGAGTGGGACTTTCCCTCCTCCTCGGCGCGCTTGAGTTCCGCGGCTTCCTGCTCGGAGCGCGGCCTCGCGGCCTCGGCGTCCTTTTGCACGTCGTTCTTCTTGAGGTATTCGGCCGTGCGCTGGTTGTAGTCGCGGGTGCCTTCGTAGCTGCCTTCGCCCATCTGCTGCTCGGGCTTCTGGCCGGCTGCCTTGGGCTGGAAATCGTTGGATCCGCCCTGCTGCTGCTGGGGGTCCATGTTGCGGCGGGGTTGCTGCTGAAGAATGCGGTGGGGCTTGCGAATCATTTTGGTGCTCCGTTTGCACCAGCTTAGAAGCCCCGATTCCGCCGGTTTGTCGTCTGCCGCCCGACGGCCCTGTAGTCGCCGGCCTACAAGCTCCTTACGTTCAGCCGGCCTGCAGCGCCGCCCACATTTCCTTGTCGCGCTCGGCCGTCCAGATGCGCGGGTTCTTGATGCCCTTGGCCTCGTCGTACGCGCGGCTCACGTCGAAAGGCAGGCAGTGCTCGTAGATGAAGACATGCCCGAAGATCGGGTCCATCTTGCTGCGCGTGTGCGCCATCGCGGCTTTCAGGTCCAGGTTCTGCGCGGCCGCTTCCTTGCCGCAGGCATAGAGTGTTTCCACCCAGCGCTTCGTGTAGTCGAGCGCCTTGTTGACCTCGGCCTGGCCCTTCATCGCCTCGCCACGGCCGGGCACGATCGCTTCCGCCCGCAGCGCGCGCAGCGCTTCCAGCGTCGCGGGCCACTCCTCGAGCTGCGCGTCCCCGGTGTAAACACCCGCTTCGTACTCGACGAGGTCGCCCGAGAACAGCACCTTCTCGTCCGCCACCCAGGCGATCGTGTCGCCGCGGGTGTGACCCGGGCCCGGGTGCCACACCTGGACCGTGACACCGCCGAGGTCCAGCGTAAGCTTGCCGGGGACTTCCCCCTTCACCGGGTCGCCGCCGCCGATGACGAGCGTGGGCCAAGTGAGCCCCGGCACGCTTTCGGCGTTGCGGAACAGGCGCGGAAAGCGCTCCATCTCCGACTGCATGTCCTGCGCGCCGCGCTCGACGATGAGCTCATAGGTGCCCTGGCTCGCGATGATCTCGGTGGCGCCCTCGGCCGCATAGGCGCTGGCACCCAGCACGCGCACCGCGTGGTAGTGGGTGAGCAGCACGTACTTGATCGGCTTGTCGCTCACGGTGCGGATGCGCGCGATCAGGTCCTGCGCCATGGCCGGCGTGGCCGTCGCGTCGCTCACCATGATGAACTTCTCGCCGATGATCACGCCGGAATTCGGGTCGCCTTCCGCGGTGTAGGCCCAGCAATGCGCGCTGAGCTGCTCGAACGTGATCTTCTTGTCGGCCAGGTCGGCCTGGCTGGCGAATGCCTTGGACATCGTGTCTCCTCACTGCGGCGTGCAAAAGGACGATTTTACCTATGCGTAATCAATTACGGATTGTTGAATTGATCCACGCCACGGTCTCGTGCGTCACCTGGGCCACCGGGCGCTGTGCGTCGACGACGAGCACGCCGTCCTCGCCCGCGGGATTTTCCAGCGCCTCGAACTGGCTCGCCACGAGGCTCGGCGGATAGAAGTGCCCGCCGCGCGTGGCGACGCGGCGCAGCGCCTCGTCCTGCGTGACCTGCAGATGGAGAAAGCGCAGCCCGCGCGCGTGCGAGCGCAGCAGGTCGCGATAGGAGCGCTTGAGCGCGGAGCAGGTGAGCACCGCCCCCTGCGGATGCCGCGACAGCTCGTCGCCGAGCCGCGCGAGCCATCCGGCGCGATCTTCGTCCTGCAGGGGCACTCCCCGGCTCATCTTGTCCACGTTCGCGGCGGGATGGAATGCATCGCCCTCGATCAGCGGCAGCGCGAGCGCGTCCGCCACGGCCTGGCCCACCGCCGACTTGCCGCAGCCGGAGACGCCCATCACCACGAGGTGCACCCCCGTCACGACGCGAGCCCCTGGTCGAGCATCGCGACGACTTCCTCGGCGAACGCCGCGTAGCTCATGGCGCCGCCGGGGCGCAGCCAGGTGAAGGTCCAGTTGATCATCCCGAACAGCATCATGGTGACGGGCGTCTGGTTTACCGACGTCACGCGCTTCGGATACGCGCGCCGCAGGAAGCGCGTGACGGCGGAGACGACGTCGCGCTGGCGGTTCACGATCAGGTCGCGCTGCGCCACGCCCAGGAATTTCGTGTCGTGCAGGAGCGCCACGTGGCGCGTGGCGGAGTGTTCGTATTCCTCCAAGAAGCCGCGCACGAGTTCGTGCAGCGCGTCGCGGTCATCCAGGTTGCGCCGCTGCGCCGCGGCTTCGGCCTGCGCGATCACCGCCAGCAGGCGCTGGGTATAGCGATCGAGCAGGTCGAAGAGGATCGCCTCCTTGCTCTCGTAGTAGTGATAGAGCCGCGCCTTGGACGTGCCGCAGGCCGCGGCGATGTCGTTCATGCTGGCGGCGGGGTAGCTGCGGTCCGCGAAGCATTGCGCGGCCACGTCCAGGATTTCGTCGCGCTTGAGTTCGTGCTGGGAAGACTTGGGCCGGGCCATGGGAGGCCATTATTCCCGACCGCTCCTTCGCGTCAGCTCGCAGCGCCGTGCGCGGGGCAGGTCTCGCGGGGACGCGGCGTGACGAGGTCCAACGCCAGGCCGCCGAGACCTGCGGCCAACCCGCCCAGCGCGCGGGCCGTCATCGCGAGCGCCACGCGCAGGTCCGCCAGCGGCTGCATCACGCGCACCATGCGCGGTGCCCGAACCGGCTCGGGGAGCGGATCCCAGCTGAAGTAGGACGGCGCGTGATCGTTCCAGGCCTCGACTACCAGGCGCTGCCCCGCCCGCAGGACCACCTCGTTGCCCACGCCGATGAAGAGGTCGCCCGATTCGTTGAGCGCGCCTTCATGCGGGCCTTCGTAGGTGACCCACAGCTGGCCGTGCGCCACCTTGAGCGTCCCGGCCTCGCGCGGCTCCAGGGTGATGGCTCGCCCGGGCACCAGCTTCCACGTCCCGGGCAGCACCGGGCTGTCGGACGATTGTTGCGTTTGGGGGAAGGTTTGGAATGCCATGGCGTATCTCCTGGTGGGGCTATTCGGCAATGAATCATCGGCGAGCAAGGCTTGGCAGTCCAATGAAATACGGCTAACCTATTGATTCCCAATCCGCATCAATGGGGGCATCGCTCCTGACAAGGACTGGCATATGCAGCACTCGCAAACCCACCTTCGCACGCGCCCGGTGTCGGCCGGCCACCTGCGCGCCTTCGAGGCCGTCGCGCGCCACCTGAACTTCCGCGCGGCGTCGGAGGAAATGGCGCTCACCCAGTCCGCCGTAAGCCGCCAGATCCAGGCGCTGGAAGAGGAAGTCGGCGTGAGCCTCTTCCTGCGCCACACGCGCGCGGTGGAACTCACGAGCGCGGGCGCGCAGTTGCTGATGGCCGTGTCGCATTCCCTGCCGCGCATCGACAACGCGGTGCGGCAGATCCGCCAGACCGCGGGACGCCGGTCGGTGGCGCTCACGACCTTCGCCTCCTTCGCCTCGATGTGGCTGATCCCGCGGCTGGAGCAGTTCCAGCGCGACAACCCCGACATCGACATCCGCATCGACGCGTCCGACAGCTCGCTGGACCTCGACATCGCGGACGTGGACCTCGCCTTGCGCTACGGCCCCACGGCGAACATGCCGCCGCACGCGGTGCGCCTGTTCGGCGAGCAGCTCACGCCGGTCGCGAGCCCGTGGCTCCTCAAGAGCGGCCCGCCCCTGAAGAAGCCGGCGGACCTGGTGAACTTCGCGCTGATCGAAGCGGGCGACGCGCAGGCGACGCACCTGGAGTGGCTCACCTGGCGCCGCTGGTTCGACGAGAATGGCATGCCCAAGCTGCAGGCCAAGCGCTGGCTCTATTTCAACTATGCCTACCAGATGGTGCAGGCCGCGCTGACGGGCCAGGGCGTGGTGCTCGCGCGCCTGCCGATGGTGGCGGAGAGCCTGGCCAACGGCGACCTGGTGGAGCCGCTCCCGAACAAGCGCATGGATTCACCGATGGCCTACTGGCTCATCGTGGGGCCGAGGAGCGCGCATCGGGCGGAGATCAAGGCCTTCTGCGCGTGGCTGAAGACGCAGGCGAAGGCGACGAGGGAGACGATCGGCGAAGTGCCGGACCCGGATACGGTCGACAACCTGGACTAGGCAGGAATCACCCCGCCCCCTCCTCCTCCAGCTGCTGCAGCAGGTACAGCCGCTGGTACAGCCCCTGCGGCATCGCCATCAGCTCCGCATGCGTGCCCAGCTCCGCGATGCGGCCGTGATTCAGCACGACGATGCGGTCGGCGTCGCGGATGGTGGAGAGGCGGTGCGCGATCGCGACGATCGTCACGCGGCCGCGCAACTCGGTGAGTGCCCGCTGCACGATCTGCTCGGTCTCCGAATCGATGTGCGAGGTCGCCTCGTCCAGGAAGAGGATGCGAGGATCGCCCGCCAGGGCGCGCGCGATCGCGAGCAGCTGCTTCTGCCCCACCGACAGGCGCGCGCCGCCCTCGCCCAGCGACGTCGCATAGCCCTGCTCCAGCGCGAGGATGAAGTCGTGGGCATGCGCAGCTTTCGCGGCCGCTTCGATCCGCTCGTCGCCGAGGCCGCGGCCCATGTCGATGTTCTCGCGTGCGCTGGCCGCGAGCAGGAACGGGTCTTGCGGCACGAGGCCCACACGATCGCGGAAATGGTCTTCCGCGATCGCATCGACCGGCGTGCCATCGACGCGGATGCTGCCGGGCGGCGCGGGGTAGAAGCGCAGCAGCAGCGACAGCAGCGTGCTCTTGCCGCTGCCCGTGTGGCCCACGATGCCGTGGAAGCTTCCTGGCTCGATGTGCAGGTTCAGGTCATGCAGCACCGGCTGGCCCGGCTGGTAAGCGAAGTCCAGGTGATCGATGGAGATTCCGCCTTCCGTGACGCGTCCCTGTTCCGCGGCCTTCGGCGCTTCGGCTTCCTTCAGCAGCGCGTGCACGCGCGCCGCACCCACCATCGCCTGCTGCAGCTGCGAGAACTGCATCGTGATCTGGATGAGCGGCTCGACGACCCGCGCGATGTAGTTGATGAAGGCGTAGAGGACACCGACTTCGAGCGTAGTCAGCGCCGCGCCCTGGTCGCGCGCGCCGAACACCGCGATCACCACCGCGAGCAGGATCACGTTCAGCAGGTCGAGCACCGGGCGCAGCAGCCAGGCGTTCGCGCGCAGCTCGCGCTGGCGCGATTGGTAGTGCGCTTCGTTCACGGCGGCAAACTTCGCGCTGAATCGCTCCGCCGCATTGCTCGCCTGCAGCACCGCCATGCCGGCGATCGATTCGGCCATCTGCGCATTGAGTTCGCTGCGCAGCTCGCGGGACCGCGTGACGGCCGGCGCGGACAGGCGCTGGTACAGCAGCACGATCAGCGCGACCGCGGGCACCAGCGTGGCGACGATCAGCATGAGGTGCCAATCGAGCCAGAGCATCGCTACCATCGCGCCGGAGAGCACGATCACGCTGTCCAGCATGACGAAGAGCACCTGCACGTAGAGCGTCTTCACCGCTTCGGTGTCGTTCGTGACCCGGCTCACGAGCTGGCCCGTGATCGCGCGGTCGAAAAAGCTCATGGGCAGGCGCAGCACGTGACCGTACACGCTCTCGCGGATGCGCTGCACCGAGCGCATCGCCACGCCCGCGAGCCGCGTGAGCTGCAGGTAGCGCAGCCAGCTCGCCGCCATGCCGGCCACCAGCGCGCCCGCAAGCAGGCCCGCCATCTGCGGCCACTGCGCGTTGCGGGGCAACAGGTAGCTGTCGATGAAGGTCTTGCCGATCAGTGGGCCGAGGGCTTCCAGGCCGGCGGCCACCAGCAGCCAGAACATGCCGTGCAACAGGTGCCGGCGGTCGGGCGCGGCGGCGCGCGCGAGCAGCGCGGCCGCATCGCCGACGGTGCGGCGGCGGTCGACAGGCTCGGCGGGCAGGCCGGGAACGGCGATGGAATCAGCTGGCATCGAGGCTCGCCTGCAGTTGCTGGTAGCGCCATTGACGCGCGTACCAGCCGGGTTGCGCGATCAGCTCCGCGTGGCTGCCCTGCTCGACCACGTGGCCGCCGTGCAGCACCACGGTGTGGTCCGCGTCGGCGACGGTGCTCAGGCGGTGGCTGACGATGACGACGGTGCGCCCGACGCGCGCTTCGCGCAGGTGCGCGAGGATGCGCGCCTCGGTGTCCGTGTCCACCGCCGACAAGGCATCGTCGAGCAGCAGGAGCGGCGCGTCCGCCAGCAGCGCGCGCGCGATGGCGACGCGTTGCCGCTGGCCGCCCGACAGCGTCACGCCACGCTCGCCGACGGGGGTCTCGTAGCCCTGCGGCAGGCGCAGGATGTCGTCGTGCACGGCCGCCAGGCGGGCCACGTGCTCCACCTCTTCGCGTGACGCATCCGGCCTGGCCAGTGCGATGTTGTCGGCGACGGACGCGGAAAAGAGAAACGCTTCCTGAGGCACCCAGGCCATGGCGCGCCGCAGGGCATCGAGCGTGTAGTCGTCCAGCGCCACGCCGTTCCAGCTCGCCGTGCCTGCCTGCGGCGCGTGATGGCGCATCAGCAGCCGCAGCAGCGTCGACTTGCCGGACCCGGTCGGGCCCACGAGTCCGAGGGTCTGGCCCGGCTCGATGCGCAGCGTCACGCCGTCGAGCGCCAGTTGGGATTGGCCCGGATAGGAGAACCGCACGTCGCCGAGCGCGATCGGCCCCGGCTGCACGGCGGCGACGGTGCCGTGGTCCTCGACGGTCAGCGGCGACTCGAGCACCGGCTGCAGCCGGCCCCAGGCGGCCTTGCCGCGCTCGAGCAGCGAGAGGACCCAGCCGGCGGCGAACATCGGCCAGATGAGCTGGCCCAGGTAGAGGCTGAAGCTCGTGAGCTGGCCGAGCGTGAGCTGCTCGTGCCACACGAGCCAGGACCCGACGCCGAGGGTGGTGACAGTGGCCGTGCTCAGCGTGAAGCCCACCGCAGGTTCGTACGACGCCTCCCATCGCTGGGCGTCCAGGCTGGCTTGCGCCGTACCACTGGCCAGCGCCGAGAACTGCGCCTCGCTGCGCGCGACCAGTCCCAACGCGCGCAGGGTGCGCACCCCCGACAAGGTCTCCTGCACGTGGTCGTTCAGCGTGCCGAAGCGGTCCAGCGAGAGCCGCCACGCTTCATGCACATGGCGGGAAATCCACCAGAAGCTGAGCGCCATCAGCGGAAACGGCAGCAGCGCGCAGGCCGCGAGCCGTGCATCGACGCCCATCGACATCATCGCCACCACGAGCACCAGGGTCAGCGAGCCGTCGAAGCCCGCGAGCATCGCCTCGCCCGCGGCCATCTCGATCGCGTCGATGTCGTTTGTGGCCAGCGCCATCAGGTCGCCGGTGCGCTGGCCCTGGTAGAACTGCGGGCCCTGCAGGGCGAGGCGGCCGTAGAGGCGCTCGCGCAGTTCGACGCCGAGGCGAAACGCCGCGGCGAAGAGCTTCAGACGCCAGCCCACGCGCAGGAAGTAGACGACGACGCCGGCGGCCACCAGCCACGCGAGTTCGCGAAAGAGCGCCGCACCGTGCAGCCGGTGCGCCACCAGCCCGTCGACCACGTGCCCGATCTGCCGCGGCACCCACACGATCAGGCAGGCGATGCCCGCGAGCATGAACCCGGAGGCGGCATAGGCGCCGGCGTGGCGCCGGAGGAATCCGCCGATGAGGCGGTAGAGGCTGACGGGCGTCAACTGATGGGCCACACCACCCCGTTGTCGTTGAGGATCGCGTCCAGCGGGACATCGTGCGGCTCGGGCTCGAGATCGTCGAGGAATCCGTGCACGAAACCCAGCCCCACGGTATAGGGCCTGGGCTGCAGGTTGGACAGCGTGCGGTCGTAGAAGCCGCCACCATAGCCCAGGCGAAAGCCCCCGGGCCCGTAGCCCACGCAGGGCACGAAAAGCAGCGTGGGCACGATCACTTCCGTGTCCTTGGGCTTGGGAATGCCGTAGGCGTCTTCTTCCATCGGGCATCCGGGGAACCATGCGTGGAACTTCAATGTCTTATGAAGCTTGTCCACCACCGGCAGGCCGATGCGGCGCGGCTGCGGCTCGTCCAGCAGTTCGCCGTCTTCCTTCCAGCGGTGCAACGCGGGCAGCGGATCGAACTCGCCCTTGATCGGCCAGTACGCGCCGATCACGATGTCGGGGCGGTTCACGAGCCAGATGCGCATCACGCGCTGCAGCAGGTCCGAGCGTACGGCGCGGTCCGGCATGGCGAGGCGCTGCTCGACGAGCTGTTTGCGCAAAGCCCTTTTTTCCTGTGACTTGTCCATAATCGCCCAATGAATTTGCCGAGAATTCTGACATTGATCGCACTCTCGGTCGCCTGCACCGCCACGCAGGCCCAGCCGAAAGGAGACGATCTCATCCTGGAAATGAGCCAGGCGTTCCGCCAGAACAACCGCGCGAAGCTCTCGCAGATGTTGCCGCAGGTGCGCGGTCACGCCCTCGAACCCTGGGCCGCCTACTGGGAGCTGCGCGCCCGGCTCGACACCGCGAGTGTGCAGGAAGTGCAGGATTTCTTCACGCGTTATCCGGGCACCTACCAGGAAGACAGGCTGCGCAACGACTGGCTGCTGCTGCTGGGCCAGCGGCGCGACTGGACCAACTTCGAGGCCGAATACCCGCGCTACCGCATGGGCGACGACCGCGAGGTGCGTTGCTACGCGCTTCTGGTCTCCCATCTTCGCGCGGGCCCTGCGGCACCGCCGGCGGAGTCGGAAGAGGTGCGCCGCAACTGGTTCCTGCAGCGCGACACCGATGACGGCTGCACGCTCGCGGCCTCGCGGCTGATCGGCGAAACCACGGGTGCGAAGCGCATGACGGCGGACGACGCCTGGAAGCGCGCACGGACCGCCCTGGAGCAGAACCGCCCGCGCGCGGCCGCCGCCGCGGTGCAGATCGTGGCGCCGGAGGCGGTGCCGCAGTTCAACGAGCTGAACGCATCGCCCTCGCGCTTCCTCACGAGCCGGGTGACGGTGGCCTCGAAGGTGCGCAAGGAAATGATCGCGCTCGCGCTGATCAAGCTCGCCTCCACCGACCCGGACAACGCGGCCTCCCAGCTGGAGAACAAATGGGGGCCACAGTTGTCTCCCGAGGAGCGCGACTGGGTCTGGGGCGTGATCGGCAAGCAGGCTGCGCAGCGCCTGTCGAACGATGCGCTGGACAGCTATGCCAAGGTGTCCCGCGACGCGCACCTGAGCGACGACATGCTCGCGTGGAAGGCGCGCGCGGCGCTTCGCGTGCCGCGCGGCCCGCGCTGGAAAGCGGTGCAGCAGGCGATCGACGCCATGAGCGAGGATGCGCGCGCGGACGCCACGTGGGTCTACTGGAAGGCACGCGCGCTGCAGGCCGAAGGCGGCGACACGCGCCGCGCCGAGGCGCTGAAGCTCTACCAGTCCATCGCCTCGGTGCGCGGCTTCTACGAGCAGCTCGCGCTGGAAGAGCTTGGCCAGAAGATCGCGCCGCCCGCGCGCCCTGCCGCGCTGACGGCGGAAGAAAAGGAAGCCGCGCGGCTGAACCCGTCGCTCAATCGCGCGGTCTATGCGATCGCGCTGGGCCTGCGCTCCGAAGGCGTGCGCGAATGGAATTACGCGACCAACCTCGCGACGCCGGGCGGCCTGCCCGAGCGCCAGCTGCTCGCCGCCGCGCAATTCGCCTGCGACCGCGAAGTGTGGGACCGCTGCATCAACACCAGCGAGCGCACGAAGGCCGAGTACGACGTCGACCAGCGCTTCCCCATGCCCTTTCGCGAGGCGGTGATCAAGCGCAGCCGTGAGATCGGGCTGGACCCCGCCTATGTGTACGGGTTGATCCGCCAGGAAAGCCGCTTCGTCATGGATGCGCGCTCCAGCGTCGGTGCGTCGGGCCTGATGCAGGTGATGCCTGCGACTGCGCGATGGACGGCCAAGAAGCTCGGGATGACGGGGTTCACTTCCGACCAGTTGAACGAACGCGAGACCAACATCGCCATCGGCACGGGGTACCTCAAGCTCGTGCTGGACGACTTCAGCGGGTCGATGGCGATGGCCGCGGCCGCGTACAACGCGGGTCCGGGGCGGCCGAGGAACTGGCGCAACGGCCCGGTGATCGACGCGGCGGCCTGGGCGGAGAACGTGCCCTTCACCGAAACCCGCGACTACGTGAAGAAGGTGCTGGCGAATACCACGATGTACTCCGCGATCATCAGCGGGCAGCCGCAGTCGCTGAAAGAGCGGCTGGGCACGGTCGGGCCGCGAGATCCCGCGCAACCGGAGCCGAACCGGGACATCCCCTGAGCGCGCCGCGCATCAATCGGACGGCTTTTTTGCATGAATGAACGGCGAGCCGCCCGCTAGCATCCCGGCATCGCAAGGAGAACTTCATGCTCAAGCTCTATATCGGCAACAAGAACTATTCGTCCTGGTCCATGCGGCCCTGGGTGATGCTCAAGCAGGCGAACATCCCCTTCGAGGAGGTGATGGTGCGCTTCGACTCCTTCGACGGCAACTCGAAATTCAAGGAGACGATGGCCTCCGTGTCGCCCGCGGGCCGCGTGCCCGTCCTGGTGGACGACGGCTTCTCCGTATGGGACACCCTGGCCATCGCGGAATACGCCGCCGAGAAATTCCCCGACCGCCAGCTTTGGCCTCAGGACGCGAAGGCGCGTGCCCGCGCCCGCAGCGTCTGCGCCGAGATGCACTCCGGCTTCTCCGCGCTGCGCGGCAACTGCCCGATGAACATCGAGGCCTCGCTGCCCCAGGCGGGCGGCCTCGCCTGGCGCAAGCCCGAAGTGCGCGCCGACGTGCAGCGCATCGTGGCGATGTGGACGGAACTGCTGGAAACCCACAAGGGCCCGATGCTGTTCGGCGAATTCTCCATCGCCGATGCGTACTTCGCGCCGGTCTGCATGCGCCTGAAGAACTACGCCCTGCCGGTGCCCGGCCACATCACCGACTACGTGCGCCGCGTCTGCTCGCTGCCCGGCGTGAAGGCGTGGATCGACCAGGCGCTCGAGGAAAAGACCTTCGTCGAGTTCGACGAGCCCTACCGAACCTGTCGATGACGGCGCCCTCCGCGATTCGCCCTCCGCGCTGGGGCGCGGTGCTCACGGCAATGGTGACGCCGTTCGACCGCGACGGCCGGCTCGACCTCGACGCCGCGCGGCGGCTCGCGCGCTGGCTCGCCGATCGCGGCAACGACGGACTGGTGCTCGCAGCCACGACGGGTGAATCCGCCACGCTGGACGACGGCGAGCGCTGCGACCTGATCCGCGCCGTCACCGAAGCGGTCACGATTCCCGTCATCGCGGGCATGGGCACCAACGACACGCGGCACACCATCGAGCTCACGAAGCGCGCGCGCGGGTTGGGCGCCGCAGGCGTGATCCTGGTGGCGCCCTACTACAGCCGGCCGCCGCAAGCGGGCATCGAGGCGCACTTCCGCGCCGCCGCCGCTGCGACCGACCTGCCCGTGATGCTCTACGACGTGCCGCTGCGCACCGGCCGGCGCGTGGCACAGGAGGTGTTGCTGCGGCTCTTTCGCGAAGTCCCGAACATCGTCGCCTTCAAGGATGCGACCGGCGACCTGCCCGCGGCGGCGGAGCTCGTGGCGCTGGCGGGCGAGCATTTCGATCTCTATTCGGGCGACGACGCCTACACGCTGCCGCTGCTTGCCGCCGGCGCGGCCGGTGTCGTCGGCACGAGCACGCACTGGGCCGCCGCCGAGTTCGGCGCGATGATCGCCGCCTTCCATCGGGGCCACGTCGCGCAGGCGCGTGCGATCAACGCCCGGCTCATCGATTCGTTCCGCTTCATCAACACCGACACCTCGGTGTTCCCGATGTCGATCAAGGGCATGCTGCGCACGCTCGGGCAGGACGCCGGCGAGTGCCGCCTGCCGCTGCCGCCCGCTCCGCCGGAGGTCGCGGCCCAGGCGCGCGAAGTCTGGGAGCGCCTGCGGCAGGAGCCGTAAACTGTCCGCATGCGAACTTACATGGTGGGCGGCGCGGTGCGCGACGCCCTGCTCGGTGTGCCGGTCAGCGACCACGACTGGGTCGTGGTCGGCGCCACGCCGCAGGAGATGATCGCCGCGGGCTACCTGCCCGTCGGCAAGGATTTCCCGGTGTTCCTGCATCCGCAGACCCGCGAGGAATACGCGCTCGCCCGCACCGAGCGCAAGACGGCGAAAGGCTATCACGGCTTCGCCTTCCATGCCGAGCCCGGCGTCACGCTCGAGGAAGACCTCGCGCGGCGCGACCTCACCATCAACGCCATGGCGCGGGACGACGACGGAACCATCGTCGACCCCTTCGACGGGCAGGCGGACCTCGCCGCGCGGGTGCTGCGCCACGTGACGCTCGCCTTTCGCGAAGACCCGGTGCGCATCCTGCGCATCGCGCGCTTTGCCGCCCGCTTCCACGAATTCACGCTCGCGCCGGAGACGCTCCAGCTCATGCGCGAGATGGTGGAGGCGGGGGAAGCCGACGCGCTGGTCGCCGAGCGCGTGTGGCAGGAGCTCGCGCGCGGCCTCATGGAAGCCAAGCCGTCCCGCATGTTCGAGGTGCTGCGCGAGTGCGGTGCGCTTGCGCGCCTGCTGCCCGAAGTCGACCGGCTGTGGGGCGTGCCGCAGACCGCCGCACACCATCCGGAAGTCGACACCGGCGTGCACCTGATGATGGTGATGGACATGAGCGCGCGCCTGCAAGGGTCGTTGGCGGTGCGATTCGCCTGCCTCACGCACGACCTCGGCAAGGGCACCACGCCGGACGACGTCCTGCCCCGCCACATCGGCCACGAGCAGCGCAGCGCGAAATTGCTGCGCGACGTGTGCGAACGCCTGCGCGTGCCGGTCGAATGCCGGGAGCTCGCCGATGTGGTGGCGCGGGAACACGGCAACATCCATCGCAGCGAGGACCTGGGCGCCGCAGCCGTCGTGCGCCTGCTGGAGCGATGCGATGCCTTCCGCAAACCGCAGCGCTTCGACGAGGTGCTGCTCGCGTGCGAGTGCGACGCGCGCGGCCGGCTCGGCTTCGAATCGCGGCCCTATCCGCAGCGCGAGCGCCTGCGCGCCTGCCTCGCCGCGGCGCAGTCCGTCGCGACGCAGGAGGTCGCCGCGTTGGCGCAGTCGCAGGGATTGAGCGGGCCACGCGTGGGCGAACGGATCCACAAGGCGCGCGTGGACGCCGTCGCGGCGGCGCTCGGTCCGAAAAACCCGGATTAGACGAGCAGGGCGAGCGCCGCGTAGTCGCCGACGCGATCGGCGAGGCCCGCCGCTTGCAGGTCGCAGCCGCCGGTGAGCGCGGGCAGCTTGCCGGTGATCTGCGACTGCAGGCGCGGCAGCAGGTAATCCCGGTTGTTCCAGAACACGCTGCCGCCCAGGCTGATGCGCTGCAAGTCGAGCGTGACCACGAGGTTGTAGAGCGCTCGGCCCATCACGCGGCACAGCTCGTCCACCATGCCTTCGGACTGCGCGTCACCGGATTTCGCGCGCTGCAGGAGCGTGGCCGCGTCCGCTCCGAAACGCCGCGCGACGGCATTCCCCGCGACCAGCGCTTCCACGTCGCCGATGTTGCCGCAGCCGCACAAGGCATCGTCGTTGTCGGAGACGAACATGTGGCCCGCGTGACCCGCGTTGCCGTTCTTGCCGCGCAACACGTGCCCGTCGACGCACAGGCCGACGCCGATGCCGGTGCTCCAGGTCACGTAGGCGCAATGATCGAAACCCTGCAGCGCGCCCCAGCGCCGCTCGGCCTCGAGCGCCGCGATGCAATCGTTCTCGACGCGGACTTGCGCAAAGCGTTCGCGCAGCGGCGCTTCGAGCAGCGCCGTCGTCCAGTCGTTCGGCAGGCCGCGCAGGGGCCCGGCCATGCCGCCGCAGATGTTGGGCGCGGCGACTTCCACCAGCCCGTCGCGGATCACGAACGGCCCGCAGGAAGACACGCCCGCACGTTGCACGGCGGTGGGAGCGATGCCGGCCTCGGCGCACGACTCGTCGACCAGGCGAAGCACCTGGCGCGCGAGCGCGTCGTTCGTTCCCGTTTTTGCGGTGGGCTCGGTGCGCCGCGCGAGCAGCTCCAGACCGGTGCCGCTGTTGAGGCTGACCGCGACCTTCGTTCCCCCGATGTCGATGCAGGCCTTCATCGCGCTTGCTTCAAAGCACCTTCGACAGCACGCCCGCGATGAGGCTGAGGATCACCGTCGTGGCGAGCGGAATGAACCACTCGCGGCCGAACAGCCTGAAGCGGAAGTCGCCGGGCAGGCGGCCGAAGCCGAGCTTCTGCAGCAGCGGCGTGAACCAGCTGATGAGCATCAGGGCCAGGAAGATGACGATGATCCAGCGAATCATGGGGTGGTGAAGAAACTTTCCCGAGTGTAGGCGCGGCTCAGAGCGTATGGGTGCGATCGCCCTCGCGAAAACCGGCCGCGTCCCAGAATTCGCCTCGATGAAAGCCGATGACCTTGAAGAGCTCCCCCATCTCGTGTTCAGCGATGAGCCGCTGCCCGGCGACGCGGCCGGCGAGGTCCG
Source organism: Caenimonas aquaedulcis (assembly GCF_015831345.1). Lineage (NCBI taxonomy): Bacteria > Pseudomonadati > Pseudomonadota > Betaproteobacteria > Burkholderiales > Comamonadaceae > Caenimonas > Caenimonas aquaedulcis. Next base: position 3,453,360 of record NZ_JADWYS010000001.1, on the reverse strand, counting down.
CCTGCGCGATCAGCGGCACGATCCCGCAGTTCATCAGGAATCGCGCCTGCGTGGTGTAACCGAGCGTAGGCAGGCCGGCGTCCTGCGCGGCAACGGCCAGGCCCGTGAAGTTCACGTGCGCGGTGATGTCCTTCTCGCCGACGTCGCGCAGCGGGTCGGGATCGGCCAGATGTCCACGGTGGCACATGAGCGTGCCCATGTGCCGCTGCGGGTGGTAGTACTCGGATTCGCCGAAGCCGTAGTCGAGGAAGAAGGCCGCGCCCTGCACCAGCCGGTCGGCCAGCGTGCGGATGAAGGCTTCGGCCTGAGGATGGATCTCGGTGAGGTAATCGTGCGCGCCCTCGATCTCGGCCGGGGGACGCAAAGCCGTCGGGCGGTCGCTCCAGGCGAAGCCCTTGCCGTCCTGCGCGACGCCGCGTTCGTGCCAGACGCCCGCGACGCGCGCCAGCAGCTTCACGGGCATGGCGTCCAGCACTTCGTTGCCGACGACCACGCCGTGCATCGCGGTGGGCAGCTCGGACACCCAGGTGACCTTCCCCCCGAAGCGCGCGAGCAGTTCGCGTTGCCGCTCGCGCAAGGTCCCGGAGATGTCGACGATGGTGTAGCGCTTCACCCGGTGCGCCAATGCGTCCAGCAGCTGCGAGGCGAGCGCGCCCGAGCCGGCGCCGAACTCCCACACCTCGTCGGTGCGGGTGGCGGCGAGCGCGTCGTCGACCTGCACGGCCAGGGCCCGGCCGAACAGCGGCGTCATCTCGGGCGCGGTGACGAAGTCGCTGCCCGAGGAGGGCAGCGCGCCGAACTTGCGCGAGGCATTCGCGTAATAGCCCAGGCCGGGCGCATACAGGGCCTGCGCCATGAACCGGTCGAAGGGAAGCCAGCCGCCGGACCGCGCGATCGACGCCTCCAGCAACACTTGCAGCGCCCTCGTTAAACTGGATGCTTCTGTCGTCACCCGCCGATTGTCCCCGAATGAGCGAACCCCTTCCCGTCCGCACCGTGCTCGTCACCGGCGCCGCCAGGCGCCTGGGGCGCGAGGTCGCGCTGGCGCTCGCGGGCGCGGGATGGAACGTGGGCGTGCACTACCGGGGTTCCGCTTCGGATGCCCAAGCCACCGTCACGGATTGCGCGGCCGTGGCGATGGCCGGACGCAAGGTCGATGCGTTCCAGGCGGACCTCGGCGACGAATCGCAGGCGCGGGGCTTGCTGGGACGCGTCGCAGCGGCGTTCGGCCCCGTCGATGCCGTGGTGAACAACGCATCGATGTTCGAACACGACACCGTGGACAGTTTCAGCTACGCGCAACTCGGCTCGCACCTCCTCACCAACACGGGCGCCCCCATCCTCCTCGCGCAGGCGCTGCACGAGCATGTGAAGGGGCGCGCCGCGCCCCCGCGCGACGCGGTCGTCGTGAACCTGCTCGACCAGAAGCTGTGGAACCAGAACCCGGACTTCTTGAGCTACACCCTGTCGAAGGCGGCGCTGGAAGCGGCGAACACGATGCTCGCGCTCGCACTCGCACCCCGTGTGCGGGTCGTCGGCGTGGCGCCGGGGCTCACGCTCACCAGCCACCTGCTCTCGCAGGAGAAGTTCGACGCGCTGCATCGCCTGTCCCCGCTGGGCCGCTCCTCGACGCCCGCGGATGTCGTGGCCGCGGTGAAATTCGCCCTGGACAACACGTCGATCACGGGCACCACGCTGCTGGTCGACGGCGGCCAGCACCTCATGAAGTTCGACCGCGATTTTTCGCTGATGTAGGCGCAGGCACATGGGCAAGACCGGCACGCAGACCCTCACCCTGACCGGGCTTCGGTTCGAAGCCAACCTGGGCATCCTCGAGCATGAGAAGACCTCTCCGCAGCCGATCATGGTCGATGCGGAACTCAACCTCGGCCCACAGCCCCTGCTGCCGCGCGACGACGACATCAGCCACGTGCTGGACTATCGCAAGGTGCGCCGGATCATCATCGACGAGTGCACGTCCGAGCACGTGAACCTGCTGGAAAGCCTGATCGGCAAGCTGGCCCACCGGTTGATGCAGCTGCCCGGCGTGCTGGGCGTGCGCGTGCGCATTGCCAAGCTCGAAATCTTCGACGACTGCGAAGTCGCGATCCGGGTAGAAACCGGGCAGTGGTGACTCAATTTCCGGCGGCAGCCCGCGTGGCCTCGATGTAGATGCGCTTGACCTTCGGATAGGCTTCGCGGATGCGCGCCTCGACACGTTCCGTCACCTTGGCCGTTTCTTCGGCCGGCGTGTCCGGCTTGAAGTTCACGTCGAGGGTCACGAGGATGTCCTCCGCGCCGACGTACATCGACAGCACCTGCCCGACCTCGCAGACGGACGGCTCGGCCAGCGCCAGCTCGCGTATCGCCTTCGCGGTCTCCGGCTTCACGCCCTCGCCGACCAGAAGCCCCCGCGACTCGCGGATCAGCAGCACGGCGACCGCCGCGAGCAGCACGCCGATCAGCATCGACGCGATGCCGTCGAGCGCAGGCATGTCCAGCCAGTGGCTGAAGAACACGCCGGCTGCCGCGATGAGCAGGCCCACGAGCGCGGCGCCATCCTCGGCCAGCACGGTGTAATTCGCCGGGTCTTTGCTCGCATGCAGCGCTTCCCAGAAAGGCGTGTCGCCCCGCTGTTGCTTGAACTGCCGCCAGGCGATCGTGAAGCTCGCGCCCTCGAAGACGAACGCCGCCGCGAGCACGACGTAGCTCCACATCGGGTCTTTCAAGGGCGCCGGCGAGCGCAGGTGCGTGATGCCTTCGTAGAGCGACACACCGCCGCCCAGGCCGAAGATCAGCACGGCCACGATCAGGCTCCAGAAGTACAGCTCCTTGCCGTGGCCGAAGGGATGCTCGGGATTCGAGGGCTTGCGGCTGCGGTGCATCCCGACCAGCAGCAGGCCCCCGTTCCCCGTGTCGACGAGCGAGTGGATGCCCTCGGAGAGCATGGCCGAGCTGCCGGTGACCCCGGCGACGATGAATTTCGTGACGGCGATCGCGACGTTGGCCGCGATGGCGCCGTACACCGCGACCTTGGATTCCGCCATGTTGCTTCGAGTGTCGCCCCGTGCGGCGCGCGCGGCTGTAGGAGCGCCGCTCGCCCTGCGGCGGGGCCGATGAGACAATACGGTCCATGAGCGCAGTCTGGAATCCATCTGAAGTCGTGCCCCTGGAAGAGGGCCGCAAGATCGAGCGGGAAACGCACAAACTCGAGAAGCGCCTGTGCCGCCTCGCGGGCCAGGCCATCGTCGACTTCAACATGATCGAGGAAGGCGACAAGGTCATGGTGTGCCTGTCCGGCGGCAAGGACAGCTACTCGATGCTCGACATCCTGCTGAAGCTCCAGCAGCGCGCCCCGGTGCGCTTCGAGCTTGTCGCCGTCAACCTCGACCAGAAGCAGCCCGGCTTTCCCGCGGATGTGCTGCCTGCCTACCTGTCGCGCATCGGCGTGCCCTTCCACATCGAGAACCAGGACACGTACTCCATCGTCAAGGACAAGATCCCCGAGGGCAAGACGATGTGCAGCCTGTGCTCCCGCCTGCGCCGGGGCATCCTGTACCGCGTCGCGGATGAGCTCGGCGCCACGAAGATCGCGCTCGGGCATCACCGCGACGACATCCTGCAGACCTTCTTTCTCAACATGTTCTTCGGCGGCAAGCTCAAGGCCATGCCGCCCAAGCTCGTGAGCGACGACGGGCGCCACATCGTCATCCGCCCGCTCGCCTACATCGCGGAGAAGGACTTGATCCGCTGGAGCGACCACCGCCAGTTCCCCATCATCCCCTGCACGCTGTGCGGCAGCCAGGAGAACCTGCAGCGCAAGCAGGTGGGCGCGATGCTGCGCGAATGGGAGAAGCAGCACCCGGGCCGGCTCGACAACATGTTCAACGCGTTACAAAACGTGGTGCCCTCGCACCTCGCGGACGGAACACATTACGACTTCAAGGGTCTGACCGCGGATGGCGTGGCCAGCGACGACGGCGACAGGGCGTTCGATCCCCCGGATTTCCCCGCCGCCGCGCAGCTGCCGGGCCTGCAGGTCGTCAAATTCTGAGGCGCGTCGGCGCCTCCAAGGAGGTGTGCATGAAAAGTACCGTGCTTCGACTGTGTGCCGCGCCGCTCGCGGCTTGCGCGCTGCTGCTCGCCGGCTGCGCCACGAGCATCCAGCTCGACAATACCGTCCAGTCCTTCTCCAGCCTGCCGGCCCTTCCGTCGCCGGCCACCTACCGCTTCGAGCGCCTGCCTTCCCAGCAGGCCCCGCAGCAGGTGGAAATGGAGAACCTGGCCGATCCCGCGCTCCACAAGGCCGGCCTGTCCCGCGACGACGCCAACCCGCGTTTCAGCGTGCAGATCACCGCCCGCCTGCAGCCCGTGCTGTCCCCGTGGTCCGACCCCTGGGGCGGTTTCGCCGGGTGGGGACGGCGCGGTCGCGGCTTCGGCTTCGGGATCGGGGGGCGCCTGGGCGACATGGAATCGCCCTGGTACCACCGGGAAGTCGGCGTGGTCGTGCGCGAGTTGAGCAGCGGCAAGGTCGTGTTCGAAAGCCGCGCCAGCAACGACGGACCCTGGTCGAGCAACACCACTGTGTTTCCAGCCATGTTCGAGGCCGCGCTCCAGGGCTTCCCGAACGCGCCGGCCGGGCCCCGGCAGGTGAACATCCAGGTTGCATCGTAGGCACACTGGACACAATTCCAGACGCCATGGGGTGGCGGTTTGCGCGCCCGCCCCTAGAATGAAGGCGAATGGAAGCCACCCGCATCATCGCCGTGCGCCACGGCGAAACCTCCTGGAACGTCGACTCCCGCATTCAGGGGCAGACGGACATCGGCCTGAACGACACCGGGCGCTGGCAGGCGCGCCGCGTCGGCGAGGCGCTGGCGGGCGAAGACATCAAGGCTGTCTACTCCAGCGACCTCGGCCGCGCGCACGAGACCGCGCAGGAGATCGCGGGTCCCGCCGGCATACCGGTGGTCGCCGACGAAGGCCTGCGGGAACGCAGCTTCGGCATGTTCGAAGGCAAGACCTTCACCGAAATTCACGAAACCTGGCCGGACCAGGCGCAGAACTGGCGCAAGCGCATTCCCGACTGGCAGCCGCCCGAAGGCGGCGAATCGCTGCTCGAATTGCGCGCGCGCGTGACGCGCACCATGCACGAACTCGCGGCGCGCCACCCCGGCGAGCAGATCGTGGTGGTGGCGCATGGCGGCGTGCTGGACACGCTCTACCGAATCGCGACCGGGCAGGAGGTCAACTCTCCCCGCACCTGGGAGCTCCCCAATGGCGCCATCAACCGGCTGCTGTGGACGCCCGAAGGCTTCACGCTGGTCGGATGGTCGGACACGCAACACCTCGACGATGAAGCCGCCGACGAAAACACCAGTTTCTGAAGCCCTGGCCGCCCTCGTCGGCCAGCACGCCGACGCCATCGATACTCCCGCCCTCGTCGTCGACCTCGACGCCATGCAACGCAACCTCGCGCGCATGGCGGAATTCGCGAAGAAGCACGACATCCGCTGGCGGCCCCACGCGAAGATGCACAAGAGCGCCGCGCTCGCACGGCTGCAGGTGCAGGCGGGCGCCGTCGGCGTCTGCGTCCAGAAGACCGCGGAGGCCGAGGTGATGGCCGCGGGCGGCGTGCGCGACATCTACATCAGCAACGAAGTGATCTCGCCGGCCAAGCTGGTACGCGTCGCGAAGCTGGCGCACCAGCTCTCGGCCGAAGGCGGGCAGCTCGCGATCGCGGTGGACAGCGCGGAAGGCATCACGCGCCTGGCGCGCGCGATGAACGAGGCGCGCACGGACAAGCCGGCGGTGATCGACGTCTTCGTGGAGATCGACGTCGGCCAGGGCCGCTGCGGCGTGCCGCCCGGACCTGCAGCCGTGGCGCTCGCGCATGAAATCCGCAAGCACGCGCCACTGCGTTTTGCGGGCTTGCAGGCCTATCACGGCAAGGCCCAGCATCTGCGCAGCGCACAGCAGCGCCGAGAGGCGATCTCTGTGGTGGTGGAGGACGTGACGCACACGCGCAAGCTGATCGAAGCCGAAGGCGTCGCCGTCGACCTCGTCACGGGCGCGGGAACGGGCAGCCTGGTGTGCGAGGCGGCGAGCGGCGTGTTCGGCGAATTGCAGGCGGGCTCATTCCTCTTCATGGACGCCGACTACGCGCAGAACGAGCGCGACCCGGCGGCGCCGAATTTCGAGCACGCCCTGTTCGTGAAGACGCAGGTGATCAGCGCGGGGGCGGAGCACGCCGTCTGCGACGCGGGCCACAAGAGCCACGCGATCGACTCCGGCCTGCCGAAAGTGCACACGCTCGCGCCGGGCAAGGAGCTGTCCTTCGCCAACGGCGGCGACGAGCACGGCATCCTGCGGCCCGCCGGCGCCAACACCCGCATCCCCGCCATCGGGCAGATGCTGTGGCTGGTCCCCGGCCACTGCGATCCGACGGTGAACCTCTACGACTTCATGATCGGCGTGTCCGGCGGCCTCCTGAACGGCAAGGTGGAACGGATCATCAGGGTTGATGCCAGAGGCGCGCTGACCTGAGGGCGGGACAATCCGGGGCATGAGTCCGTCGCAGATCATCGTCCTGGCCACCGGTTTTCCTGTCCCTCATCGCGATCGAGTTCGCATGGGGCTGGGCGCGCAGGCGCAACACCTATCGCCTGAACGACGCCGTGAGCAGCATGAGTCTGGGCATGCTCAGCGAGATCAGCAAGGTGTTCACGCGCCTCTTCCGCGTGGGCATCTACGGCGCGGCGTACACGACGCTGTCCGTGGTGCCCATCAACGCCGCGCGCGAATTCTGGACCTCGTGGTACGGGTGGGTCCTGGCGCTCCTCTTCTACGACTTCTGCTACTACTGGCTGCACCGCGCGGGCCACGAGAGCGCGATCTTCTGGGCCGCGCACGTGGTGCACCACCAGAGCGAGGACTACAACCTGTCGACCGCGCTGCGCCAGACCAGTTCGGGCGCGCTGCTCGGGTGGCTGTTCTACGTGCCCATGGCCGTCGCCGGCGTGCCGCCGCTCGTGTTCGGCACGGTCGCATTGATCGACCTGCTCTACCAGTTCTGGGTCCATACCGAGCACGTGCCGAAGCTCGGATGGTTCGACCGCTGGTTCTGCTCGCCCTCCAACCACCGCGTGCATCACGCCGTGAACGACGAGTACCTCGATCGCAACTACGGCGGGATGCTGGTCGTGTGGGATCGGCTCTTCGGCAGCTTCCGGGAAGAAGGCGAGCGCTGCGTGTACGGCACGCGCAGCCCGCTCGCGAGCTGGGATCCGCTGTGGGCGAACGCGGAGGTGTACTGGGCACTCGCGAAGGATTCCTGGCATGCACGCAGCTGGCTGGACAAGCTGCGGGTGTGGTTCAAGCCGCCGGGCTGGCGGCCGGCCGACGTGGCGGCGCGGTCTCCGAAGGAACCCTTCGACCTTGCGAAGGTGACGCGCGTTCACCCGCCCATCACGCGCCGCATCGCATGGTTCGGCGCAGTGCAGTTCGTGGTACTGCTGCTGTGCGTCCTGTTGTTCCTCTGGCATGCGGACCGCATGCCGCTGTCCCGATCGGCGGTGTGGCTGGCGGCATTGGCCGCGGGCTTGTGGGCCGTGAACGGGATGATGCAGGGCCGCCTGTCGATCATGGAGGTGCTGCTCGTCGAGAGCGCGGCGATCGCCACCGCCACGGGAGCGCAAGGGTTCGTCGAGTTGCATCGCGTGTTCAAGCCCTTGACGATGACGATCGCCATCGCGCTGGTGGCGCAGCGATTCGGCTGGCGCACGCAGGCACCGCGCTTCGCGGCGCTGCTGGTGGCCGGCCTCGCGTTCTCGCTCGCCGGCGATTGCCTGCTGATGTTCCCCGGCTTCTTCATCCCGGGGCTCGTCGCGTTCCTCATCGCGCACGTGTTCTACATCGCGTTGTTCAAGCAGGGTGTCGCGTGGTTTCCGAACCGGCGCGCGCTGCTCGCCACCTTCGGGACGGGCGCGGCGATGTATGCGTTCCTGTTTCCCCACCTCAACCTCGTGCTCAGGGGCGCCGTGGGCGCGTACGTGATCGTCATCGCGTTGATGGCGGCGCAGGCCATCGGGCGTGCGGTGGTGCTTCGCGACCGCGCGGCCCTGTGCGTGGCCATCGGCGCCGCTTTCTTCATGCTGAGCGACTCGCTGCTCGCCACCAACAAGTTCGCGATGCCGTTGCCGATGGCGCAGTTCTGGGTGCTCGCGACTTACTACGTGGCGCAGGCGCTGATCGCCTGCAATGCGACGCCGATCACATGCGAGCGAGTAGAGTCATCGGCCCCAGTCGATATTTGCCACCACTTGGGCGGGCAGGAATATGGCGCCCGCCAGGAGGAGCGCGCTGACCGAGAGCGCGAGGAGCCCGCTCCAAAGCCTCACGAAGGTGTGGGCGTTATATAGGCCGGGGTTCGCAGCCAGCGCGGCGCGGAGATCCGGATCGGACACGGGCCCCATGTCTCGGGCTGCCGCGTACCAGTAACTTGCGTCGCCAATGAAGTAGCTACCTGCCAGCGCAAGCACGGCGGCCATCAGTGCGAAGATGACGCGGGGCAGGACACGAAGCCGCGCCAGCAGGAGAAACAATGTGATAGCGCCAGCACCCAGCACGAGCAGGCGCACGACATATCCGTTGGAGGCGAATCGGAGCCCGTAGTGCCAAACCCAGGGAAGTGGTGCGAGCGGCCACTCCGATGAAGGCGAGACGCCCCAGGGCCGCCGGAGATGGAATACTTCCCAGAACCCGAGAACGATCACAACCACCGCCAGCGCCCAGGTGATCCAACATACGCGATAGCAGGCCCTGCGGAACGCGACGCAATTGTCCGTCTGCGCACCTGACCAATGGCGTTGCCACAGATGGCTGGCGGCACCCGCTGCCCACGCGCCGGAGCCGAGTGACGCGAGCAAGGCTGCAATGCCATCGAGGTCGATGAAGCCGCTCAGCACAAAGAACGGAAGTTGACCGTACAAGATCCCGGCAACGGAATAAGCTGCCAAGACGCAGCAAAAAGTCGCCAGCCCGCAGGAATTCAGGAAGCGCTGATCCGGCAGCAGGGAGCGAAAGTGCGAACCCTGGGGAATCGCCGATGAAATGGCAACGAACCGGCCCATTCCTATGGGTTGAACATATCGGGGATTCCGTCTTGGCGGCTTGGCGGCGTCACGCCCAGATGACGGAAAGCCGCCAGCGTAGCGATGCGCCCACGCGGCGTGCGCTGCAGGTAGCCCTGCTGGATCAGGTACGGTTCGATCACGTCCTCGATCGTGTCGCGCTCCTCGCCGATGGACGCCGCGATGTTGTCCAGGCCCACCGGACCCCCGTCGAAGCGGTGGATCACCGCTTCGAGCAACTTGCGGTCCATGACGTCGAAGCCCTGCGGATCGACATCGAGCATCGCGAGCGCCTTGTTCGCGATCTCCTTCGTGATATGGCCATCGCCCTTGACGTCCGCGTAGTCGCGCACACGGCGCAGCAGGCGGTTGGCGATGCGCGGCGTGCCGCGTGAGCGCTTTGCGATTTCCGTGTTGCCAGCCTCGTCGATCGGCGCCTTCAGCAGGCCGGCGCTGCGCTTGACGATGCGCGCGAGTTCCTCCGCCGTATAGAACTCCAGTCGCGCGACGATGCCGAACCGGTCGCGCAGCGGGTTGGTCAGCATGCCCGCCCGCGTCGTCGCGCCCACGAGCGTGAAGGGCTGCAGGTCGAGCTTGATCGAGCGCGCGGCCGGTCCTTCGCCGATCATGATGTCGATCTGGTAGTCCTCCAGCGCGGGGTACAGGATTTCCTCCACGACCGGCGAGAGGCGATGGATCTCGTCGATGAAGAGCACGTCGTTCTTCTCGAGGTTCGTCAGCAGCGCCGCGAGGTCCTTGGGCTTTTCCAGGACGGGGCCGGAGGTCTGCCGCAGGTTCACGCCCAGCTCGTGCGCGATGATGTGCGACAGGGTGGTCTTGCCCAGGCCCGGCGGGCCGAACAGCAGCACGTGGTCCATCGCTTCGCCGCGCTTTTTCGCCGCGCCGATGAAGATCTCCAGCTGTTCGCGAGTCTTGGATTGGCCCACATACTCGTCCAGCAGCTTGGGACGCAGCGCGCGTTCGATCGCCTCCTCGTTGGGCGACACGGGCGCCGCGGACACCACGCGCGGCGCGGGCGGGATGCCGAAGTCGTCGGTCTGGATCGTCATTTCGCCAGTGCCTTCAGTGCGAGCTTGATGCCTTCGCTCACGCCCACATCACGCGGCAGCGCCTTGAGCGACGCGGCGGCTTCCTTGTCGCTGTAGCCGAGCGCGACGAGCGCCTGCAGGATGTCCCCCTGCGCATCGCTCGCGCCGCCACCCACGGGATGCCCCAGGTCGGCGCCGAACTTGCCCTTCAGCTCGAGCAGCAGGCGTTCGGCCGTCTTCTTGCCGATGCCGGGCACCTTCACGAGGCGCCCCGCGTCCTGGGCCGTCACGGCCTGCGCGATGTCGGCCACGCTCATCCCGCTGAGCACGGACAGCGCCGTACGCGGGCCCACGCCGGAGATCTTGATGAGTTCGCGGAAGGCCTGCCGCTCGTCGTGGGAGCCGAAGCCGTACAGGATCTGCGCGTCCTCCCGCACCACGAAGTGCGTGAGCAGGCTGACTTTCTCGCCCGCGGCGGGCAGGTTGTAGAAGGTGCTCATCGGCACGTCCACCTCGTAGCCGACGCCGTGGCAATCCACGAGCACCTGGGGCGGGTTCTTCTCCGCCAGCGTTCCGGTCAATTTGCCTATCATGAGGGTCCTCTTGCGGAATTATCAGCTTGATTCTCAAACACACCTTTTCCCCGCCCAGCAACAGCCGTCTTTCCCACCTCTGCGGTCCCACCGACGAGAACCTGCGCACCATCGAGATGGCGCTGCACGTGAAGATCGCGCACCGCCACGAGCAGTTCAGGATCGAGGGGCCGAAGCCGAAGGCGGAACGTGCCCTCGAAGTGCTGCAGGCGCTCTACGAAATCGCAGGCCGCACGATCTCGGCGGAGAAGGTGCAACTCATGCTCGCCGACGAGTCGCCCCTGGGCGAGGACGGCAGCGGCGCGCAGGTGCTGCACACGCGGCGCACGGACCTCAAGGCCCGCACGCCCAACCAGGGCACCTACCTGGAGAACATCGCCTCGCACGACATCACCTTCGGCATCGGCCCCGCGGGCACCGGCAAGACCTACCTCGCGGTGGCCTGCGCGGTGGACGCGCTGGAGCGCAGCGCGGTGCAGCGCATCGTGCTCACGCGGCCCGCGGTGGAAGCGGGCGAGAAGCTCGGGTTTCTCCCCGGCGACCTTTCGCAGAAAGTCGATCCCTACCTGCGCCCGCTCTACGACGCCCTGTACGACCTGATGGGTTTCGACAAGGTCACCAAGGCCTTCGAACGCCAGGCGCTGGAGATCGCGCCGCTCGCCTTCATGCGCGGCCGCACGCTGAACAACGCGTTCGTCATCCTCGACGAAGCGCAGAACACCACGCCCGAGCAGATGAAGATGTTCCTCACTCGCATCGGCTTCGGCGCCAAGGCGGTGGTAACCGGCGACGTCAGCCAGATCGACCTGCCCAAGGGTCAACTCTCGGGGCTGGTGGAAGCCGAGCAGATCCTCAAGCGCGTGAAGGGTATCGCGCACACGCGCTTCACGAGCAAGGACGTCGTGCGGCACCCGCTGGTCGCCCGCATCGTGGATGCATACGACGCGCAGCGCAAGCGCGAAGGCCGCGCCTGAGCGATGCACCTGAAGCTCGACCTCGCGCTGCAATTCGGAAGCTTCCCGGGCGCGGCCGCGCATCGCGCGCTGCTGCGCAGGAAGACGGTGCAGGCCTGGATGGAAGCGGCGCTGAAGCACCCGGGGCAGATCGGCGTGCGCATCGTCGGCGAGGAGGAGGCGCGCGCACTGAACCTGCAGTATCGCCAGCGCGACTACGCGACCAACGTGCTGACCTTCGACTACGCGCACGAGCAGTGGGTCGAGGCGGACCTCGTCCTGTGCGGCCCCGTCGTGCAACGCGAGGCCGCGGAACAAGGCAAGACCCTCGAAGCGCATTACGCGCACCTGCTGGTGCATGGCACCTTGCACGCGCAGGGCTACGACCATGAAACGGACGAACGAGACGCGCTGGAGATGGAGGCGCTCGAAATCCTCCTGCTCGGCTCGCTGGGGTTTCGCAACCCCTACTGAACGCGCAGCGGGATCGTCACCGGACCGTCGTTGACGAGGTGCACCTTCATGTCGGCCGCAAATTCGCCCGTCTGCACCACGGGATGCGCGGCCCGCGCGCGCTCCACGAAGTAGTCGTACAGGTGCCGGCCGTCTTCGGGCGCGGCGGCATTGGTGAAGCTGGGCCGGTTCCCGCCGGACGTATCGGCGGCCAGCGTGAACTGGCTCACCAGCAGCAGGCCGCCCTGCACATCCTGCACGCTGCGGTTCATCTTGCCGGCCTCGTCGCTGAAGATGCGCAGCTTCAGCAGCTTCGCGAGCAGCTTGTCGGCCTGCGCTTGCGTGTCGCCGCGCTCCGCGCACACCAGCACGAGCAGTCCCGCGCCGATCTCGCCGATGGTCAGGCCGCCGACTTCGACCCGCGCACTGGCGACGCGCTGGATCACGCTGATCAAATCAGGTCCTCCTCGTCGTCGAAATGCGCCTCGACATTGCTGGGCAGGAGCTGGATGGTGGCGCGCAGGCCCGGCACCGCACTCATCAGCGCCTGCTCGACGTCCGTGCGCACCGCGGCGGCGCGGCCCAGCGTCCACGCGCCGGGCATATGCATGTGCATGTCGACGAAACGGCGCTTGCCGGACCGCCGCGTCGTGATGTGGTCGAAGCGGATCGTGTGGTGCTTGAAGCCGGCGAGCGTCTTGTCGATGGCCTCGCGAACCTCCGGCTCCAGCGCCTCGTCCATCAGGCCCTGCGATGACTTCCACATCAGGTGCGCGCCTTCGCGCAGGATGTTGAGCGCCACGCCGATGGCGACGGCCGGGTCCAGCCATTGCCACCCGACGAGCGCCACCAGCCCGATGCCCACGACCACACCGGCGGAGGTCCACACATCCGTGATGAGATGGCGCGCGTCGGCCTCCAGTGCCATCGAACGGTGCACCTGCGCCGAACGCAGCATCAGCCACGCGAGGGCGCCGTTCGCCGCGGAGCTCAAGACGGACAAGGTCAATCCCCAGCCCAGCTGGTCGAGCGGCTGGGGGTGCAGGATGCGCTGCACCGCCGCGAAGATGATGCCCAGCGCGGCCACGATGATCAGCAACCCCTCGAAGCCGGAGGAGAAATACTCCGCCTTGTGGTGGCCGTAGGGATGGTCGTCGTCCGCCGGGCGCTTCGCGATCTTGACCATCAACAAGGCGAACGCGGCGCTCGCGAGATTCACGAAAGACTCCATCGCGTCGGACAGGAGGCCGACCGATTGCGTGATCCACCAGGCGAGCGTCTTCAGCGCGATCGTCAGCACCGCCACCGCGATCGATGCACGAAGGAGCTTCTCGGGTGTCAGGTCCTGCGCGGTCCACTTCATGCGGGGATTGTGTCCGAAGAATACGGGCGCGGGGCCGTGCAAGAATCCGCCCATGCGCAACCGGCCCGCCCGCCATGGTCCCTGGATCCCCGCCTGGCTGGCCCTGTCGGTGCTCGGCGGCGTGATCTTGTCGCGCCTCGAGCTGGCGCACCTGCGCGACGATTTTGAAACCGATGCGCGCATCGTCCATCGGCTCCTGAGCCAGCGCGCGGTGCAGCACGACGCCATCCTCGAAACCCTGGCCCTCCTGCAGCCGGCCGGGGGCAGCGATCGCGCCGAGCAGCGGCTTCCTTCGGTCTATCCCCAGATCCTGTCGGTGGAGCGGCGCGATGCGGACGCCGCGTGGCCCGACGCGGCCCTGCGTTCCGCAGAGGCCGTCTCGCGCGCGCAGAAACGCCCCGCGCTCGCCGACGCCGATTTCCCGAAGGGCCGGTATCGCATCGTGCTGGGCGCGCAGCCCGCGAGCTTCGCACTGACGCTCGACCTCGCGTCGGCGGTGCCCGGATCCGAATGGCCGATGGCACGCGACTCCAGCCCCGTGCGCGTGGTGCTGGAACACGCGGGAATGCAATACGTGGTGCAGCCGGGGCGGGTGCAGGCCGGTGGCTGGGCCTTCGACTTCCGCAAGCACCTGGCCGCGGACAGCCAGCCTTTCGACGTGGTGGCCACGCGTTCCGTCGGCTGGGGCGAACTGCCGTGGCCCTGGATTCTTGCGTGGACGCTGGCGGCGGGCGCGCTGGTCGCGGGCATCCGCTCGCTGCGCCGCCAACGCGCCGGCCGCGAGCGCGCGGAGGAGCTGCTGCGCCTCGGCCAGGTGGCGCGCCTGAACACCCTGGGTGAACTCGCGGCGGGCATGGCCCACGAACTCAACCAGCCGCTGACCGCGATGATGGCGAGCACGCAGGCGGCGCGCCGGTTGCTCGATGACGACCCCACGGACCTCGTGACCGCGCGCGATGCCATGGCGCAGGCCGTCCAGCAAGGCCGCCGCGCGTCCGATGTGGTGAGCCGCCTGCGCCGCGTCGTCGAACGTCCGGGCGCGGCGGCGCAATTGCAGCCGGTCGATCTGCAGGAGGCCGCGCGCAATGCGTTCTACCTGCTGGAGCCGGAGTTCGCGCGCAGGCAGGTGCGTGCCCGTCTGGCCGACGCGGCGCCGGTGCGCGTGAACGCCGAGCCCGTGGCGCTGGAACAGATCGTGCACAACCTTCTCATGAATGCACTGCAGGCGCTGGACCAGGTGCCCGAGGCCCAGCGCGAGTTGCTCGTCTCGGTCGCATCGCAGGAGCGCAGCGGCGTGCTGGTGGTGGCGGACACCGGCCCGGGCATCGCCCCGGAAGTGATGCCGCGCATCTTCGAGCCCTTCTTCTCCACGCGCGAAGCCGGGCTCGGGCTGGGCCTGAGCCTGTGCGAGACGCTCGCCGCGGGCATGGGCGGCCGCCTCGAAGCAGCACAACACGCGCCGCGCGGCGCGGAGTTCCGGCTGACATTGCCGGGGGCCGCGCCATGAACGCACCGCTGTCGCCGCTGGTCCACCTCATCGACGACGACGAGGCCGTGCGCGCGGGCCTCGCCCTGTTGATCGGCACCGTCGGACTGCGCGTGCAGGCATGGGGCGATCCGCAAGCCTTCCTCGCGGGATTCGACCGCCAGGCCATCGGCGCGATCGTGCTGGACGTGCGCATGCCGGGCATCAGCGGGCTCACGGTGCTGGACCAGCTGATGGCGCAGGGCGTGGACCAGCCGGTGATCATGCTCACCGGGCACGGCACGGTGGAGATGTGCCGGCGCGCGTTCAAGGCGGGCGCCGCGGAATTCCTGGAGAAGCCGGTCGACGACGAGTTGCTGCTCGAGGCGCTGCAGTCGGCTGTGCGACAGCACGTCAAGTCGCGCGAGCGCATCGCCGCGGGTCGCGAGGCGCGCGAACGCTACGCGCAATTGTCCGAGCGCGAGCGCGAAGTGCTGGGCCTCATCGTGGAAGGACTCACGAACAAGGAGATCGCGCGAGCGCTCATCCTGTCCCCGCGCACCGTGGAAACGCACCGGGCCAACCTGTTCGCGAAGCTGGAAGCCGCCTCGCTCGCGCAATTGATCCGGCAATACGCCGCGCTCGTCGACGAAGCCGGCGCTGCGTAGTTCTACGGAGGCTCGCGCGTAGCGCCCCGAATAGCCGTTGTCGCGGCCCGTCCCTACATTTCTCCCAACGGTTGACCGAACCGTCACACACGAAGGAGAACCCCATGCAACAGCGCCTTTCCCTGTCCATCCTCGCCGCGGGCCTTGCCTTGGCCGCCGGTTCCGCCGGTGCCCAGGCCGTGCGAACCGAAAAGAACATCTCGCTCGAACTGGCCAACCAGGTCGCCGCGGGTGCCGTGGCTGCCTGCGCGGCCAACGGCTACGCGGTGGCCGCCACCGTGGTCGACCGCGCCGGCGTCGTGCGCGCCGTCCAGCGCGCGGACAACGCGGGCCCGCACACGCTCGCCTCCAGCCAGCAAAAGGCGTGGACCTCCGCATCCGCGAAAAACACGACCCTGGCGATGATGGAAGGCGCGCAGAAGAATCCCGGCGCCGCGAACCTCGTGTACCTGCCCGGCTTCCTGCTGCTCGGGGGCGGCGTGCCGATCAAGGTTGGCAACGAGACCATCGGTGCCGTCGGCGTCGGCGGTGCACCCGGCGGCAACCTCGACGAACAATGCGCGGTGGCAAGCCTGGACAAGGTCAAGGACCAGCTGAAGTGATCGCCCTTCGCCGGATCGTCCTGGCCACCATGCTGGCCGCGGGGTGGGCGATGTCCGTGCCGTCGCTGGCGCAGGTCGGACCTTCCCCCGCCGAGGCTGCGGGGTACCAGGGCCTGCACGCCGCCGCGCAGCGCGGCGACGCGGCGCAGATCGCGGTGCTTGCTGCCGGCGGCGCGAACCTCAACGCGCGAGATGGCAACGGGCGCACGCCGCTGCACGTCGCAACCTTCGCCCGGCAGCGCGATGCGATCCGCGCACTCGCGAAGGCCGGCGCGGCGATGGACCTGCTGGAGAGCGACCGGTACGACGCAGTCACCATCGCTTCCGTCGCGGGCGACGAAGAGACCCTGCGCCTGCTGCTCTCGCTCGGCGCCAGCGCGAAGCAGGTGACGAGCCGCTATGACGGCACCGCCCTGATCGCGGCTGCTCATTTGGGGCACGACGGCGTCGTCCGGCAGCTCATTGCCGCGGGCGCGCCGCTCGACCATGTGAACAACCTCCACTGGACGGCCGTGATCGAAAGCATCGTGCTCGGCAACGGCGGTGCGCGCCACCAGGCGACGCTCAAGGCGCTGGTGGATGCGGGAGCGAACCTGCAGATCACCGACCGTCAGGGCAATACGCCGCTTTCGCTGGCCCGGTCACGGGGCTACAACGAGATGGCGAAGATGCTCGAGCAGCGCGGCGCGCGCTAGTGCGGCCGGCCAGGGTAGGCTATCAACTGCGGTTCGATCCGGCGCCAGCGCATGGAAGCCCCGGTCGTTATGTACCAGGAGCGCACCGTGCTCCAGCGCGATGGCCGCGATCAGGCAGTCCGACACGGCCTCATTGCACAACATCTGTACAAAGAGGCCACATGCCTAGCCGATCGTCACCTTCGCGAATTTGCGCTTGCCCACCTGCACGACATACGTGCCGCGGTCGAGCTTGAGGCCCTTGTCGCTCACGACGCTCGAGTCCACGCGCACGCCGCCGCCCTCGATCAAGCGGCTCGCCTCGCTGGTGGATGGCGCGAGGCCTGCCTGCTTCAGCAAGGCGCCTATGCCCAGAGGCGCACCGGAGAGCGTGACTTCGGGGATGTCATCGGGCACGCCGCCCTTGCTGCGGTTCATGAAGTCCTGCTCGGCCGCGTCGGCGGCCTGCACGCTGTGGAAGCGGGCGGTGATCTCCTTGGCGAGCATCACCTTGGCGTCCTTGGGATTGCGGCCGCCCTCCACTTCCTTCCTCAGCGCGGCGATCTCGGCCTCGCTGCGGAAGCTCAGCAAGGTGTACCAGCGCCACATCAGCGTGTCGGAGATGGACAGCACCTTGGCGAACATGCTGTTCGCGTCCTCGTTGATGCCGATGTAGTTGTTCTTGCTTTTGGACATCTTCTCGACGCCGTCGAGTCCTTCCAGGAGCGGCATCGTCAGGATGCACTGGGGCTCCTGCCCGTATTCCTGCTGCAGGTGGCGGCCCATCAGCAGGTTGAACTTCTGGTCCGTGCCGCCGAGTTCGAGGTCGCTCTTGAGCGCCACCGAGTCGTAACCCTGCATCAGCGGGTAGAGGAACTCATGCACGCTGATCGAGGTGCCGGCCTTGAAGCGGTCATGAAAGTCGTTGCGTTCCATCATCCGCGCGACCGTGTATTTCGCCGCGAGCTGGATCATCCCGCGCGCCCCGAGCGGGTCGCTCCATTCGCTGTTGTAACGAATCTCGGTTTTCTCGGGGTCCAGCACCATGCTGGCCTGTTTGTAATAAGTCTCGGCGTTGGACTTGATCTGCTCGGCCGTCAGCGGCGGGCGGGTGGAGTTGCGGCCCGACGGGTCCCCGATCATGGAGGTGAAGTCGCCGATCAGGAAGATCACGGTGTGCCCCAGGTCCTGCAGCTGGCGCATCTTGTTGAGCACGACCGTGTGGCCCACGTGGATGTCGGGCGCGGTAGGGTCCAGGCCCAGCTTGATGCGCAGCGGCACGCCCGTGGCTTCGGACCTGGCGAGCTTGGCGAGCCAGTCCTCCTGCGGGATCAGCTCCTCCGTGCCGCGCATGGAAATTGCCATGGCCTCACGCACGCGGTCCGTGACGGGGTATTTTGTAACAGAGGCTTGATTCATAAGGATTTTTTTCCGGCCGGCGGCCGGGGGGCCGGTATACTGGCCCCAGCTTTCGTGATGCCGGATTCTAGTTCGCGCATCTATCCTCGTAGGGGACGGGCGCTAGTCACCGTGAGGATTCGCCTACACGGGATGTAGGACAAACGGAATTCCCGGAATTCCGCTCTTTCCAGGACCTGCCTTTGAAAAACGGTTTGATCGCCGCCGGTGAAAAGCTGTTGTCCCGCGCGGCCCACGCGCTGGAACACCACCCGAAGCAAGTGACTGCCCTGCTGGCCGCGATCCTCCTGTGCGGCGGCGGCGGCGCATTCGCCGTGGCCAAGCTCACACCGGACGCGCCGGACCGCCCCGTGCGTGAAGTGCTGGAATCGGTGTCTCCCCTGCCTGTGCAACGCCAGCTCGACGCACTCGACGTTCACCGCTTCAACCTGTTCCGCTCCGAGGTCTCGCGCGCCAGCGACACCGTCGAATCGCTGCTCGCGCGGCTGGGCGTGAGCGACCCTGCCGCGGCTGCGTACCTGCGCGGCGACAGCACGTTCCGCGCGCAGGTCCTCGGCCGCGCCGGGCGCATCATCACGGCGGAAGCAAGCGACACCCAGGCCCTGCAGAAAATCAGCGTGCGCTGGACCGCCGGCGACGACGGCACATTCCGCCGCCTGGTCATCGCGCGCGATGCGATCGGCTTCGCGTCCCGCATCGAGAGCGCGCCCCTCACGGCATCGACCCGCATCGGCAGCGCGACGATCCGCACCTCGCTCTTCGCGGCAGCCGACGAAGCGCGCATTCCGGATGCGGTGATCAGCCAGCTGATCGACATCTTTTCCGGCGACATCGATTTCCACCGCTCGCTGCACAACGGCGACCGCTTCAACGTCGTCTACGAAGCGCTGGAGGCCGATGGCGAGCCGATGCGCACGGGCCGCGTGCTGTCCGTCGAATTCATGAACAAGGGCCAGCTGCACCAGGCCATGTGGTTCCAGGAGCCCGGCCGCAAGGGCTCGTACTACTCGCTCGACGGCAAGTCGCTCGATACGGGCTATCTCGCGTCGCCGATGGAATTCTCCCGCGTGACCAGCGGCTTCGCGAACCGCTTCCATCCGATCCTGCACCAATGGAAGGCGCATCTCGGCGTGGACTACGGCGCGGTCATCGGCACTGCGGTGCGCGCAGTGGGCGACGGCACCGTGGAATTTGCCGGCGAGCAGAACGGCTTCGGCAAGGTGGTGATCGTTCGCCACAACAACACCGACGAAACGCTCTATGCGCACCTGAGCCGCATCGACGTGCGCGCCGGGCAGCCGGTGCGCCAGTCCCAGAACGTCGGCGCGGTGGGCATGACCGGTTGGGCGACGGGCCCGCACCTGCACTTCGAATTCCGCGTCAACGGCGTCCACCAGGACCCCACGCTGATCGCGCGTCATCACGGCGAGTCGTCCGAGCTGTCCGCCCAGGCACGCCCTGCGTTCGATCGCATGGCGCAGTCGATGCGCATCCAGCTCGCCGCGGCGCAGGCTTCGTCCAGCGTCGCCCGGGCCGACTGAACCTCGGCGCCTGCGGGGCTTTACGGCGGGGCGCTACCATCGCCTGATGCCTGATCTCTACATCGGCCTCATGTCCGGCACGTCGCTCGACGGCGTTGACGGCGTGCTGGCAGATTTCTCCGTCCATACCCCTCTGGTCGTCCACCACGCGAGCGCGCCCTTCGCGGCGTCGCTGCGCGACGAACTGCTTGCGCTCAACACCTCCGGCCCCGATGAACTGCATCGTGCGGCGCTGGCCGGCAATGCGCTGATGCGCGTCTATGCCTCGGTGGTCGAGGAGCTCCTGGCCGGCTCTCGCGTGGCCCGGGATGAAGTACGGGCGATCGGCGCGCACGGGCAGACCGTGCGCCATCGGCCGCAGGAATTCGACGGCACCGGCTACACCTTGCAGCTGTGCCAGCCGGCGCTGTTGGCCGAACTGACGCGGATCGACGTGGCCTGCGACTTCCGCACGCGCGACGTCGCGGCCGGCGGGCAGGGTGCGCCGCTCGCGCCCTTCTTCCACCAGCAGATGTTCGGGCGCCCGGGTGAATCGGTCGGCGTGCTGAACATCGGTGGCATCTCGAACCTCACGCTGCTGCGCGCCGACGGATCGATGACCGGTTTCGATTGCGGCCCCGGCAATTCGCTCATGGACTTGATGGCAGGCAAGCACCTGGGTAGCCCGTTCGACGAGCAAGGCCGCTGGGCCGCCTCGGGCCGGGTGATTCCGGAGCTTCTGCGTGCGATGCTGTCGGAGCCCTTCTTCGGCAAGGCGCCGCCCAAGAGCACCGGCCGCGACCTGTTCAATCCTTCATGGCTGGACAAAGCGACGGGCGCCTTTCCGGGCGTGCAACCTGTCGACGTGCAAGCCACGCTCGCGGAGTTGACAGCCCGCGCCTGCGCCAGCGATGTCGCCCGCCACCAGCCCGACCTGAAACGCCTGATCGTCTGCGGCGGCGGCGCGCTCAATGCGCACCTCATGGATCGATTGCGCGCCCTGCTGCCGGGTGTGGGCGTCGCTTCCAGCGCTGACGCCGGCTTGCCTGCGCTGCAGGTCGAGGCGACGGCCTTCGCCTGGCTCGCGCGCAAGACCGTGCGCCGCGAAAAACTGGCGCTGGAAAGCACCACGGGCGCCAGAGGCGCCCGTGTGTTGGGATGCATCTACCCGGCCTGATGCCGGGCGGAGCCCTCAGGTCGAGAAGCTCGAACCGCAGCCGCAAGTGCTGGTGGCGTTCGGGTTCTTGATCACGAACTGCGCACCCTGCAGGTCTTCCTTGTAGTCGATCTCGGCGCCGACCAGGTACTGGTAGCTCATCGCGTCGATGAGCAGCGACACGCCGTTCTTGGACATGACGGTGTCGTCTTCGTTCGTGACTTCATCGAAGGTGAAGCCGTACTGGAAGCCCGAGCAACCGCCGCCCTGGACGAACACGCGCAGCTTCAGGTCCGGGTTGCCTTCCTCGGCTATCAGGTCGGCGACCTTGGCTGCGGCGCTGTCAGTGAAGATCAGCGGGGCGGGCATTTCGGTTTGAAGGTTCTCTGCAACTGCGCTCATGGGGACTCCGGGAATGGGACCAACTCAGGACAACTCGGTTAATAGTACTGCAATTTGGTCGGGAATTCCGGTCAGAGGTTGTTTGACGCCAGCTTGAGTAAGGGCTTTTCGTCCCCCTCGAGCGGCCTCAGCTGGCCGGAGATGATCGCGCCCTTGTGCATCTCGAGCGCGCGGTAGTACACATCCCCTTCGATCCGCGCATTGGGCTGGAGTTCCAGCAGGTCCTTCGCATGGACGGGGCCGCGCACGGTCCCGTTGATGATCACATGGTCCGCCTGGATCTGGCCCTGCACCACCGCAGCCTCGGAGATGACGAGGATGCTCGACTGGTCGTCGCTGGCGCGGATGTCGCCGACCACTTCGCCGTCGATCCGCAGCCCTTCCGTGAACTGCAGGTTGCCGTCGATCCGGCTGCCTTGGGCGATCAGGCTCTTGATGGGGGGCTGTGCATTCTTTCCGAACATGATGATCTCCTCTTGAACGACTACTGTTTGTCTTACAGCTTGATGCTCTGCACGGCGCGGGTGGCCGCGCCCTCCACCAGCTTGGCAGACACGTTTTGTACCACGGCCTGCGGCGGCAAGTCGACCATGCCCTCCACGCGCCGGTACTGGCGAAACTGGATCGGCAGCGCCCCGCCCGGCAGGTCCATCATCCACGGCTTGCCGTTCTGCGTGCCCGACAGGCTCAGCTGCAGCTTGCCCCTGAACTCGGCCACGTTCTTGCCGGGCTGCATCACGAGCACCTGCCATTTCAGCTGCGAGCCGCCGGCCAGCACTTCGGCCTGCAGTCCCCGTATCGCCAGGCCCTCGCCACTGGCGGGCATCAGTTTTTCGAAGAAACCGAGGTCGTCGCGCAGCTGGCGGTTCTCGGCTTCGAGCGACTTCACCTGCGCGGTCAGGCGCTCCTGCGCGGTCTTTTCTGCTGTCAGCAAACTGGCGGAGGTGTTGAAGACGGACTGTGCCTTGTCCCGCTCTTCGCGAAGCTTGGCGTTGTCGTTGCGCAGGCGCAGCAGTTCTTCCTTCGCGCCGGTTTCCAGCCCCGCGATGTCCTTGCCGAACTCGAAGGCCCACAGCGCGATCGCGCCGCAAAAGCCCAGCACGATGGCCGCGGCGGCCCAGCGCAGCGGCCATGGCATGGCGCTTCGCACCGCCATGCGCGGGGCGCTGATCGTGAGTCGCCTTCGAAGCAGCTTGAATCTCATCGGTGGGTGTTTGGGGCTAGCTCAACCATACAGGGTACAAAAAAGCCGCAACAAGAAAACTTGTGCGGCTTTGTAAGCGGAGCAGGAAGCGTTTAGCGCTTGCTGAACTGCTTGCGGCGGCGTGCGGAGTGCAGGCCGACCTTCTTGCGTTCCACTTCGCGCGCGTCACGCGTCACGAAGCCGGCTTGCGACAGCGCGGGCTTAAGCGCCGCGTCGTAGTCGATCAGCGCACGGGTGATGCCGTGGCGCGCCGCGCCGGCCTGGCCGGACTCGCCGCCGCCGTGCACGTTGATCTTGATGTCGAAGGTTTCGACATGGTTCGTCAGGAACAGGGGTTGCTTGACGATCATGATCGACGTCTGGCGACCGAAGAACTCCTGGATGTCCTTGTCGTTGACGGTGATCTTGCCCGTGCCTTTTTTCATGAACACGCGGGCGACGCTCGACTTGCGGCGGCCGGTGCCATTGTTCCAGTCACCGATCATGCGCGTGCTCCCATTTCAGCGTTGGGCAATTCCAGCACCTTGGGCTGCTGGGCGGTGTGGGGATGCTCGGCACCGCCATACACCTTGAGTTTCTTGATCATCGCGTAGCCGAGCGGGCCCTTGGGCAGCATGCCCTTGACGGCCTTTTCCAGCGCGCGGCCGGGATGCTTGGCTTGCATGTCGCGGAAGTTGGTGGCACTGATGCCGCCCGGGTAGCCCGAGTGACGGTAGTACACCTTGTCCTGGTTCTTCGTGCCGGTGACCCGGATCTGCGAAGCGTTGATGATGACGATGAAGTCACCGGTATCGACGTGAGGCGTGTAAATGGCCTTGTGTTTGCCGCGCAAACGGAGAGCAACTTCGCTGGCTACTCGTCCGAGGACCTTGTCGGTCGCGTCAATCACAAACCACTCGTGCGTCACGTCAGCTGCTTTGGCGCTGAACGTTTTCATGAGTCTCTTTCGAGTGAAGGTTTGCCCAACCAGAGGTTGGTTTCATTGAATCCTTTTCCACGGTCGGCGTTCCTCTGACGGGAATCTCTTAGGTGGGGTTACCTCTTTCAAGGCCTCTGCCGCGGGATCACAAGGCGCTGCAGAGCCCGCAATTATACGAAAAATCAAGGACTTAGCGCAAGCTTTGGGGCGTGCACCCCAGAGGGCGGAGGTAACATCGCCGGATGTTCAGCTACCGACACGCCTTCCATGCCGGCAACCATGCCGACGTGCTCAAGCACACCATGGTCATCGCGATGCTGCGGCACCTGACCGAAAAGGATACGGCGCTCGTCGCGATCGATACCCATGCCGGGGCGGGGCTCTACCGGCTCGACGGCGACTACGCGGGCACCTCCGGCGAGGCGGCCGAAGGCGTCCTGAAACTCGCCGCCGCGCTGAGCGACAAGAATCCTGGCGGTCCTGCTATCAAAGACATAGCGCCCGCACTCCAGGATTACCTCTCCCTCATCGCCACCTTCAACAAGGGCGACTCCCACAGTGTCTATCCCGGCTCGCCCTTCATCATCCAGTCCCTGCTGCGCACCGAGGCGCGCGACAAGCTCAAGCTGTTCGAACTGCACCCCACGGACATCAAGGCGCTGGCCGGCAACATCGCGCAGCTGAATGCCGGGCGGCAGGTCGCGGTCGCGCGGGAGGACGGCTTCGAGGGCCTGAAGGCATTCCTGCCGCCGCCTTCGCGCCGGGCCTTCGTTTTGATCGACCCGAGTTACGAGATCAAGAGCGATTACGGAAAAGTAAGCGCCTGCATACAAGACAGCCTGACCCGGTTCGCCACCGGTACCTACGCCGTCTGGTACCCCATCATCCCCCGGCCCGAGGCGCACGACTTGCCCCGCCGTCTGAAGACGCTGGCCAACCGGGCGGGCAAGAGCTGGCTGCACGCCACCCTGGCGATCGGCCAGGACGAGGAGCGCAAGACCCTCGGCGAGCCGGCCGCCCGCGGGCAAGGCTTGACCGCCAGCGGCATGTTCGTCGTCAACCCGCCGCACACGCTCAAAGGCGCCTTGCAGCTCGCGCTGCCGCAGATGGTGCAGATCCTCGGGCGCGGCAAGGGCCAGGGCCACACGCTGGAGAGCGGCGGCTAGTCCACGGCGCGCGCTTCAGCGATTGCGCCCCAGCACCATCGTCCAGTAGGTGCCCCACCTGCTGCCGGGACGCTCCACGCAGGCCACCGCGACGTCCGTGAACCGCGGCTCCATGATGTTGCTGCAGTGGCCCGCGCTGCGCATCCATCCGGCCATGACACCGTCCACCGACTTCTCGCCGCCCGCGATGTTCTCCGCGACGCCGCGCCAGGGGTAGCCCGCCGCCGACACGCGCTGGCCGGCACGCGCGCCTTCGGGGCTCACGTGATCGAAGTAGTTCCGGCGTGCCATGTCGGCCGAATGCAAGGCCGCGGCGGAAAACAACGCGTCGTTCCAGGCGAGCGGCGGCGCCGGCGGCATGGCTTCGCGGCCGCAGCGCTGCGATCCGGCGCGCGCCGCGCGCAGATGCCGCATCAACGATTCGCGAAATCCCGGCAAATGGCAGCTCGTCGAGGCGTCCAGCGCGATGTGGGTCGCCTTTGCCGCGACCGTCACGGGTACGGCCGTGCAGACCGCCGTCGCCAGTGCGACCATGACTCTCCTGACCGAAGCGCAGCCGAATCTCATCCGCGCAGTATCGCAAGGGCAGGCCAACAATTAACCGACCACTCGGTCGGTTAATTGTTATACTCCCTTCCATGTACACCCAAGCCCTCGACCTGCCCGACCCGGAATCGCAACGCACGTTGAAGTCCGTGCCCGCACCCGGAGAGGGCGCCGCGTCCGACCTGCAGGCGCAGTTCGACGAACGCATCGACGCCGACCGCAAGATCGAACCGCAGGACTGGATGCCCGAGGCCTACCGCAAGACGCTGGTGCGGCAGATCAGCCAGCACGCGCACAGCGAGATCATCGGCATGCAGCCCGAGGGCAACTGGATCTCGCGCGCGCCCTCGCTCAAGCGCAAGGCCATCCTGCTCGCCAAGGTACAGGACGAGGGCGGCCATGGCCTCTACCTGTACAGCGCCGCCGAGACGCTGGGCACCAGCCGCGACCAGATGCTCGAGGCCCTGAACCAGGGCAAGGCCAAGTACAGCTCGATCTTCAACTACCCCACGCTCACCTGGGCCGACGTCGGCGTGATCGGCTGGCTCGTGGACGGCGCGGCGATCATGAACCAGGTGCCGATCTGCCGCTGCTCGTACGGTCCCTACGCGCGCGCGATGATCCGGATCTGCAAGGAAGAAAGCTTTCACCAGCGCCAGGGCTTCGAAAGCCTGATGGTGCAGATGCAGGGCACGCAGGCCCAGCGCGACATGGTGCAGGACGCCGTGAACCGCTGGTGGTGGCCGGTGCTCGCGATGTTCGGCCCGCCCGATGCCGACAGCCCCAACAGCGCGCAAGGCATGCGCTGGGGCATCAAGCGCATCAGCAACGACGACCTGCGGCAGAAATTCGTCGACGCGACGATCCCGCAGGCGAAGATCCTCGGCGTCACGGTGCCCGACCCGGACCTGAAGTGGAACGAGGCCCTGGGCCGCCACGAGTACGGCGCCATCGACTGGGACGACTTCTGGGCCGTGGTCAACGGCAAGGGGCCGTGCAACAAGGAGCGCCTCGCCACGCGGGTGAAGGCGCACCAAGACGGCCAGTGGGTCCGCGATGCGGCACTGGCGTACGCGCGCAAACAGCAACAGCGCGTCATGAAGGAGGCCGCATGAGCACCGACGTCAGGAACGAATGGCCCTTGTGGGAAGTCTTCGTGCGCTCCAAGCAAGGCCTGGAGCACAAGCACTGCGGCAGCCTGCACGCCGCCGACGCGCAGCAGGCGCTGCAGATGGCGCGCGACGTGTACACCCGCCGCATGGAAGGCGTGAGCATCTGGGTGGTTCCGTCCTCCCTCATCACTGCGAGCGAGCCGGACGACAAAGCCGAGTTCTTCGAGCCCGCGGGAGACAAGATCTACCGCCATCCGACCTTCTATTCGATCCCCGACGAAGTGGGACACATGTGAAGGCGCCTGTCGACTACCTGCTGCACCTCGCGGACAGCGCGCTCGTGCTCGGGCAGCGCAACGCGGAGTGGTGCGGCCACGGGCCGGTGCTGGAAGAAGATATCGCCATGGCCAATATCGGCCTGGACCTCATCGGCCAGGCGCGCCTGTTGTACCAGCACGCGGCTTCGCTCATGGGCGACGGCGTGACGGAGGACAGCCTTGCCTACTTCCGCGATGCTCCGCAGTTTCGCAACTGGACGCTGGTGGAACTGCCGCACCACGGCCCGCTCGCGGGGACCGTGGCGGCGGATCGCGACTACGCCACCACGATCGTGCGCAACTTCCTGCAAAGCACGCTGATGTTGCTGCTGTGGGACGCGCTGCAATCGTCCGCCGATGCGCAGCTCGCGGCCATCGCCGCCAAGTCGCTCAAGGAGACGCGCTATCACGTGCGCCACTCGCGCGACTGGCTCGTGCGTATGGGCGACGGCACCGAGGAATCCCACCGCCGCGTGCAGGCCGCGCTCGATCACCTGATGCCCTACACCCAGGAGTTCTGGACGGTGTCGCCCACCGAAGCGCAGGCCGCGGCGAACGGCACCGGTGTGGACCCGGCTTCGCTGCGCGACGCATGGAACGCGATGCTCGACGCCGCGCTCGCCGAGGCGACGCTGCGCAGGCCGGACGACGCCGGCCATCTCACGCGCGGCAAGCAGGGCACGCATTCCGAGCACCTGAGCTACCTGCTCGGCGACATGCAGGTCCTCGCGCGGCAGCACCCGGACGCGCGATGGTGACCCGCGCCGAGTACGCGTGGCACGTGCTGGACACGGTGGCCGACCCGGAGATCCCCGTCGTCTCGATCCGCGAGCTCGGCATCCTGCGCGAGGTGAACGAACGCGGCGACACGCTCGAAGTCGTGATCACGCCGACCTACAGCGGCTGCCCCGCGATGGGCCAGATCGAGGACGACGTGCGCGCGGCCCTGGCTGCCAGCGACATCCGCGCGGACATCGTCACGCGCCTCGCACCTGCATGGACCACCGACTGGATGACGGATGCCGCGAAGGACAAACTGCGCGCCTACGGCATCGCGCCGCCGCATACGCGCGCGCCATCGGACAACGTCGTCCAGTTCATGAAGCCGCGAGCCCGCGGTGAGAGCGTGGCCTGCCCGCAATGCGGCTCCACCAACACCACGGAAACCTCCCATTTCGGTTCCACGGCCTGCAAGGCGCTGTACAGGTGCCTGGATTGCCGGGAGCCCTTCGACCACTTCAAGCCCTACTGAAGCGTCGCGCATGGCCGCCCACTTCCATTCCCTGCCCATCGCCAAGGTCACGCCGGACGCCGCGGGCGCCGCCGCGATCACGCTGGCCGTGCCGCCCGCGCTGCGCGAGCGATTCGACTTCCGTCCCGGCCAGTTCGTCACGCTGCGCGCGCTCATCGACGGCGAGGACACGCGCCGCAGCTACTCCATCTGCAGCGCGCACCAGCGGTATGCGTCGCAGGGCGAATTCGACGTCGGCATCAAGCCGGTGGAAGGAGGCCGCTTCTCGCGCTGGGCGGCCGCGCAGCTTCGTGCGGGCGACCTGCTGGACGTGATGCCGCCGGACGGCCGCTTCACCCCGCACGATCCGCAGGCGCGCCATCGCGTGGGCTTCGCGGCGGGCTCGGGCATCACGCCGATCCTGTCGATCATCGCCACGACCCTGGCCGCGGAGCCCGAATCGCGCTTCACGCTCGTGTATTGCAACCAGCGCGCGAACACCATCATGTTCAACGAGGCCCTGCAAGACCTGAAGGACCGCTACCCGGCGCGCCTCACGCTCTTGCACCTGCTCTCGCGCCAGCCGACCGAAGTGCAATTGCTGCACGGCCGGCTCGACGAAGCGAAGGTCACGGAATTGCTGGCGTCGCTCATCCCACCCGCGAGCATCGACGAGGCCTTCATCTGCGGCCCCGAGGCGATGATCGAAGGCGTGGAACGTGCGCTGGAAATTGCCGGCGTGCCCCCTCAGCGCGTGCACGCGGAACGCTTCGCCTCGCCCGGCGATCCCGCGTCGGCCCGCCATCGCGCTTCGCCGGCGCATCGCCACGACACCGTGCTGGCGCACCAGCTGGACATCGTGCTGGACGGCAAGACGCATCACCTCGGCATGGCGGCCGACGACCGCGTGCTCGATGCCGCGCTCGACGCCGGCCTGGACCTGCCCTATTCCTGCAAGGGCGGCGTGTGCTGCACGTGCCGCGCCCGCGTGCTGGAAGGCAAGGTCGAGATGGAAAAGAATTTCACGCTCGAGCAGTGGGAGATGGACAAGGGTTTCGTCCTCACCTGCCAGGCGCGGCCGCTCACCACGAAGGTGGTGGTGAGCTACGACGAACGCTGAGCCTCACTCGCCGCGGAGGCGCTTGCAGATTTCCACGGTCGCGGCCGACTGGTTCATCGTGTAGAAATGCAGGCCCGGCGCGCCGCCCGCGCGCAGCTGCTCGCACAACTGCGTCACCACGTCGAGGCCGAAGGCGCGGATCGACGCCGAGTCGTCGCCGAAGCTTTGCAGCCGCAGCCGGATCCAGC
Organism: Caenimonas aquaedulcis; assembly: GCF_015831345.1. Taxonomy (NCBI): domain Bacteria; kingdom Pseudomonadati; phylum Pseudomonadota; class Betaproteobacteria; order Burkholderiales; family Comamonadaceae; genus Caenimonas; species Caenimonas aquaedulcis. The sequence goes on along the minus strand of NZ_JADWYS010000001.1, from coordinate 3,424,109 downwards.
GCGGGATCTCCGCGCCGCAGGCATCCGAGAAGCGCATGAGCTGCGTCGAGCTCACGATGGGCATGACGCCCGGTACGATGGGCGCGTGCAGCCCCAGGCGGTCCGCTTCCTCCACGAAGCGGAAATACGAATCCGCGTTGTAGAAGTACTGCGTGATCGCGGAGTCCGCGCCCGCGCGGACCTTGGCCGCATACGCCTGCAGGTCCGCCTCGGGGGAACGCGCCTGCGGATGGACTTCCGGATAGCACGCCACTTCGATGCGAAACGCATCGCCGGTTTCGGCGCGGATGAAGGCGACGAGATCGCTCGCGTAATGGAATTCGCCGCCGGCCCCGTAGCCGCTCGGCAGGTCGCCGCGCAATGCGACGAGCCGCTTCACGCCCATCTGGCGAAGCACGCCGAGCTGCTCGCGAACGGTGATGCGTGTCGCGCCGATGCACGAAAAGTGGGAGGCCGCATCCACGCCCTCGGCAAGGATCTCGGACACGGTGCCGAAGGTGCCTTCCTGGGTGGAGCCGCCGGCGCCGTAGGTGACGGAGCAGAACTCCGGCTGCAGCGCGTACAGCGATTGCCGCGCGACGCGCAGCTTCGCCGCGCCCTCCGGCGTCTTGGGGGGAAAGAATTCGAAACTGATGGGGAGACTCATGGGGTCCCTTCCTGCAAGGCGTGGATGAAGAATTCGCGGTTGCCGTCGCCTCCCGCGATGGGGCTCTCGAACCAGCCCTTCACGCGCAGGCCCAGTTCCGCGCACGCATTCCTGATCCGCTGTTCGATGAAGGCGTAGTGCGCCGGGTCGGTGACGATGCCGCCCTTGCCGACCTGCCCGGGCTGGAGCTCGAACTGCGGCTTCACCAGCATCAGCAGGTCGCCGCCCGGCCGCAGCAGGGGCGCGAGCGCGGGCAGCACCAGCGTGAGCGAAATGAAGGACAGGTCGCCCGTGATGAAGTCGAAGTCCTCGCCCACGTGCTCCGCCGCCAGCTCGCGCGCATTCACCTTCTCGATCACCGTCACCCGCGGGTTCTCGCGGATCGAAGGATGGATCTGCGCCTGGCCGACGTCGACGCCGACCACATGCTCCGCGCCATGGCGCAGCAGGCAATCGGTGAACCCGCCGGTGGACTGGCCCACGTCGAGGCAGCGCTTGCCCGCCACGGCGACGCGCGCCGCGGCGAGCGCGCCTTCGAGCTTGAGCCCACCGCGCGAAACGTAGCGGGCCTCCGAGGTGTCGAGCAGCTCGACTTCCGCGCCGTCAGGCACCTCGTCGCCGTTCTTCTTCACCGGGCGCCATGCGCCGCGATCCATCCAGCGCACCCCGGATGCGATCAGCCGTTGCGCCTGCGAGCGGGTCGACGCGAGACCGCGCTCGACGAGGAGCTGGTCCGCGCGCACGTCAGTAGCGGTAGGTGTCGGGCTTGTACGGGCCGACCTTCGGCACGCCGATGTACTCGGCCTGCTCGTCGGACAGCTCCGTCAGCATCGCGCCGACCTTCTTCAGGTGCAGGCGCGCGACCTTCTCGTCGAGGTGCTTGGGCAGCACGTAGACCTTGCCGACCGAATACGAATCCTTGCGCGTGAACAGCTCGATCTGCGCGATCGTCTGGTTGGCGAAGGACGAGCTCATCACGAAGCTCGGGTGGCCGGTGCCGCAGCCGAGGTTCACGAGGCGGCCCTTGGCGAGCAGGATGATCTTCTTGCCGTCGGGGAAGATGATGTGGTCGACCTGCGGCTTGATCTCTTCCCATTCGTACTTCTCGACCGACGCGATGTCGATCTCGTTGTCGAAGTGGCCGATGTTGCAGACGATCGCCTGGTCCTTCATCTTCGCCATGTGCTCGTGGCGGATGACGTGCTTGTTGCCCGTCGCCGTGACGAAGATGTCGCCCTTGTCGCACGCGTATTCCATCGTGACGACCTTGAAGCCTTCCATCGCGGCCTGCAGGGCGTTGATCGGGTCGATCTCAGTGACCCACACCTGCGCCGACAGCGCCCGCAGCGCCTGCGCGGAGCCCTTGCCCACGTCGCCGTAGCCGGCCACGACCGCGACCTTGCCGGCGATCATGACGTCGGTGGCGCGCTTGATGCCGTCCACCAGCGATTCGCGGCAGCCGTACAGGTTGTCGAACTTGCTCTTGGTGACGGAGTCGTTCACGTTGATCGCGCGGAACAGCAGCGTGCCCTTCGCGCTCATCTCGTTCAGGCGGTGCACGCCGGTGGTGGTTTCTTCCGTGACGCCGATGATCTGCGCGCCCTTGCGGCTGTACCACGTGGGGTCCTGCGCGAGCTTGGCCTTGATCGAGGCGAACAGGCAGGTTTCCTCCTCGCTCGTCGGGTGGGCGATGAGCGAGGCATCCTTCTCGGCGCGGCGGCCGAGGTGCATCAGCAGCGTGGCGTCGCCGCCGTCGTCCAGGATCATGTTGGGGCCTTCGCCTTCCGTGCCCCTGGGGCCGAAATCGAAGATGCGGTGCGTGTAGTCCCAGTAGTCCGCCAGCGTTTCGCCCTTGATGGCGAACACGGGCGTGCCGCCGGCGGCGATGGCGGCGGCGGCGTGGTCCTGGGTGGAGAAGATGTTGCACGACGCCCAGCGCACCTGGGCGCCCAGCGCCTGCAGGGTCTCGATGAGCACGGCCGTCTGGATGGTCATGTGCAGCGAGCCGGTGATGCGCGCGCCCTTGAGCGGCTGGGCCTTCGCGAATTCCTCGCGGATGGCCATCAGGCCGGGCATTTCGGTTTCCGCGATGCGGATTTCCTTGCGGCCCCAGCTGGCGAGGGACGGGTCGGCGATCGCGCTGTCGGCGATGGGTTTGAGAACGGCGTTCATGGACGGCTCCAAAGGCAAATGTTGTGAGGAACCACTGCTTTGGAGGGAGGGACTCACCACACGCGAAAACAGTGGGTGAGCGTCGTTGCCTGGATAGATCCGAGCCTCGCATCGATGGAAAGATGCTGCAACGCTCCTCGGATGGGCGCAATTATAGGGACAATGGCTACCCCTCGCCACCAAAGCCTTTCATGTCCACGTCCCCCACCGCCGCCCCGCGCCCGCCCGTCGTCCCGATGCTGGCGAAGATCGCGGATGAGCTTCCCCAAGGCGAAGGCTTCCTGTTCGAGCCCAAATGGGACGGCTTCCGCGCCCTGGTCTTCAGCACGTCCGAAGGCATCTACCTGCAGAGCCGGGACGGCAAGCCGCTCAACCGTTACTTCCCCGAGCTGGAAAAGGCCCTGGGTGAAGTCCTGCCCAGGGGCTGCGTGCTGGACGGCGAGATCATCGTGTCGGTCCAGGGACGGCTGGATTTCGATGCGCTCCAGCAGCGCGTGCATCCCGCCGTGTCGCGGGTCGCGCGCCTGGCCAAGGAGACCCCCTCGTCCTTCGTCGCGTTCGACCTGCTCGCCGCCGGCGGCAAGAGCACGATGGCCGTGCCGCAGGGCGAGCGACGCGTGCGGCTGGAGCGCCTGGTCGGCCACGCGAAACCGCCCCTGTACCTCACCCCCATGACGCGCGACCGGGCGGTCGCGGTCGACTGGCTCAAGCAGTTCGAAGGCGCGGGCCTCGACGGGGTCGTGGCCAAGCCGGAATCGCTGCCCTACCAGCCCGGCAAGCGGGCGATGATCAAGATCAAGCACGCGCGCACGGCGGACTGCGTGGTGGCCGGGTTCCGCTGGTACAAGGAGCGCGACGACGCGATCGGATCCCTGCTGCTCGGCCTCTACGACGACGCCGGCGTGCTGCAGCATGCGGGCGTGACCTCGTCCTTCACCATGGCCGCGCGCGTGCAGCTCGCGGAGGAACTCGAGCCGCTGCGAAAAGACGCGCTGGAAGGCCACCCGTGGCGCGACTGGGCGAACGCCGAGGCGCACGGGGACAACCGCCTGCCCGGCGCGCAGAGCCGCTGGAGCGGCGACAAGGACCTCACGTGGCAGCCGCTGCGCATCGAGCGCGTGTGCGAGGTGAAGTACGACCACCTGCAGGGCGACCGCTTCCGGCACGCGACCACCTTCCTGCGCTGGCGCACCGACAAGCAGCCGCAGGACTGCCGCTACGACCAGCTCGAGACGGCGACGCCGATGGAGCTCTCGAAAGTCTTCAAGGCCTGAGCGGCCGGGCTACTGCTGCGAGAAGAAGCCCCCGCGGTTGCTGGAGGCGAGCTCCGACACGGTGTCCTTGACGAGGTCCTGCAACTCGGCCAGGTGCTCGGTGCGATAACCGGTGAACATCAGCACCAGCACGCGCTGCTTGAGCAGCAGCAGCGCGAACCCGTCGACCCGGTTGGCCTGGCTGATGCCGGAGCGCACCAGCGCATAGGCGCGGTCGTCGTCCGCGACGACCTTGTCCAGGCGGTACTTGCCCGCCGCGACGGCGGCCTGTACCTGGTCGCGCATCTGCTTGCGGATGTCGGCGAACATCGCCGGCGTGACCGCCACGGCGGGGTCCGCCCCGTACCGGCCGATCTCGATGTTGCGGTAGGGGCCGGGCAGGCTCAGCTTCACGCGGTCCATGTCTTCCTGGCGCGTCAGGACCATCAGCAGCGGACGCAGCTCCGGATCGTTCGGCCGCATCTGCTGCACCCACTCCGCCGTCTGCCAGCCGTTCGTGTAGCCCCTGGGCGCCGGCACGTCCAGCTTCACGCTGCCGATCTGCACGCTGTCGCCGTGCGCGAGCGCGGGCAGGGCCTCCTGCCGCGGCCGGACGCCGGCCTGCGGCGTGTAAGCGTCGGCGCGCTTGACCACGTTGTCGATGTCCGCCTGCGGCATGTCTTTCGCGAGGATCACGCGGCGTTCGTTGGCGCGCTCCGACGCGCTCGTGCCGCCGCGCGACGCCACGGTGTACCAGTAGACGGCCTCGGTGCGGTTGCGCGGCACGCCGACGCCGGAATTGAACGCGTCCCCCAGCAGCAGCTGCGCCCAGTTGTTGCCCTGCTGCGCGGCGGCGTCCGCCCAGCGCACCGCCGTGGCGGCCTCCCGCGGGACGCCCCAGCCCTGCCAGTACGCCAGCGCCACGCCGTATTGCGCATTGGCATGCCCGGTTTCCGCCGCCTTGCGATACAGCGCGGCGGCCGCCGCGTAGTCGCGGGTCACCGCCGTCCCGCGCGTCAGCAGGCTCGCGTATTCGATCTGGGCCGCCGTGTTGCCGCGATCGCTCGCGAGCTTCAGCAGTTCCGCGCCGCGCGCCTCGTCCTTCGCGACGCCGTTGCCGGAGAGCAGCGTGATCGCGTACATCGTCGTGCCGTTGTCGTTGCCCGCGTCCATCGCGCGCTGGAACAGCCCCGATGCGCGCGCCTCGTCCTTCTTCAGCTCCCACCAGCCGTAATACAGCGCCCGGCCCAGGATCAGCGCGGCTTCCACATTGCCCGCCGTGCTCAGCTCCTCGAGGATGCGCACGGCCTGCGCGGTGTCCCTGGCCACCCCGGTGCCATTGCCCAGCGCATAGACCAGGTCCAGTTTCGCGGGCAGGCTCCCGGCGTCCGCCGCGCGCCGCAGGAGCGCCGCCGCGCGCGTCTCGTTGCGCGGCTCGCCGAGGCCCAGGGTCGCCATCCGGCTCAATTGGTAGATGGCGTTGGCGTTGTCCGGCTCGCGCTCGAACTGCGCGCGCGCGGTGGCGTAGTCGCGCACCGCGAGCGCATCCACCCCGGCCTTGTAGTCCGCGAGCACCGGCGCCGACGTGGCCGCCACCAGCATGAAGAACGCGGCTGCGCGCGCCCGTGATCCGAGGTAATGCATGGAATCCCCTGTTTCCCGAAATTATTGCCGAACGCCCGGGATGACCCATCCGTGGCGACCCGGTTCCCGGCCGCCTCCGGCCGGCCGGAGGCGTCTTCTGCGAAAATCGTGGGTTTTTCCCACCGTCCGGCCCGCGCCGCGCCCCATGTCCTACGCTTCCGAAACCCGGCGTCGCCGCACCTTCGCCATCATTTCCCACCCCGACGCGGGCAAGACCACGCTCACGGAAAAGCTGCTGCTCTTCTCGGGCGCGATCCAGATCGCCGGCTCCGTGAAGGCGCGCAAGGCCTCGCGCCACGCGACGTCCGACTGGATGGAGATCGAGAAGCAGCGCGGCATCTCGGTGGCGTCGTCGGTGATGCAGATGCTGTACCGCGACCACGTCATCAACCTGCTGGACACGCCGGGCCACAAGGACTTCTCCGAGGACACCTACCGCGTGCTCACCGCCGTCGATTCGGCGCTGATGGTGATCGACGCGGCCAACGGCGTGGAAGCGCAGACCCGCCGCCTGATCGAGGTCTGCCGCCAGCGCGACACGCCCATCATCACCTTCGTCAACAAGATGGACCGCGAGGTGCGCGAGCCGCTGGACATCCTGGATGAGGTGGAGCGCGAACTCGGCATGCCCTGCGTGCCCATGACCTGGCCGGTCGGCCAGGGCAAGAGCTTCGGCGGCATCATGAACCTGCGCACGAAGACGATGACCGTGTTCGAATCCGGCTCCGAGCGGCGCCCGCAGGACTTCGAGACCATTCCCCTCGCCGACCGCGAGACGCTGCTCAAGCGCTTCGGCCACGAGTTCGAGTCCGCCGGGCAAAGCATGGAACTCGCGGTCGGCGCATCGCCGCAATGGGACCATGCGGCTTTCCTCGCGGGCAAGCAGACGCCCGTGTTCTTCGGCTCCGGCGTGAACAACTTCGGCGTGATGGAAGTGCTGGAAGCCCTGGTGGACCTCGCGCCGCCGCCCGGCCCGCGCACCAGCCAGCTCGTGGTCAACAAGCAGCCGGTCGTGAAGGTGATCGAGCCCGCCGACCCGAATTTCTCCGGCGTCGTGTTCAAGGTGCAGGCCAACATGGACGCGAACCACCGCGACCGGATCGCGTTCGTCCGGATGGCCTCGGGCAAGTACAGCCCCGGCATGAAGCTCAAGGTGCAACGCACGGCCAAGGAATTGCGGCCGACGTCGGTCGTCACTTTCCTGTCGCAACGGCGTGAAGCCGTCGACGAGGCCTACGCCGGCGACATCATCGGCTTCACCACGCACGGCGGCGTGCAGCTGGGGGACACCATCACCGACGGCGCGAACCTGCAGTTCACCGGCCTGCCCTTCTTCGCGCCCGAACTCTTCATGACCGTGATCCTGAAGAACCCGCTGCGCACCAAGCAGTTGCAGCAGGGCCTCGCGCAGCTCGGCGAGGAAGGCGCGATCCAGGTCTTCCGCCCGCAGATCGGCGGCCCGATGCTGCTGGGCGCGGTGGGCCAGCTGCAGTTCGAAGTGGTGCAGCACCGGCTCAAGTCCGAATACGACGCCGACGTCCGGCTCGAGGGCTGCCAATACACCGGTGCCCGCTGGATCACCGCGGACACGCCGGCGGAACTGCGCGCGTTCACCGACGCGTATCCGCAGCGCATGGCGCTCGATGCGGCGGACACGCTCGCCTTCCTCTGCACATCGCCGTACGACGTGCGCCTCGCACAGGAGCGCTTCCCGAAAATCCATTTCCATCCGCTGCGCGAGCATGCGGGCCTGGCTTTGCACAATGCAGGCTGATCGCAACGCCATGCTGGAACTTGCGCAATGGCCCGTGGCCGACCGGCGCGGCATCATCGGCGTCTTGACGGACATCGACGACACGCTCACCACCGAAGGGGCGGTGACCGGCGACGTGCTCGAAGCGCTGGCGCAATTGCGCGGCGCGGGCATTCACGTCATCCCGATCACCGGACGGCCGGTGGGGTGGAGCGAGCCGTTCGCCCTGCAGTGGCCCGTCGATGCGATCGTGGCGGAGAACGGGGCGGTGGCGCTGCGCCCTCACCTGCACCAGCTTCGCAAGATCTACCAGCAGGACGAGGCATTGCGGGAGCGCAACTTCGCGCGCATGCAGCAGGTCGCCGCGCGCATCGTCGACACGGTGCCCGGCGCCTCGCTGTCGCGCGACAGCGACGGGCGCGAAACCGACATCGCCATCGACCACAGCGAATTCACGACGCTGCCCCAGGCCTGCATCGACCAGGTGGTGAAGCTGATGCAGGACGAGGGCATGAACGCCACGGTGAGCTCCATCCACATCAACGGCTGGTACGGCGACCACAACAAGCTGGCCGGCGCGCGCTGGATCGTGCGCGAGCTGTTCGGGCGCGAACTCGACGACGAGATCGACCGCTGGGTCTACGTCGGCGATTCGACGAACGACGTGCTCATGTTCGAGCACTTCCCCCACAGCATCGGCGTGGCGAACATCCGCCGCTTCGAGTCGCAGCTGACGCATCCGCCGCGCTACGTCACGCCCAGCGAGCGCGGCGCGGGCTTCGCCGAGGTCGCTCGCGCCATCCTCGCCGCGGGCAGCGCTTCTACTTGACCAGGCCGAGTTTCTCGACGAGCGCCTTCTCGGTGAGGAACGTCTCCTGCGCGAACTTCGCGTATTGCGCGGAGCTCATGTACATCGGCAGCATGTCGTAGCGGTTCAGCGCGGCAACGTAGCTCGGGTCTTCCATGGCCTTCTTGAACGCATCGTGCAGCTTCGCCACGACGTCCGGCGGCGTGCCGCGAGGCGCGCCGATGCCGAACGGCGAGTTCTGCACGATGTCGATGCCGAGCTCCTTCAGCGTCGGGACGTCGGGGTATTTCGGCAGGCGCTTGTCGCCCCACACGTTCAGCACGCGAACCTTGCCCGCATCCACCAGCGGCGCCCAGCCCGTGGAGTCCGAGCCGGCCATGAGCTGGCCGCCCATCAAGGCCTGGTTCAACTCCGCATTGCCCTTGTAGGGGATGTGATTGAGCTGCAGGCCGAGCTTCTGCGCGATGAGCTCGGTGGTGAGGTGGGGGCTCGTGAGCACGCCCGTCGAGCCGTAGCTCAGCTTGCCCGGGTTTGCCTTCGCGTACGCGACGAAGTCCGCCCAGTTCTTGATCGGCCCGTCCACCGGCGCCACCATCCCGAATGCGTAGCCGGTGACGTTGATGATGTACGAGATGTCCTTGACGGGATCCCAGGTGAGCTTGGTCGTGTAGGGAAGACGGAACACGCCCAGCGGGATCTGAGCGAGCGTGTAGCCATCGGCCGGTGAAATCTGCAGCGCCTGCGCGGGGAGGCTGCCGCCCGCGCCGGCCTTGTTCTCCACGACCACCGGTTGCCCGAGGATCTTCGATGCGTTGTCCGCCAGCGAGCGCATCGTGATATCCGTCGGCCCTCCCGCGGGGAAAGCGATCAGCAGCTTGATCGGCTTGGCGGGAAACGTGGCGCCGGCCTGCGCCCACGCGCCGATGGACGGGGCGGCGAGGGAAGCGGCGGCGAATCGGACGAGCTGGCGGCGGCGCATGTGTACTCCTGCGTGGTAAAGCCACGATTCAAGCGCGCCCATGCCGCGCCCGCAATCGGGACTCTCCCACCCCGCGTGGGCCACGCAACGCGGCTGTGTGCGGAAAGCAGTCGCGTCAGCCGGCCCGCTGCCGGAAACCGTCGAGCACGTTGACGGCGTTCGTGCCGATTTCCTCGACGGCATAGCCGCCCTCGAAGACGAACACCGTCGGCAGGCCGGCAGCCGCGATGTCCTCGCCCACCCGCAGGTAATCGGCACTCTGCAGCCCGAAGCCGGAGATCGGGTCGCCTGCAAAGGTGTCCACGCCCAGCGAGACGACCAGCGCATCCGCCCCGAATGCGGAGATCGCACGCAAGGCCTGCGACATCGCCTCGCGCCAGGACGCAAAGCCCGTCCCGCGCGGTAGCGGCAGGTTGAGGTTGCAGCCCGCGCCCGCCCCCTCCCCGCGTTCATCCGCATGCCCGAGAAAGAACGGGTACTCCGTGCGTGGATCGCCGTGAACGCTTGCGAAGAACACATCGCCGCGCCCGTAGAAGATCGCCTGCGTGCCGTTGCCGTGGTGGTAGTCGATGTCGAGCACCGCCACGCGCGAAACGCCGGCGTCGCGCAGCGACTGCGCGGCGATGGCGGCGTTGTTGAGGAAGCAGTAGCCGCCGAAGAAGTCCGCGCCCGCGTGATGGCCGGGAGGCCGCGAGAGCGCGAACGCGCTGCGCGCGCCGTGCTGCACTTCACGCGCCGCGGCGAGCGCGCAGCACGCGCCTTCACGCGATGCGACCCAAGTCCCCGACGTCAGCGGGCTGCCCGCGTCGTACGAGTAGAGGCCCATGCGCGCGGCGAAATTGTCCGGGACCACGTCCGACCGGAAGGTGCGCACCGGCCACACGGAAGGCAGCGCGTCGCGCTGCGCATTCGCCGGGTCCAGCGCCACCCATTCGTCCCACGCCGTCTTCAGGAAGTCGACGTAGCGCTGCGCATGCACGCGCGTGATCGCGCGCTCGGGAAAGTCCGGTGCCGCTTCGATCGCCCCGAGCCCGCGTGCCTTCAGGACATCGAGCACGTGGTCCTGCCGGGCCGGCACCTCGAAACAAGGCACGAGCTCCCCCCGGAACATTTCCATCTTGCCCTGGTGGAGCGCGTGGTGCGCGTTGTAGAAAGTTTTCATGGCTTTGTCTTCCTCTGCGTCCTCTGCGAAAACCTCTGCGCCCCTCTGCGTTCAAAAAGCCTTAGCGTGCCAACACCGGAGCCAGCGCAACGCCGGTATGCGTCCCCTTCTTCACCACCTGTTCAGGCGTCGCCGCGGCCACCACCTTGCCACCGGCGTTCCCGCCTTCGGGCCCCAGGTCGACCACGAAATCAGCCTCCGCGATCACATCGAGATCATGCTCGATCACGATCACGCTGTGCCCGCCATCGACCAGCCGGTGCAGCACGCGCACCAGCTTCTCCACGTCCGCCATGTGCAGGCCCACGGTGGGCTCGTCGAGCACGTACAGCGTGTGCGGCGGCTTCTGCCCACGGCGCGTGATGTCGTCCCGCACCTTCGACAGTTCCGTCACCAGCTTGATGCGTTGCGCTTCGCCGCCGGACAGCGTCGGGGACGGCTGCCCCAGCGTGAGGTAGCCCAGGCCGACGTCCTTGAGCAGCTGCAGCGGATGGCTGATGTTCGGCATCGCGGAGAAGAACTCCACCGCCTCGTCCACTTCCATGCGCAGCACGTCGCCGATGTTCTTGCCGCGCCAGGTGACGGCGAGCGTCTCCGGGTTGAAGCGCGCGCCATGGCAGGACTCGCACGGGATCTTCACGTCGGGCAGGAAGCTCATCGCGATGGTGCGCACGCCCTGGCCTTCGCAGGTGGGGCAGCGGCCTTCGCCCGTATTGAACGAGAAGCGACCCGGTCCGTATCCGCGCGCCTTGGCTTCCAGCGTGTCCGCGAAGAGGCGGCGGATCGTGTCCCAGAAACCGATGTAGGTCGCAGGGCAGGAACGCGGCGTCTTGCCGATGGGCGTCTGGTCGACTTCCAGCACGCGGTCCACCACCTGGTAGCCGTCCAGCCCCGAGCAGCCCGACCACGCGGGGTGCTTGCCCTTGTCGTCCGCGTCGCGGCCTGCCTTGGTGTAGCGCTGCTGCACCGCCGCCTGCACGTTGTGCAGCAGCACGTCGCGTGCGAGCGTGGACTTGCCCGAGCCCGACACGCCCGTCACCGCGACGAGGCGGTACAAGGGGATGTCGATGTCCACGTCCTGCAGGTTGTGCAGGTCCGCACCGCGCAGTTCGAGCCAGCGCATGTCCCCGCCCTTGACCGCGCGCCGCGCCTTCACCGGGTGCTTCATCGCATGCAGCAGGTAGCGACCCGTCACCGACTCCTCCACCGCCGAGATGTCCGCCGCCGAACCCTGCGCGATCACGCGGCCGCCGCGCTTGCCCGCGCTGGGGCCGATGTCGATGATGTGGTCGGCGCGGCGGATCGTGTCCTCGTCGTGCTCCACCACCACCAGCGTGTTTCCCTTGTCGCCGAGCTTGTGCAGCGCGTTCAGCAGGATCTGGTTGTCGCGCGCGTGCAGGCCGATGGTCGGCTCGTCCAGCACGTAGCAGACGCCTTGCAGGTTCGAGCCGAGCTGCGCGGCAAGCCGGATGCGCTGCGCCTCGCCCCCCGACAGCGTGGGCGCGCCGCGGTCCAGCGTGAGATAGCCGAGGCCCACTTCTTCCAGGAATTCCAGCCGGCTCTTGATCTCGGGGATCAGGTCGCGCGCGATGCCCTGCTCGCGTACCGACAGCACGTCCTTCACCTGCAGGCTCTCGATCCAGCGGCGCACGTCCACCACGGACAGCGCCGCGATCTCGTCGATGCCGGTCTCGTCGAACTTCACATGGCGCGCCTGCACGTTCAGCCGCGCGCCATGGCATGCGGGGCAGGACTCGTCGCCGACGTCTTCCACTTCCGGCTCGGCGAAGGTCTGCTCGCGGCCCTTGTTGTCGGCATCCTGCACGGTGTCGTCGTACGCCTTGCGCTGGTCGCGCGTGAGCTTCACGCCGGTGCCCACGCATTCGGGGCACCAGCCGTGCTTGCTGTTGTAGGAGAAGAGCCGCGGGTCCAGCTCGGGGTAGCTCGTGCTGCAGATCGGGCACGCGCGCCGTGTCGAGAACACCTCGACCTTGCCGATGTGGTGGTGCGCGCCGAGCCCCGCCAGCATCGCGCCCTTGAGCCCGTCGAGCGGCGCGAGCACGTGCAGCACGCCCTTGCCGTGCTCCAGCGCCACGGCGATCTTCTCGCGCAGCAGGGCCTCGTGCTCGGGCTTGATGTCGAGGTCGCACACCGGCAGCTCGATCGTGTGTTCCTTGAACCGGTCGATGCGCGGGAAGCCCGTCGTCGGCAGGAAGTTGCCGTCCACGCGTAGGTGGGTGTAGCCGCGCGGTCGCGCCCAGTCGGCAAGCTCGGTGTACACGCCCTTGCGCGCAACCACCAGCGGCGCGAGCAGGCCGATGTGGTGCCCGCGATAGCGCTTCATGATCTGCGCGGCGATGCTGTCCGCCGATTGCGGGCGCACCTCCGCGTCATCGTGCACGCAGTGCTGCACACCGAGCTTGACGTACAGCAGGCGCAGAAAGTGCCAGACTTCCGTGGTCGTCCCCACGGTCGATTTGCGCCCGCCGCGCGACAAGCGCTGCTCGATGGCCACGGTGGGCGGAATGCCATACACGGCATCGACCTCGGGCCGTCCGGCCGGCTGCACGATGCTGCGCGCATAGGCGTTGAGCGACTCGAGGTAGCGGCGCTGACCTTCGTTGAAGAGGATGTCGAACGCGAGCGTGGACTTGCCCGAGCCCGACACGCCCGTCACCACGCTGAACTTGTTGTGCGGGATGTCCACACTGAGGTTCTTGAGGTTGTGCTCCTTGGCGTTGACGATCTGGATGGCGTTGGGCCGCGACGCACGCAGGTCCGCGCTGTTCTTCATCGTGAGTGCGTAGTTCGCCGCGCGCTCCTCGATGCTGTGCACCCCGAGGCCCAGCGTGCTGTCGTATTCGCGCAGGGCCTTCGCGGTGTGCGAGCTCGCGTGCAGCTTCACTTCCTCCGGCGTGCCCTCGGCGACGATCAGGCCACCCGCATCACCGCCTTCGGGGCCGAGGTCGATGAGCCAGTCGGCCGCGCGGATCACGTCGAGGTTGTGCTCGATGACGATCAGCGAATTGCCGCCTTCGAGCAGCCTGCGCAGCGCGCGCATCAGCTTGGCGATGTCGTCGAAGTGCAGGCCGGTGGTCGGCTCGTCGAACATGAAGAGCGTGCCGCGCGTGGCGGTGGACTGGCGGCTGGACGTCGCGCTCTTGGCGGCCTGCGCGAGGAAGCCCGCGAGCTTCAGGCGCTGCGACTCGCCGCCGGAGAGCGTCGGCACGGGCTGGCCGAGCTTCACGTATTCGAGGCCGACGTCGACGATGGGCTGCAACGCGCGGATCACGTCGCGATCGTTCGCGAACAGTGCGGCGGCCTCGCTCACCGTGAGGTCGAGCACGTCCGCCACGTTCATCGTGCGGAAATTGGAATCTGACCCCCATTTTCTTTCGATGGTGACTTCGAGGATTTCGGGGCGGTAGCGCTTGCCGTCGCAATCGGGGCAGCGCAGGTAGACGTCGGAGAGGAACTGCATCTCGACGTGCTCGAAGCCGGAGCCGCCGCAGGTCGGGCAGCGGCCGTCGCCGCTGTTGAAGCTGAACTTGGAGGCCGTGTAGCCGCGTTGCTTCGCGAGGGGCGAGGTGGCGAAGATCTCGCGGATCGGGTCCCAGGCACCGACGTAGCTCACGGGGTTGGAGCGCGCGGTCTTGCCGATGGGCGACTGGTCGACGAAGACGACGTCGCTCAGGTGGTCGGCGCCCAGCAGCCTGTCGTGCAGGCCCGGCGTTTCCGTCGCCTTGCCGAAGTGCCGCGTGAGCGCGGGCGCGAGCACATCCTGGATCAGGCTGGACTTGCCGGAGCCCGACACGCCCGTGACGCACACGAGGCGCTGCAGCGGGAACTCCACGCTCACGTTCTGCAGGTTGTGCTCGCGCACGCCCTCCAGGATGAGGCGCGGCGTCGCTTCGGTCACGGCGCGCTTGAAGCCCATGCCCACGTGCTTGCGCGCGCCGAGGTAAGCGCCCGTCAGCGTGTCCGCATGGCGCAGGTTCTCGGTGCTGCCGTCGAAGACGATTTGCCCGCCTTTTTCGCCGGGGCCGGGACCCATGTCGATGATGCGGTCGGCGGCGATCATCACCGCGGGATCGTGCTCCACTACCACCAGCGTGTTGCCGGCGTCGCGCAGGCGATGCATCGCCTCGGTGATGCGATTCATGTCGCGCGGGTGCAGCCCGATGCTGGGCTCGTCGAGCACGAAGAGCGTGTTGACGAGCGAAGTCCCGAGCGCGGTGGTGAGGTTGATGCGCTGCACCTCGCCGCCCGACAGCGTGCGGCTCTGGCGGTCGAGCGTGAGGTAGCCGATGCCGACATCCACAAGGTATTTCAGGCGCGTGGTTATTTCTTCGAAGAGGAGCTTGAGCGCCTGCAACTCGCCCTCACCCCCGCCTGCGTTTCCGCCATGCCCCGGCTGCACAAGATCGAAGAACTTCCTCAAGCGATCGATGGGCATCAGCATCAAGTCGTGCAGGCACAAGCCCGGCAGCGCTTCCAGCTGCGCGCGCGTCCAGTCCACGCCCACCGGCATGAAGCGCTTGGCCGGGTCCAGCACGGAATCCGCATCTTCCTTGCTGCCCAGTCGCCACAGCAAACTCTCGGTCTTCAAGCGCGCACCGCCGCACGCATCGCAGGGCGTATAGCTGCGGTACTTCGACAGCAGCACGCGGATGTGCATCTTGTACGCCTTGCTCTCCAGGTATTCGAAGAAGCGCTTGATGCCGTACCACTGCTTGTTCCAGTTGCCTTCCTTGTAGCTGGGCGTGCCGCCGATCACCCACTGCTTCTGCTCGGGCGTGAGCTTGTACCAGGGCGTGTCGCGCGGGATGCCCGCGGTTTCCGCGTGGCGCATCAGGTCGTCCTGGCACTCGGACCAGGCGGGCGTCTGGATCGTCTTGATCGCGCCCGCACGCAGCGTGAGCTTGTCGTTGGGGATCACGAGGCCGTAGTCGACTCCGATCACGCGGCCGAAGCCGCGGCAGGTTTCGCAGGCGCCGACCGCCGAATTGAAGGAGAACATCGACGGGATCGGGTCGGCGTAGCGCAGGTCGCTGTCCGCGCAGTGCAGGCCGGTCGAGAACTTCCAGATGTCGCTCTCGGTCTCGCTCTTCGCGGCATAGACGGACATCCGCCCCGCCCCTCGCTTGAGCGCGACTTCGATCGCCTCCACCGCACGCGCACGCTCGGTGCCCTGGAGCCGGAAGCGGTCCGCGACCACGTCGAGCACCTTGCGCGGCCCGGTCGGCGTGGCGACTTCGCGTTCGGCCTTCACGCGCGTGAAACCGCTGGCCGACAGCCACTGCTCCTGTTCCTCGGGGGTGGTGCTGCCGGGCAATTCCACGGGGAAGGTCACGACGAGGCGCGGATCGCCCGCCGCCACGGAGCGCGCCATCAGTTCGGCGTAGATGGAGTCCGGCGAATCGTGCCGCACCGGCTGGGCCGTCTTGCGGTCGAACAGCTGCCCCGCGCGCGCGAAGAGGAGCTTCAGGTGGTCGTTCAGCTCCGTCATCGTGCCCACGGTGGAGCGGGAGGAACGGACGGGGTTGGTCTGGTCGATCGCGATGGCCGGCGGCACGCCTTCCACCCGGTCCACCGCGGGTTTGTCCATGCGGTCCAGGAACTGCCGGGCATAGGCCGAGAACGTTTCGACGTAACGGCGCTGACCTTCGGCGTACAACGTGTCGAAGACGAGGCTCGACTTGCCCGAGCCGCTGGGGCCGGTCACCACCGTCAACTCACCCGTGCGCAGGTCGAGGTCGAGGTTCTTGAGGTTGTGCTGCCTGGCGCCGCGGATGCGGATCAGTCCCTGGGTCATACGGCCGTGTCTTTCTGGGTTGGGCCGAACATTCTAGGGATGAGCGGGTGTCAGTTCCTGTCATGTGGTTATCCGCGGCGGCGTAGTCGCAATCGCACAGTTGCGGGCGACACCTGCTGACGTCCAGCACGGTACGTTGGCGGGGATCATGCGCCTTGGCCTCTTTCGTACAAGGACACCCATGAGCAAAGACAAAAATCCCCCGACTTTCCAGAAATCCCTCTGGGAACTCATCAAGGACATCAAGTTCGGCATGCTGACGCACAAGCATCCGAACGGCATGCTTCACGCGCACCCGCTGACGACGCAGAACAAGTCGCTGGACGCGGGCGAGCCGCTGTACTTCTTCGTGTCGAAAGCCTCGGAACTCGGCAAGCGCGTGCAGGCCGACGGCAACGTCTGCGTGTCCTATGGCGACCTCAAGGAAGACCGCTGGGTCTCCGTGTCCGGCCACGCGACCGTGAGCGAGGACATGGCCCTGAAGAAGAAGCTCTTCAACGCGATGACCAAGGCCTGGTTCCCCGGCGGCGTGGAAGACCCGGACCTGGAGCTGGTCGCCGTGGAAATCCTGCACGCCGAGTACTGGGACATCAAGGAAAGCAAGACGGTGCAGCTCGTGAAGATGGCCACCGCCGCCGTCACGGGCAACCGCCCCGAAATGGGCGAGCACCGCGAGAGCACGTCTTCCGAAACGGTGACGAACACCTAAGGCCGGGCGCGTTGCGTGCCGGGCAGCCGGGTCTCTGCGTCCCAGTGCCCCTGCCCGAACCACGCATCGCCCTGCAGGTAGGCGCGCAGCATCGGTAGCGCGTCGAAACCCCAGAACAGCTTGTCGTCCACGGCGAAGGTCGGGACGCCGAACAGGCCGCGTGCGATGGCTTCGTCGGCGTTGGTTTTCAGCTCCGACTTCACTGCATCGCTGGCCGGATCGCGCGCGGGCTTCAGCAGTTCCGTGAGTTCCTTGAGGCGCCCGGTATCGGTCGGGTCGGCGCCGCCGCGCCACACTTTCCGGAAAACCGTTTCAGCCACGTAGCGGTTGACCAGGCCATTCGCGCCGCAAGCGAGCGAGAGTCGCAGCAAGGGGAGCGGATTGAAAGGATGGGCCGCCGGCATGTCCATCGGGATGTCGTTCGCGTGCGCCTGCCACAGCACCTGCCGGTAGGTCCATTCGCGCTTGGGCGCGATCTCCGCCGGCCCGAGCTGGCCGTGGTGCTTCAACAGCCCCGCGAACAGCAGCGGCTTGTAGTCGACGGCGTGACTGATGCCCTGCAGCGCCAGCGGCAACTTCTCGAACGCCAGGTAGGCGTAGGGCGAGATGAAATCGAAATAGAAGGTGACCTGCTTCATGCCGACGCCCTCCGTGCGATGCGTTGCCAGACCTCGCGCTTGTCCTCTTCGCGCATGAGTCCCCATGCGGCGATCTCGTCGAGGTTGCGAAAGCAGCCCTCGCACAGGCCGCTCGCGGCGTCCATGCGGCAGATGGAGATGCAGGGCGAGGGCACCGGCTTCGCTCCTGCCGCGTTCACCTCCGCCGCGCGCTCCAGCATCAATTCGGCGGCCGGCGTCACGTCGCGGGCGCCTGCACGACGTCCGCGACCGGCGCGCCCGTCAGACGCTCCAGGTCCTGGGGGCGCAGCCTGAACACGCCATGGGGATGCCCCGCGGCGGCCCAGATCTCCTCGAAGCGAAACAGCTCGCGGTCGATCAGCGTCACGGGCGGCTGCGCATGCGCCACCGGCGACACGCCGCCAATCGTGTAGCCCGTGCGGCTCTTGACGAATTCGGCATCGGCGCGGCCCGTCTTGCCCACCAGCGCATCGACCTTCTTCTCGTCGACACGGCGGTCGCCCGAGGTGATGACGAGCACGGCGGCATCGTCGCTCTTGCGCCTGAAGATGATGCTCTTGGCGATCTGGCCGAGCTCGATGCCCAGCGCATCGGCCGCCTGCTGCGCAGTGCGCGCCGCGTCGTCGAGCATCACCGGCGAGTGCGGGTGGCCCTTGTCCTGCAGCGCCCGCGCCACGCGCTGCACGCCTTCGGGGAGGGAGGAGAGTTCAGCGCCGCACATGCCGGCTCACCCTTCCCGCTTCGTGAGGATCGCGGTCGCCGCCCGCGAGTTCGGCTTGCGCTGCAGGAAGTCGCTGATGTACTTGCCCGCGTCGATCAGCTTGTCGAGGTCGATGCCGGTTTCTATGCCCATGCCGTTCAGCATGTAGACGACGTCCTCCGTGGCAACGTTGCCGGTGGCGCCCTTCGCATACGGGCAGCCGCCCAGCCCGGCGGACGACGTGTCGTATTGCCACACCCCCATCTCAAGCGCCGCGAGCGTGTTGCCCAGCGCCTGCCCGTAGGTGTCGTGGAAGTGCCCGGAGATGTCGTCGATCGAATAGTGCTGCAGCGCCGCCTCCATCGCGCGCTGCACCTTCACCGGCGTGCCGACGCCGATGGTGTCCGCCACGCCGATGTGCTGCACGCCGATCTGCTTGAGCAGCCGCGCGACCATGCCCACGCGCTCGGGCGCGATCTCGCCTTCGTAGGGGCAGCCGACGGTGCACGAAATCGCACCGCGCACGTAGATGCCCTTCGCCTTCGCCGCCGCCACGACGGGCGCGAAACGATCGATGCTCTCCGCGATGGAGCAGTTGATGTTGCGCTGGCTGAAGGCTTCGCTCGCGGCCGCGAACACCACGATCTCGTCGGGCCTGCTCGCCAAGGCCGCCTCGAAACCCTTCATGTTGGGCGTGAGCACGGAGTAGCGCACGCCCGGCTTGCGCTGGATGCCGGCCATGACCTCGGCGGCATCCGCCATCTGCGGCACCCACTTGGGCGAGACGAAGCTGGTGACCTCGATCTCCTTCAGCCCCGCATCCTGCAGGCGGTGGACGAGGCCGATCTTGACTTCGGCGGGCACCGGCTGCTTTTCGTTCTGCAGACCGTCGCGCGGGCCGACGTCGACGATCTTGACGCGGGAGGGCATCTTCATGGCTTCAGTATCCTCTCTGCCGGTCAACCACGCCGGCAATGGGTTCTCCCCGCTCGCTCGCGCGGATCTTCCCTGCGATCTGCGCCACGGTCTCTTCCCGCAGCGTGCGAGCCGAGGTATGCGGCGTGACGGTGATCTTCGGGTGCTGCCAGAACCGATGGCCGGCGGGCAGCGGCTCCGTACGGAACACGTCGAGCGTCGCGCCCGCGAGTTGCCCGCTGTCCAGCAGCGGAATCAGGTCTTCCTCGACCAAGTGCCCACCGCGCGCGACGTTGATCACGTAGGCGCCGGGACGCAGCAGCGACAGCGTGCGGCGGTTCATGATGTCCTGCGTGTCCGGCGTGAGCGGCAGCAGGCACACCAGCACGCGGGTCGCGGAGAGGAACTCGTCGAACTGCGCCTCGCCCGAGAAGCAGCGAACGCCCTCCAGCATCTTCGGCGAGCGGCTCCATCCGAGCACGGGAAAATCGAACTGGCGCACGGCCTGCGCGACCCGTTGCCCGAGGACGCCCAGCCCCATGATCCCGACGGGGAATTCACTGCGATCGCGCGGCTTGCGGTACGACCATTGACCCTTCGCGATCTCGGCCTCGTACACGTCGAGCTCCCGGAAGTGGCGGATCAGCGCGTGGCACACGAACTCCGCCATCTGCACCGCCATGCCGCCATCGTCGATGCGCACGACCATGGCCTGCGGCGGCAGCTTCAGCTCGAGCAGGGCATCGACGCCGGCGCCGATGTTGTAGATGGCCTTGAGCCCCGGCTGCTCGTCGAGGAATTGCTGGGGCGGCGCCCACACCACGCCGTAGTCGGCCTGCGCAGCGCCTGGTCGCCATTCGTCGATGCTCGCCTGGGGCAGCGCGGCCCGCAACGCGTCCACCCAGGGAGCGGCCTTGGTTCCGGTACAGCAAAAGGAAATCTTCATTCCCGCGATTCTGTCACTGCAGCTTCAACAACTCCGCGCCCTCGGCGACCTGGTCGCCGGGCGCGTACATCACCTCCGCCACCGTTCCGTCCACGGGTGCGGCGATGGTGTGCTCCATCTTCATCGCCTCCATCACGGCCAGCGGCTGGCCCTTGCTGACCTTGTCCCCGGCCTTGACGGTGAACGACACGACCTTGCCCGGCATCGGCGCCGTGAGGCGGCCGCCCTCCTCGTGGACTTCCCCTGCATGCGCCAGGAGGTCGATCGCGAGGATCTGCGTCGCGCCGGCCGCGGTGAATACATGGTCGGTCTCGCCGCTCGCATACACGCTCGCCGTGAATCGCTGTCCGGCGTAGTCGACGTCGATGCCATCCGCAGCCGGCGTGAACCTCAACGCGCCGGACACCTGGCCCACCTCCAGCGCCAGCGCGCCGTCATGCAGGTAACGCAGTTCCGCCTGCGCGGGCTCGCCCTGGAATTCGAATGCGAATCGCCGGGTCGCGACGCCGTGCGAGCGCCAGCCGTCGCGGCGACTGAATGGATGGGCGTCCTCGCGCGCCTTCTCGCCGATCAGCGCTTGCGCCACGGCCGCCGCGGCAGCGCGCGCGAGTCCCACGGGTTCCTGTTTGAAGAGCACCTTCTCCTCGCGCGGGATGAGCGCCGTGTCCAGGTTCGCCTGCGCGAAGGACGGGCTGCGCACGACGTGGCGCAGGAACTGCACGTTGGTGGCGAGCCCGACGATGTGCGTCTGCGCGAGCGCCTCGTCCAGCCGCGCCAGCGCCTGCTCGCGCGTCGACCCGTGCACGATCAGCTTGGCGATCATCGAGTCGTAGTACGGCGAGATGGCATCGCCCTCGCCGAAGCCCGCGTCGATGCGCACCGGCGCCGCGTCGTGGAAGGACTCGCCGTCGGCGTTGCGACGGAACGCAACGTGCGCGGGCCAGCGCGCGACGTCGAGCCGGCCCGTGGCGGGCAGGAAGTTGTTGTCCGGGTTCTCCGCGCAGATGCGCGCCTCGATCGCGTGGCCGCGGATCTTGAGTTCGTCCTGCTTCAACGGGAGCGGTTCGCCGTCGGCGACGCGCAGCTGCCACTCGACCAGGTCGAGGCCCGTGATGGCCTCCGTCACGGGGTGTTCCACCTGCAGGCGCGTGTTCATTTCCATGAAGAAGAAGTTCATCTCGCCACCGGCGCGCTGCTCCACGATGAATTCCACCGTGCCCGCGCCGACGTAGTTCACGGCGCGCGCGGCCGCCACGGCGGCGTCGCCCATCTGCTTGCGCATGGCTTCGGTCATGCCCGGCGCGGGCGCCTCCTCCAGCACTTTCTGGTGGCGGCGCTGCACGGAGCAGTCGCGCTCGAACAGGTAGACGTAATTGCCGTGCGTGTCGCCGAACACCTGGATTTCGATGTGGCGCGGACGCTGCACGTATTTTTCGATCAGCACCGCGTCGTCGCCGAAGCTGTTGATCGCCTCGCGTTTGCACGATGCCAACGCGGCGTCGAAATCCTCGGCCTTGTCGACCGCGCGCATGCCCTTGCCGCCGCCGCCCGCGCTCGCCTTGATCAACACCGGGTAGCCGATGCGCGTCGCTTCCTTCGCGAGCAGCGCCGGGTCCTGGTTCGCCGCGTGGTAGCCGGGCACGAGCGGCACTCCGGCCTTTTCCATCAGTTGCTTGGATTCGGCCTTGAGGCCCATCGCCTGGATCGCGGAGGGCGGGGGGCCGATGAAGACGAGGCCCGCATCCGCGCAGGCCTGCGCGAATTCCTCGTTCTCGCTCAGGAAACCGTAGCCTGGGTGGATCGCCTGCGCGCCCGTAGCCTGCGCCGCTTCGATGATCCGCTCCCAACGCAGGTAGCTCTCCTTGGGCGCGCTGCCGCCGATGTGCAGCGCCTCGTCGCAGGCGGCGACGTGCTTCGCGTTCGCATCGGCATCCGAATACACGGCGACGGTGCGCACGCCCATGCGGCGCGCGGTGGCCGCGACGCGGCAGGCGATCTCGCCGCGATTGGCGATGAGTATTTTCTTGAACATGGCTAACCTCGTTGGGGCACGCTTCGGCCCGAGAAGAATTCGCTCAGCTTGCGCACGACGACGCGCAGGAAGCGCACGAGCACGACCATCAGCACCACCGCCACGACGAGCGTGATGACGAGGGCGATGCCGAAGAGCAGCGGATGCGTGGCGGACAGCCACAGCATGAAGACGACGAACCCGTCCTCGAGCAGCGACACGCCGATGTTGGAGAAAGGCTCGGGCGACGTGTTGACCGCCGCCCGCGTGGTGAGCTTGGCGGCATGGCTGGTCGCGGCGAGGCTGCCACCGAGCAGGGCCGCGATCCATCCCATGGCCTGGCCGTCCGCGCCGAGCGCGCCGGCGGCGAGCGCGGCGCCGGCGGGAATGCGGATCACCGTATGCACCGTGTCCCAGAGCGTGTCGACCAGCGGGATTTTGTCGGCGAAGAACTCGACGAAGCACATGAAGCCGCTCGCGGCCATGACGCCGGGATGCTGCAGGATGTGCAGGCCTTGCGGCAGGTCGACCCAGCCCATGAATCCGGCGGCGCCCACGAGAAACACCGCGGCGTACAGGCGGATGCCGCTGGCCCAGCCGAGGGCGGCGGCGAGCGCCAGCAATTGCGGCGCGTCGGTGAGGTGGCGTACAGCGTCCATGTGCTTTCAGCCTGCCGGCAGCCAGTTGGGCTTGCGCTTGCCGAGGAAGGACTGGATGCCCTCGCGACCTTCAGGGCTGATGCGGATGTCCGCGATGCCGCGCACCGTGAGCGCGACCAGCTCCGGCGTCACCTCCTGGCCGGCAACGTCCAGCAGGAGTTGCTTGCACGCCTTCTCCGCGGCAGGTCCGGCTTGCACCAGCGTCTGCGCGATCTCAGCCACCTTCGCATCGAGCTGGTCCGCGGCCACGACCTCGTGCACGAAGCCGATGCGCAGCGCCTCGCGCGCGTCGAAGCGTTCGGCCGTGAGGAAGTAGCGGTGCGCCGCGCGTTCGCCCATTGCGCGGATCACGTAAGGGCTGATCGTGGCGGGGATCAGGCCGAGCTTCACTTCGCTCAGGCAGTAGTGCGCGGTGTCCGCGGAGACAGCGATGTCGCAGGCCGCGACCAGTCCCGTCCCGCCCGCGTACACGTCGCCCTGGATGCGCGCGATCGTGGGCTTGGGGCAGCGGTGGATCACGTGCAGCATCTGCGCGAGCGCGGCGGCGTCCGCCACGTTCTGCTCGTAGGTGTAGGTCGCCATGCTTTTCATCCAGCCGAGGTCGGCGCCCGCCGAGAAGGCCGTGCCGTTGGCCGCGAGCACGATGCAGCGCACGTCGTCGCGGGCGCCGAGCTCGTCGAAGGCTGTCGTCATCTCGGCGATCACCGCCTCGTTGAACGCGTTGCGGACCTCGGGCCGGTTGAGCGTGACTGTCGCGATGTACGCGGCGACTTCGATTTGCAGGTGTGCCATCGAGGGACCTTTCAATAACGTTTCGCGACTTCTTCCAGCATGACCTCCGTCGCGCCGCCGCCGATGGCCAGCACGCGCGCATCGCGCCACAGCCGCTCGATCGCGGTTTCGCGGATGTAACCCATGCCGCCGTGGAATTGCTGGCAGGTCTGCACCACTTCGTTGACGAGTTCACCGGTGAGCGCCTTGAGCATGGAGACATCCTGCACGATGTCGTGGCCCTGCGTGACCCGCCATGCACAGTGATACATGAATTGCCGCGCGGCACGGGTCTTCGCATCCAGCATCGACAGGCGCTGGCGGATGGTCTGCTGCTCCCACAGCACGCCGCCGAAGGCCTGGCGCTGCCGTACGTAGTCGAGCGTGAGCTGCAACGCGCGCTGGCAGTGACCCACCGCCATCGCGGCGAGGGCGATGCGCTCCGTCTGGAAGTTCTTCATCACCGAATAGAAGCCCTTGCCCTCCTCGCCGAGCAGGTTGGCCGCCGGGATGCGCACGTTGTCCAGCACGAGCTCGGCCGTGTCGGAGGACAGCCAGCCGGTCTTCTTCAGCGCCCGGCCGACGGAGAAGCCGGGCGTGCCCTTCTCGACGATGAACATGGACATGTCGCGCTTGCCGCTGCCCGTCTTGGCGGCGACGAAGTACAGGTTCGCGTGCACGCCGTTGGTGATGAACATCTTGGTGCCGTTCAGCACCCACTCGTCACCGTCGCGCTTCGCGGTCGTGCGAATCCCCGCGACGTCCGAACCCGCGCCGGGCTCGGTGATCCCGACCGCGGTGATCAGTTCGCCCTTGATGACGCGGGAGAGGTACTTGTCCTTCTGGGCCGCATTGCCCGCATGGTGCAGGTGCGGGCTGGCCATGTCCGTGTGCACGAGCACCGTGATGATGAAGCCGGCGAAGGTCGATTGCGACAACGCTTCCGCGAAAACGAGGTTGGTGAGCGCATCCGATTCCGCCCCGCCGTATTGCGACTCGTACATCAGCCCGAACAGGCCAGCATCGCCCATGCGGCGCAGCACGTCGCGCGGCACGCACCCTGCCTCTTCCCACGCGGCAGCGTGCGGCTCGACCTCGCGCGCGATGAATTTCGCGACCTGGTCCCGCAGCAGCTCGTGCTCGGGCGTGACGTAGATGGAATCGGTGCTCATGGGGCGTGTCTTTCGTGGGGAAGTTACATCCGGAACACGCCGAACTTCGGCTCGGGGATGGGCACGTTCAGCGCGGCCGCCAGCCCGAGCGCCAGGACGCGGCGCGTGTCGGCCGGGTCGATCACGCCGTCGTCCCACAGTCGCGCGCTGGAGTAATAGGGGTGCGACTGGTGCGCGAACTGGTCGAGCAGCGGCTGCTTGAACTCGGCCTCCTCCTGCGCGCTCCACTGCCCGCCTCGCCCTTCGATGCCGTCGCGCTTGACCGTCGCGAGCACGCTCGCCGCCTGCTCGCCGCCCATCACCGAAATGCGCGCGTTCGGCCACATCCACAGGAAGCGCGGCGAGTAGGCGCGCCCGCACATGCCGTAGTTGCCCGCGCCGAAACTGCCGCCGATGATGACGGTGAACTTCGGCACGCTGGCGGTGGCCACGGCCGTCACCATCTTCGCGCCGTGGCGCGCGATGCCCTCGGCCTCGTACTTGCGGCCCACCATGAAGCCCGTGATGTTCTGCAGGAACACGAGCGGCACCTTGCGCTGGCAGCACAGCTCGATGAAGTGCGCGCCCTTTTGCGCGCTCTCGGAAAACAGGATGCCGTTGTTGGCGATGATGCCGACGGCCATGCCCTCGATGTGCGCGAAGCCGCACACCAGCGTCGAGCCGAAGCGCTGCTTGAACTCGTGGAACTCGGACGCATCGACGATGCGCGCGATGATTTCGCGCACGTCGTAGGGCTTGCGCGTGTCCGTCGGCACGACGCCGTAGACCTCGCGCGCGTCGTACTTCGGCGGGACCGGCTCGCGCACGTTCACCGCCCGCGGCTTGTCCTTGTGCAGCGTCGCCACCGCCTGCCGCGCCAGCGAGAGGGCGTGCATGTCGTTCTGCGCGAGATGGTCCGCGACGCCCGACAGGCGCGTATGCACGTCCCCACCGCCCAGGTCTTCGGCCGAAACGATCTCGCCGATCGCCGCCTTCACCAGCGGCGGGCCGCCCAGGAAGATCGTGCCCTGGTTCTTCACGATGATGGTTTCGTCGCTCATCGCGGGCACGTACGCGCCTCCCGCCGTGCACGAGCCCATCACGACCGCGATCTGCGCGATGCCCTGGGCGGACATGTTCGCCTGGTTGTAGAAGATGCGGCCGAAGTGGTCGCGGTCCGGGAACACGTCGTCCTGGTTGGGCAGGTTCGCGCCGCCGGAATCGACGAGGTAGATGCAAGGCAGGCGGTTCTGCATCGCGATCTCCTGCGCACGCAGGTGCTTCTTCACCGTCATCGGGTAGTAGGTGCCGCCCTTGACCGTCGCGTCGTTGCACACGACGACGCAGTCCACGCCGCTCACCCGGCCGATGCCGGTGATCACGCCGGCGCCGGGCGCATCGCCCACGCCGTCGCGGTTGAGGTACATGCCGTGCGCGGCGAGCGGGCCGATCTCCAGAAACGGCGTGCCCGGGTCGAGCAGTATCTGGACGCGGTCGCGCGGGAGGAGCTTGCCGCGTGCGGTGTGCTTGGCGCGCGCGGCCTCCCCGCCCCCGGCGGCAGCCTTCGCGACCTGCACCTGCAGGTCCTCGACCAGCGCCCTCATCGCCGCCGCGTTGGCCTGGAAGTCGGCCGATCGGGCGTTGAGTTGTGTCTCCAGCGTAGCCATGTGCGTCCTTCTTGTCGCGTTCGTCGCATCGTCGCACCGCAGGCGCGGGCGAGCCGGACCATCCTAGCGCGCCACGGCCCCCGCCCGCCAGCGGAGGAACGCCAGCCGGGTTGCAAATCCTGCCACGATCCTGCAGACTTCGCAGATGCCCACCTCATCCGCAGGGCCCTCCGTGCCGACACCCGTCGCCGCGACGCCGATGGCTTTCGCGCGAGCCATCGTCGCCGCTTACCAGCGTCACGGCGCGGATCCGGCGCTGGCGCTGCGCCAGGCACAGATCACGCCATCGCGTTTGCAGCAGCCCGAAGGCCGGATCACCGCCCGCCAGATGGAACTGCTCTCGGCCGCCGCGATGCGCGAGCTGGACGATGAAGGGCTGGGCGCGTTCGGCCGCAGGCTGCCCTGGGGCACCTACGGCATGCTCGCGCGCGCGTCGCTCACCTCGCCCGACCTCGGCGTCGCGCTCAAGCGCTGGTGCCGCCACCATGCGCTGGTGGCCGACGACATCCGGCTGTCGCTGGTGGAGCGCGGTGCGGCGGCGGCGATCGTCGTGGAGGAAAGGAAGCCCGCTGCGCGTGTAGCGCCGGGCGTGCGCGAGTTCGGCCTCGTCCACGTGCTGCGCAACATCCACGGGCTCGCCTGCTGGTACGTCGATTCGCGTGTCGCGCTGCAGGGCGCGAGCTTTCCCTATCCAGCGCCCGCGCATGCCGACGCCTACCGCTTCATGTTCCCCGGCGGCCCGCTGAAGTTCGACGCGCGCGCAGCGGAAATCCGTTTCGACGCGCGCTACCTGGCGCTGCCCCTGCGCCGCGACGAGAAGGCTTTGCGTCTCATGCTCCAGCGGGCGCTCCCCCTGACCGTGCTGCAGTACCGCCGCGACAGGCTGCTGGTGCAGCAGGTGCGGCAGGCGCTCGTGAACCACCCCGAGGCTTCGCACAGCGCGCAAGCCCTGGCGGATCTCCTGCACATGTCGCCACGCACCCTGCACCGGCAGCTGAAGGAAGAGCAGGCGTCGCTGCAGGCGCTGAAGGACGAAGTGCGCTGCGAGAACGCGCGGGACCTGCTGCTGCGCACGTCGCGGCCCGTCAAGCAGGTGGCCGCGGCGGTGGGCTTTCGCAGCGAGAAAAGCTTCCTGCGCGCGTTCAAACAGTGGACGGGCGCGACGCCTGCAGAGTTCAGGGCGCGCACCGCCTGACCCCGCGCTGACCCGATTCCACCGCTGGGTTTTCTCCCTCCTACGGCGGTCAGGGCGCACGTCCGACTCCACGCACCTCGCGGCCGCTGTGTGATAAGGCCATTCCCACACGCGAGGTCCCCATGAAAACCACTGCATTTATCGCTGCCCTGTCCCTGTCCGCCGCCGCCGGCCTGGCGCACGCCGCCGCGGGCAACAACGACACCACTCCCGCGCACCGCGGGTCGCATCCCGCCGCCGTGCAGACGGACAAGTCCGACCGCGACGCCAAGGCCGATGCCAAGGGCAAGGGCGAGACGCTCACGGAAAAGACCAAGCACGCCTTCCACACGATGGGCCAGAAGATCCGCAGCGCGGGTCACAAGATCGCGAAGCCAACGCACACGGACAAGGATGGCGACACCAAGCGCGCATCCACCAACACCGACCGGCGCAACGACGTGCGCAACAGCAACGACACGCGCGTCATGGGTTCCTCATCCGGCGATACGCGCAAGTAAACGGCCTGGCTCGGCAGTGTCGGCGAGCCGCGGCTCAGCAGGAGCCGCAGCAGTCTCCTACGCCGCCGCGCCGAGTTGTCTGACACAGCAGGCCCCCGCGCCGCGTTGAGATAGAAGCACTCATATTGCAAAGGGAGCATTCATGCAAAACATCAAGATTCCAGCCCTCCTCACCGCGCTCGCGTTGTCCTGCGGCGTGGCGTTCGCGCAAACGAGCGCACAGCCGCAAACCGGGTCGACCAGCGACTTCTCCATCGCCAAGGGCAACCGCGTCGACGGAACCGCCGCGAAGACCCGCGCCGACGGCGCCACGATGGGCAACAAGGCGCAGGACACGACGGCTTCTGCCGGCACCACGACGGCTTCCAGCGGCGACACGATGACGAACAAGGCCCGCCACACCGCGCACAAGGCCAAGGTGCATGCCAAGAAGGCGGGCCATAAGGCCAAGCGCGTGGCGATGAACGAGTCCGGTAGCGACACCCGCAGCATGGGCGCTTCGGGCTCCGACATGAGCGGCACCCGCCAGTCGCGCATGGACGCCGCCTACGCCAACTGGCAGTCCAAGAGGAAATGAGGACGCTGCGCTGCGCGGTGCTGGCCCTCGGGCTCGCCGCGAGCGCCGGCCTCTTCGCGCAGCCGGCCCGCGAGGGCGCGGCTGCGTCGGCGCGCCCGGGCGCCGCGCTGCCGCCCGTGACGGTGACGGCGCCCTTGCGCGACCCGGTGCAGAAGTCCTATCGCAAGATGATCCGGGGCATGGACCTGTTCGAGCGCCGCCATGCCCTCGCGCCGCAGGCGACGCTGCGCTTCAAGCTGCTGCCGCGCAAGTCCACGACGGACATGCGCAACATCGACCTGTACATCGTGGGCTCGACGGTCGACCAGCAGGTGCCCGTCGCAGCCGACCAGACCTTTACGCTGCCGCGCATCCCCAAGGCCCTCGAAGAAGATGCCGTGGTCACGCCGCCCGCGCGCAAGGCGCAGACCATGACGTGGCGCACCGAGATCCGCTCGCCCGGCATGCCCCCGGGGACGAGGCGCCTCGGTGACCTCAGGCTCGAGTGCCTGGTAGGCATGGAAGCGGACCTCGTCTCTGGCGCCAACAACCTGCTGGCCCGCTTCGCGCACCTCTTCTCCGACCCCGTTGCCTACTGCGGGCAGAAGCAGTCGCGCTACCTCTTCTTCGCGGAGCGTCCCGTTTTCTCCGTGACGCTCGTCGCTGGCAACCGGCGCGAGGTGCTCCCGGTCGACCGCCTGTATGCCGAAGCCAGCGATGACCCGGGCCTGAAAGCCACCCTGCCCGTGTGCGACTGCGAAGTGCTGCTGGACCGCACCTACTTCCTTCCCCTGGGCGACGCGAGCTGGCCCGACGACACGCGCGTGGAATACGAATTCATGGAGGACGGCGATGCGCCGCCCGCTCGCTAGCGCCCTGCTCGCCTGCGCGGCTGGCCTTGCCGGCTGCGCGGGAGGCGGACTGCTGCCGGCTCGCCACGATGGCGCAGGCACGGTGCAGGCGCCGGCGATGACGGCGCAGCGTGCGCTCGCGACGCTCGCTCCCGGGACCTCCACGCAGGCGGATGTCTCCCGCGCCTTGGGCCGGGCCATCGTGGTCCACTTCGACAGCGGTTATGAAGTGTGGGTCTACCGCTGGGACGGCGGGGGACCGGCGCGTGCGGAGTCGGAACTCGTCATCCTGATGGGGCCCGACGGGATCGTGAAGAAAGCGCGCGTGCGCAGCGGCCCCGCGTGAACGAACGTTCGCCTTAGGCGGCGCCACCCCCGGGGCGAACCCGAGGGTCTCAAGCGGTGCACGTCCCTATACTCGCCGCATGTCATCGATCCAGCTCGTGGATGTGGCCAAGCGCTGGGGCACGACCACGGCGCTGGACGACATCCAGTTGAACATCGCGTCGGGAAGTTTCTGCGTGCTGCTCGGGCCGTCGGGCTGCGGCAAGTCGACCACGCTGCGCATCATCGCCGGGCTGGAGACGGCCTCGGCCGGCCAGGTGCTGATCGACGGCCGCGACGTCACGCTGCTGCCGCCCGCCCAGCGCGGCGTGGCGATGGTGTTCCAGAACTACGCGCTCTTTCCCCACCTGTCCGTCGCGGACAACATCGTCTTCGGGCTCTCGGTGCGCAAGCTCCCCGCGGCGGAGTCCGCGAAGCGGCTTGCCGAGACGGCGGAGTTGCTCGGCCTGTCGGCCCTCCTCGATCGCAAGCCCTCGCAGCTCTCCGGCGGCCAGCAGCAGCGCGTGGCGCTGGCGCGCGCGCTCGTCGCGCAGGCGAAGGTCTGCCTGATGGACGAGCCGCTTTCCAACCTCGACGCGCAGCTGCGGCAGGAGATGCGCACCGAGCTTCGCCAATTGCAGCAGCGGCTCGGGCTCACCGTCGTGTACGTCACGCACGACCAGGCCGAGGCGATGAGCATGGCCGACCAGGTCGTGCTGCTGAACAAGGGACGCATCGAGCAGGCCGCGACCCCGCGCGACCTCTATGCGCACCCGGCCACCACCTTCGCCGCCGCTTTCATAGGCACGCCGTCGATGAACCTGCTGCGGCTGGACGGGGGCCGCATCGCCGGCAGCGACATCCCCGCCTCGCGCGATGCGCACTGGCTCGGCGTGCGGCCCGAATCGGTCGCGCTCGGCGGCCGGGTGCCGGCCACCGTCCGCAGCGTCGAATACCTCGGCGCCGACCTGATCCTGCACTGCGGCATCGGCAGCGAGATGCTCACGGTGCGTACCGGCGGCCAGGCCGACCTCGCCGCGGGCAGCGCCGTGCTGCTCGAGTGGGCCGACGCGGCCGCCCATCATTTCGATTCCCAGGGACAACGGCTTCATCCGTAGCCGGTCCAGCCAACCAACGAGGAGACACATCGATGCAACGCAAGTACTTCAACCGCTTCCTGCTCGCGGCGGGCGCCGCCGCCGCCATGGGCTGGCCCAGCGCGCAGGCCCAGACCACCGAGATTTCCTTCTTCTACCCCGTCGCCGTGGGCGGGCCGATCGCCAAGGCCATCGACGGCTTCGCCACGGACTTCATGAAGGCCAACCCCGGCATCAAGGTGAACCCCATCTATGCGGGCACCTACCAGGAGACCATCGTGAAGGCGCTGACCGCGCACAAGTCGGGCACGCCCCCCGTCACCTCCGTGCTGCTGTCCACGGACATGTTCACGCTGATCGACGAGGACGCGATCGTGCCCATCGACAACTTCGTGAAGACCGCCGACGACAAGGCCTGGCTCGGCAGCTTCTACAAGGCGTTCATGATGAACAGCCAGACCGGCGGCAAGACCTGGGGCGTGCCCTTCCAGCGCTCCACGGTCGTCATGTATTACAACAAGGAGGCGTTCAAGGAAGCCGGGCTCGATGCGAACAAGCCGCCGGCGACCTGGGCCGAGATGAAGGACGCCGCGGCCAAGCTCACGAAGAAGGACGCGAGCGGCAAGGTCACGCAGTGGGGCGTGCAGATCCCGTCGAGCGGCTTTCCCTACTGGCTCTTCCAGACCCTCACCACGGGCAACGACGCGATCCTGATGAACGACGCCGGCACGCAGGTGAAGTTCGACGACCCGAAGGTGATCGAGGCGCTGCAATACTGGGTGGACCTCGGCAAGGCCGGCGTGCACCCGCCCGGCGTCGTCGAGTGGGGCACCACGCCCAAGGACTTCTTCGAGAAGAAGGTGGCGATGATGTTCACGACCACCGGCAACCTCACCAACGTGAAGGCCAACGCGAAGTTCGACTTCGGCGTCGCGATGATCCCCGGCAACAAGCGCAAGGGCTCGCCCACCGGCGGCGGCAACTTCTACATCTTCAAGAAGTCCACGCCCGCGCAGCAGGAAGCCGCGTTCAAGTTCATCAAGTGGATCACGCAGCCGGAGCGCGCGGCGGAGTGGAGCATGGACACGGGCTACGTCGCGGTGTCCGAGAAGGCATATGGCACCGATGCCCTGCGCAAATACGGTCGCGATTTCCCGCCGGCGCTGGTCGCGCGCGACCAGCTGCCCGTGTCGGTCGCCGAGTTCTCCACGCACGACAACCAGCGTGTCACCAAGGCGCTGAACGACGGACTGCAGGCCGCGCTGACCGGCACGAAATCGCCGGCGCAGGCCATGAAGGACGCGCAGGCCGAGGCCGACCGCATCCTGCGCGCCTACAAGTGAGCGCACGGGCCGCAGGCCACCAGAGCCACGCGTCCATCCACGCGTGGCTGCTGCTCCTGCCCGCGCTCGTCCTGCTCGTCGCTTTCACGCACTGGCCCGCGGTCTCCACCTTCGTCGACAGCTTCTATTCCACGCCGAAGGGCAGCCGCGCCGCGGTGTGGGTCGGGCTCGAGAACTACCGGGCCATGAACGACGACCCGGTGTTCTGGAAGGCGGTGAGGAACAACCTGTGGTTCGCGGGTGCGACCATCCCGCTGTCCATCGGCCTCGCACTCGTCATGGCGCTATGGGTCAACGAACGGATCGCCGGCCGCGCCTTCCTGCGCATGGCGTATTTCACGCCCACGGTGCTGCCGATGATCGCGGTGGCGAACATCTGGCTCTTTTTCTATACACCGCAATACGGCCTGCTGGAGCAGGTGACGGGCGCGCTCGGGCTGCCCTCGCACAACTGGTTCGGCGACCAGAGCACCGCGCTCGCCTGCATCACCCTGGTGGCGGTGTGGAAGGAGGCGGGCTTCTTCATGATCTTCTATGTCGCCGCGCTGCAGACGCTCAACCCGAGCCTGCGCGAGGCCGCCGCCATCGAGGGCGCGTCGCGCTGGTACTTCTTTCGCCGGGTGCAATGGCCGCTGCTCATGCCGACCACGCTTTTCGTGCTCGTCAACGCGGTGATCAACGGCTTTCGCATGGTGGACCATGTGTTCGTCCTCACGCGCGGCGGACCCGACAACGCGTCGACCCTGCTGCTCTATCACCTGTACGAAGTGGGATTCAAGTTCTGGGACACCGCGTACGCCTCGGCGATCACGGTGGTGCTGGTGGTGGTGCTGGCGAGCGTGGCGCTCTTCCAGTTCTTCGTGCTGGACAAGCGGGTGCACTACAAATGAGCGCCGCACCGACGATGGACCGCGCGCAGCGGCTCGCCTACAACCAGCCGACCTGGCTCGACACGGTCGCCGCGTGGCTGCTCGCACTGCTGTGGATCCTGCCGCTGGCCTATGCGGTGTGGACGGCCTTCCACCCGACCGAATATTCCACGCGCTTCACCCTGCTCGCGCCGCTCACGCTGGACAACTTCAGCCGCGCGTGGGAGGCCGCGCCCTTCGCGCGCTACTTCCTCAACACGGCGCTGCTGGTCGCGATGATCCTGGCCGTGCAGCTCGTGCTGGCCACGCTCGCCGCCTACGCCTTCGCGCGCTACGAGTTCCGCGGCAAGAACGTCGCATTCGCCCTGGTGCTGGTGCAGCTCATGATCATGCCGGACATCCTGCTGGTGGAAAACTACAAGACCATGTCGCAGCTCGGCCTGGTGGACACGCTGGTCGCGATCGGCCTGCCGTACTTCGCGTCGGCCTTCGCCATCTTCCTGTTGCGCCAGACTTTCCTGGGCATCCCGAAGGAGCTCGACGAAGCCGCGCGCGTGGAAGGCGCGACGGCCATGCAGACGCTCTGGCGCGTCTACGTTCCGCTCGCCAGACCGGTGTACACCGCCTTCGCGCTGGTGTCGGTGAGCTTCCACTGGAACAACTTCCTCTGGCCGCTCATCGTGACCAACAGCGTGAAGGCGCGCCCGCTCACGGTGGGCCTGCAGGTGTTCTCCTCGGTCGACCAGGGCGTGGACTGGTCGATCATCACCGCGGCGACACTCATGACATCCGCGCCCCTCCTCATCGGTTTCCTGCTGTTCCAGCGCCAGTTCGTGCAGAGCTTCATGCGCGCCGGGATCAAGTGATCCCATGAAGCTTGTCACCTGGAACACGCAATGGTGCTGCGGCAACGACGGCATCGTGAGCCCCCGGCGCATCGTCGACGGCGCGCGGCAGCTCGCGGACTTCGACGTGCTGTGCCTGCAGGAGATCGCGGTCAATTACCCGCGCCTGCGCGGCGACGCGAGCGGCGACCAGCCGGCGCAGCTGGCGGCGCTGCTGCCGGGGTTCCAGCTGTTCTTCGGCGCGGCGGTCGACGAGTGGGAGGGCGGCGAGCGCCGCCGCTTCGGCAACCTCATCGCAACGCGCCTGCCTGTCGCGCAAGTCCAGCACCATCCCTTGCCCTACCCGCCCGATGCCGGCGTGCGCAGCATGCCGCGCATGTGCACGGTGGTGACGGTGACCGATCCCGCGCTCGGCCCGGTACGCATCATGACGACGCACCTGGAGTTCTATTCGAAGGTGCAGCGCATGGCCCAGGCGCGGGCGCTGCGGGAGCTGCATGCGCAGTACAGCGCGCAGGCCGCCGCGCCCCCCGAACACAGCAGCGACGGCTCGCCCTTCCAGGGCAAGGTGCACACGGGCCGCGCCGTCCTGTGCGGGGACTTCAACCTGGAAGCGCGCGAGCCGGAATACGCGACCATCTCCGCGGAGGGCGACGATGCACCGTTATGGGACGCCTGGCGGCTGCTCCACGGAAAGCAGCCGCATCCGCCGACGTTCCGGATCCACGACCGCACTTACGGGCCCGACCCCGTCGCCTGCGACTTCGTCTTCATCAGCGACGCGCTCAAGGGCAAGGTCAGGCGGCTGTGGCTGGACGGTGAGACCCAGGTGTCGGACCACCAGCCGGTCGCGGTCGAGCTGGCCTGAGCCCCGCGGCCCGCGCCGCGGGTGCATGATGGAGGCAGCCCCCATGACCGAACCCCTCCTCCTCTCCACCGCCCGCATCTCGACCTTCTTGGGGTCGCGCTCGCTCACCGGGGCCACCGGCTTCTTCTTCGAGCGCGAGGGCCGGCTCTTCCTCGTGACGAGCCGCCACGTGCTCATCGACAAGCCGTCCCAGCACCTGCCCGACCGCATCCAGTTCACCGTGCACACCAGCGCGACCAACCTGAGCCAGGTGGGCGTGCAGTCGATCCTGCTGTACGAGGACGGCAGGAGCATCTGGCGGCAGGGGACGGATTCCAAGGGGGAGATCGACGTCGCGGTGATCGAGTTGCAGCAGGACGCGCTGCCGGCAGGCATGCGGATCCAGCCCTTCACCCCGAAGCACCTGCTGACGGGGTTCGACGGCGCGGAGGTCGGCGAGCCCCTGCTCCTCGTGGGATTTCCGCTGGGCTTCTACGACACGCTGCATCACCTGCCGGTGGTGCGGCAAGCAGTGATCGCGTCGTCCTTCGGCGTGCGCTTCCAGGGGCAGGGCTTCTTCCTCACGGACGCCCGCGCGCACCGGGGCTCCAGCGGCGCACCGGTGGTCATGCGCGATGCGAGCGCGGAAGGCCCGCTCAAGTACCGCCTGCTCGGCGTCCACTCGTCGCGCCTGGACATGGTCACCCGCGACCGCGTCGAGGACGAATCGCTGGGCCTCAACTGCGCCTGGTACGCGGACATCCTGCTCACGTTGACCGAGCCCCGCCCGGAGAAGCCGGACCCCAGGCAGAAATAGCGGCTCAGTACGGGCGCTCGCGCAGGCGGCGCGCGGCGTTCTCGATGTCGCGCTCCACCCAGGTGCGCATGCGCAACGCGGTGGGCTCGTTGACCTTGCCGAGATGCTCGATCAATGCGTCCGCCCGCAACCATGCGTGGCCGCCATCGCCCTTCGCTTCGAAGCGGCCGGGATAGGTGACGGCCAGCGCGCGCTCCCCGGCGGTTTCGCCGACCGCCTTGCGAACGTCCGCGAGCCGCACCCACCGGTACTTGTCGTCGTCCTCCACCACCTTGATCGTCACGCCCTTGAACACATAGTGCTGGCCGTGCACGGGGAGCCACACCTGCTCGCGCGCGGCGTGCCGGATGTTCGCGATCCACGCCATCAGCGGGCGGCAGATGGCCGCGCCCAGCAGCGGCGACGTCATTGCCGCGCCGACCGGGCCGAACTTCCAGCAGCCCCAGGCGAAGACGGCCAGGCACAGGGCGATCTGCACGGAGGGCATGGCGAGCACGCGTTTCATGCCGGCTAGGCTCGCGCTTCCGGCGCGCGCTGTCAACCCGGGCGGGGCACGGGGGTGCTGCGCAGTTCGCGCACCCGCCTGTTCACCACCCGGGCCGCCACCAGCCACTTGAAGCGGCTGCTCAGGCTCAGGCGTTCGCGCACATAGTCGACGCTGCTGTAGAACTGGTAGGGGTCGTCGAACGCGCCCCAGTCGTGCAGCGGTGCGCCCTGCTGTTCGTGGGGCGCGAACTGTGCGAAGGAGTCGCCCTTGCCGTCCCAGCTCACGAGGCCCTCGCGGTGCATGCCGTATCCGAGCAGTCGCCCCTCCAGCTGGAGGCGCGTCTTGGCCGCCATGGCAAGGCGTACGTCCACGACGTAGCTGTCCACGGCGTGCCAGCGCCCGTCGAGAAAGACCTCGGTGTAGCCGTGTTCGATCGGCTGCCCGCCGACGTCGATGATGCCGTGCAGGAAATCCGGCGCGAGCGTCACGAAGCGCAGGCGTGCCGGAATGCCCTGGCTGCGCAGCAAGGCGATCAGCAGCGTGCTCTTGGTGTGGCAATCGCCCATGCCGGCCTTGAGAACCGAAAGCGCGGAAGTCCCGGTGCTGTCCGCGATGCAGCCGAAGGGCAGCGAGCGCAGGTGGTTGAAGCAGGCCACCGCCTTCTCGCGGGGCGACGCTTTCAGCTGCCCGAGCCGCACGCCCAGCAGGCGGATTTTCGGGTGGTCGAACTGCAGCAGGGGGGTGTTGGCGAGCCAGCGGCGGGGATCGTCAGCGGGCGTGTCGGGGGAGGTAGTCCGTACTGGCAATACCTGGTTCATTGAAACTAATCCATCGGTGGAAGTGTGAAGTCTTCGGCGAGCAGGTGCGGGATCGCGAGCACGTCGCGCACGAAGCGCACGCCGGCGATCTCGCGGCGCGACAGCGCCGGATTGTTGCCGCCGGCCCAGATGCGCACCGCGGGCGGCAGCGCCCCCCGCAGTTCTTCCAGGCCGCGCAGCACATGCGACGGGTTCACGGTGGGCGTGAAGCTCAGGCCCACGAGGTCGGCACGATAGGCGCGCGCGCCGGCGACGATCTGCGCGACGGGCAGGCGCACGCCCAGCGATACGGTGGGGCAGCGCTGCAGCGCGAACATCGCGTGCGCCATGAGGATGCCCAGGCCATGGTGCTCCTGCGGAAAGGTGGTGAGCAACACCTGGGGCGCTTCCGGCCGCACCTTTTTCTGGAGCTGCGCGATCGCGCCCCGCACGACCTGGTAGACGCAGTCGGAATACAGGTGCTCCTCGTGCACCTCGAGCTCCCCGTCGCTCCAGGCCTGTCCGACCTGCACGTTCATCTGGGGCATCTCCACGCCGACGAAGTGCGCGAGGCCGATCGCGCCGATGCGCGATTCGAGTTCGGCGCGCACGGCCCCCGCGTCGTGTTCGCGCAGCATGCGCAGCAGGTGCGCGTGGGCCGCGCTGCGGGGCGCCTGCGACGGCTTGGCGGCCTGCGCCAACATGCGGATCTCCGCCGGGCCCGCCGCCAGCAGCCGCGCGGGACGATGGCCTTGGTCCACGAGGCTGCGCATCAGGCGCAACTGCTCCACCTGGTCGGCGGGATACGTCCGCTCGCCCCGGTCGTCCCGCGAGGGTGCGGGAAAACCATAACGCCGCTCCCAGATGCGCAGCGTCGCGCGGGGCAGCTGCGTTTCGCGCTCGACCTCGGCGATCGAGCGCAGCGGCGGCGCAGGGGCGGCGGCGGGCGGATTCATCGCACGAATTGTGGAGGAAGGAAACGGGACATCCGAAAAGACCGGGGGTGCGTATTGAACGGGACAACAGGATTGCTTGATTTATTGTAGTATGACAAACAGTAATTCTAATGAACAATTTGAAAGCCAGCCGTGATTGACCTGCAAATCGCCCCGCGCCTTGGCGCCCTCGCCCTCGCATTCGCCGCAGGAAGCGCGGCTGCCGCCCATCCGTGGGAAGTGCCGCCGCCCAGCCGCCAGCCCGAGGCGTACTTCACCAACCTGAAGACCGGCGCGAAGGTCACCTCCCCCTTCTTGCTCAAGTTCGGCCTGTCGATGCGTGGCATCGTTCCCGCGGGCAAGACCGCCGGGCGCGCGGGACACCACCACCTGCTCGTGAACCAGTCGCTGCCGCTGGACTTCAAGAAACCGCTGCCCTTCACGGAGCACTACATCCACTTCGGCAAGGGCCAGATGGAGACCGTGCTCAACCTCAAGCCCGGCGAATACGACCTGTCGCTCCTCCTGGCCGACCAGGGGCACATCCCCTACTTCGTGTTCAGCCGGCCGCTCCACGTCACCGTGACGGCGCAGGACGCCGCGAAGCCTGCGGCCTCGGTGCAGGGGCCCAAGCGCGTCGAGCTGCTCGAGCCGGCCCCCGGCGCGGTAGTGCGTTCGCCGTTCCGCGTGCAATTCCACGCGAGCGGCTACAACATCGCGCACACCGACGCGCAGGTGGCGGACACGAGGCATTTCCGGCTCATCGCCGAAGGCGCCGGCCGGAAGGAAGTGCTCGACTTCCCCGATGGCGGCACGGAAGCCTGGATCAACCCGCCGGTGGGCGAGTACACGCTGCGCCTCGAGCTCGTGGGCAACGTCGAGAAGACCGTGACCACGACGTCGACGCCGCTGCGCATCAGCGTCGAAGCGTCGCCCCGCCTGTGAAGAAGATGAAAGTCGCCGTGGTCGGCAGCGGGATCGCGGGACTGGCTGCCGCGCATGCCCTGCGCTGGAATTCACAGGTCAGCCTGTTCGAGGCCGGGGAGCACTTCGGCGGTCACGCGAACACCGTGGACGTGACGCTCGGCGGCGTCACCCACGGCGTCGACACCGGCTTCCTCGTCTACAACGAGCGCACCTACCCGGGCCTCATCCGCCTCTTCGCCGAATTGGGCGTCGCGACGGCGAAGTCGGACATGTCGTTCTCGGTGCAAGTGCCGCGCGCCTTCGGCGGCCGGGCGCTCGAGTGGAGCGGGACGAGCCTGTCGAGCGTTTTCTGCCAGCGCGCGAACCTGGGCCGGCCCGGGTTCTGGCGCATGCTGCGCGACCTGCTGCGCTTCAACCGCGACGCGACCCAGATCGCCGAGTCGACCTGGTCCGGGATGGACCAATCGCTCGGGGGCTTCCTCGACACGCGCGGCTACTCGCGCGAGTTCCGGGAGTGGTACCTGCTGCCGATGATCGGCTGCATCTGGAGCGGCCCGACGCAGGACATGCTGCGCTTTCCGGTGGGCACGCTGGTGCGCTTCTGCCACAACCACGGCCTGCTGCAGATCGCGGACCGGCCGCAGTGGTACACGGTGACCGGCGGGTCGCGCGAGTACGTGCGTAAGATCGTCGACGGCCTGGCGGACGCGCGGGTGAGGACACCCGTGCGCCGCATCGAGCGCGAGGAGGACGGCGTGTGGATCACCACCGACGCCGGCACGGCGCGCTTCGACCGCGTCGTGATCGCCACGCATCCCGACCAGGCGCTGGCCGTGCTGCCGGATGCCTCCGCGCTGGAAAGAGGCGTGCTCGGTGCGATCCGCTACCAGCACAACCACGCCATTCTTCACACCGATTCATCGGTGCTGCCGCGGCACCGCGGCGCGTGGGCCGCGTGGAACTACGAGGCGTCCCCGGCCGGTGCGGGACGCGCCGTGTGCCTGCATTACCTCATCAACCGACTGCAGCCGTTGCCGTGGGAGCAACCGGTGATCGTCTCGCTCAACCCGGTGCGCCGGATCGACGCGGCGGCCGTCATCCGCGAATTCGACTACGAGCATCCCGTTTTCGACGCCGGGGCGGTACGCGCGCAACGCCAGCTCGCGCAGTTGCAGGGCCGGCGCAACACCTGGTTCTGCGGCGCCTGGGCCGGCTACGGCTTCCATGAAGACGGGCTCGTGTCCGGCCAGGCTGCCGCGAAGGCCCTGCTCGTGCAGCGTCGCATCGAGGAAGTGGAGGCACTGGCATGACGGGTCCGCTGCTCGGCATCGGCCACGTACGCCATGCGCGGTTGCGGCCGGTCGCGCATGCGTTCCGCTACCCGACGCTGTTCCTGCTGCTGCCGATGCGGGCGCTGCACGCGGGTCGATGGGCGCTCGCGCACAACCGCGCCGGGATCATCAGCTTTCATGACAGCGACCACGGCGACGGTGGTGCGAATGCCCTGACGTGGCTGGATGCGCTGCTCGCGCGCCACGGCATCGGCGATGCCACCGGCGAAGCCTGGCTGCATTGCTATCCGCGCATGGGGGGCTACACCTTCAAGCCGGTGAGCTTCTGGTATTGCCATCGCGCCGACGGCACGCTGCGCGCCGTGGTGGCCGAGGTGAACAACACCTTCGGCGAGCGGCATGCCTACGTCCTGGACGCCGCCGCCTGGGGCAGCGAACTGCGCGCGGGCAAGGAGATGCACGTGTCGCCGTTCTGCCGGGTCGAGGGCGGCTACCGCTTCCGCTTCTTCCTGGACCTCGCGCAAGGCCGCACGCTGGCGCGCGTGGACTACGACGACGCACAAGGACCGTTGCTTCGCACCAGCGTGGGCGGCAGCCTGCAACCCGCCACGCGAAGCGCGTTGCTGTCGGGCGCATTGCGCTTTCCCCTCCTCATGCTGGGCGTGATGGCCCGCATCCACTGGCAGGCGCTGCGGCTCTGGCTCGCGCGCGTTCCCTTCTTCCCCCATGTCCGCCGCGGCGCGGACCCCATCCCCACGGGCTCCACGACACGATGAACACCACCACCACCTTCCAGCGCCCTGCCGTGGCTGCGCCCACGCGCGGCGTGGCGCGCCTCATCACCAACCATCTGGAGCGGCTGCGGCACGGCACGCTCTCCGTGGAATTTCCGAACGGCGCGCGGCGGCGCTTCGGCCAGGGCGAGCCGCATGCCGCGATCTCGGTCCACAACTGGGGCGTTTTCGCCGGCGTCATGGCGCGCGGCGACATCGGCCTGGCCGAAAGCTGGATGGCGGGCGACTGGTCGACGCCGAACCTGCCCGATGTGCTGATGCTGCTGGTGCGCAATCGCGCCGAGCTCGGCGACGCCGTGCATGGCAGCTGGTTGGGGCAACTCGCGGCGCGCGTGCGCCACGCCCTGCATCGCAACAACCGGGCCGGCAGCCGGCGCAACATCCACGCGCACTACGACCTGGGCAATGCGTTCTACCGCCTGTGGCTGGACGAGACGATGAACTATTCCTCGGCGTGTTTCGACGGGGACCCCGACCGCCCGCTCGCGGCGGCCCAGGATGCCAAGACACGGCGCGTGCTCGCGATGGCCGGCGTGAAGCCGGGTGACCGGGTGCTGGAGATCGGCTGCGGCTGGGGCGCGCTCGCCGAAATGGCAGCGTGCGAATTCGGCGCCAATGTCACCGGCGTCACCTTGTCCACCGAGCAACTGGAATTCGCCCGGCAACGGCTCGCAGCGGCGGGCGCGGGAAGCCGTGCGGACCTGCGCCTGCAGGACTATCGCGACGTCTCCGACGCACCGTTCGACGCGATCTGTTCGATCGAGATGGTCGAGGCGGTCGGTCGCGACTACTGGCCCACCTACTTCGGCCAGGTGAGCGCGCTGCTCAAGCCCGGCGGCCGCGCCTGCATCCAGTCGATCGTGATGGACGACGCACTCTGGCCGCGCTACATCCGCGGCACGGATTTCATCCAGCAGTACATCTTCCCCGGCGGCTGCCTGCCTTGCCCCCGCGAGTTCGAGCGCGAGGCGAATGCCGCCGGCCTGGAGGTGGTCGACCGGTTTGCGTTCGGTGGCGACTATGCGCTCACGCTGCGCTTGTGGCGCGAACGCTTCATGCAACGCCGCACCGACGTGCTGGCCCTGGGCTTCGACGAAAGGTTCATCCGTCTATGGGAGTTCTACCTGGCGTATTGCGAAGCGGCGTTCGCACACCGCAACACGGACGTCGTGCAATACACATTGCAAAAGCGTTCGTGAGCTGCGCGCTGGCGCTCGCGTCATTCGCGGCGGCCGCCGAGGCGGCGCCGCGGCCGCCGCGCGCCGTCGAGGCGTCGGCGCCCGCGCTGCGCATCGCGGGGGGAGGACGCCTCACCTGGTGGGGTTTCGCCGCCTACGACGCACGCCTGTGGCTCGCGCCGGAGGCGACGCAGCGCACATGGACGCAGCATCCGCTGGCCCTGGAGCTCGCCTATCTCCGCGCGTTCACGGGAAAAGACATCTCGCGCGTGTCGCTGGAACAGATGCAGCGCGCGGGCGGCATCGACGCCGGCATCGCGCAACGCTGGACCGACGAACTGCTCGCGGCGATTCCCGACGTCGCACCCGGGGACCGGCTCCTCGGCGTGCACCGGCCGGGGCGGGGCGCGAGCTTCTACTTCAACGGCAAGTTCGCCGGCGAGATCGCGGACGCGGAGTTCTCGCGCCGCTTCTTCTCGATCTGGCTCGCGCCTTCGACCTCCGAGCCGGGCCTGCGCGCGGCGCTCCTGGGAAGCACGCCGCCATGACTTCCGCGGTGCGCGACGTGCCCATCGGCTGGCGATATGGCCTGCTCGGCCTGCCGCTGGCCTTCGTCGCGCTTCCGCTGTACGTGCAGCTGCCCTCGCTCTATGCGCGCGAGTTCGGCGTGCCGCTCGGCGCGCTCGGCGCGCTGCTCCTGTTGGCACGGCTCGCCGATGCCGCTTTCGATCCATGGGTCGGGATCTTCGTCGACCGGCTCTTTCGCAGGTCGCCCCGCGAGGTGCTCGCGGCCGGCGCGGCGGCGTCGGCCGCGCTCGCGCTCGGCTTCGCGCTGCTGATGCTCCCGCCTGTGCGCGGCACGACGCCCCTGCTCGCCTGGGCCGCGCTTTCGCTCCTCGTCACCTATGCGGCGTTCAGTGTGCTGTCCGTCGCGCACCAATCCTGGGGCGCGATGCTCGGGGGCGACGAGGCCGCGCGCGGTCGCATCGTGGCGTCGCGCGAAGGGATGGGCCTCATCGGCGTGCTGCTGGCATCCGCCCTGCCCGCGTTCGCGGGCTTGCCGGCCACGGCCTGCGTGCTGGCAGCCGGGCTCGCGGCGGGATGGTGGGCCTGGGCGGCTTCGCGCCGGCCCGTGGCGCGCGTCGAGGCGCCGATGGCAGCCGACTGGTTCGCGCCGTTGCGGGTCCGGGGCTTCCGCCGCCTGCTGTCCATCTTCATGCTGAACGGCATCGCCAGCGCCATCCCCGCGACCCTGGTGCTCTTCTTCGTGCGGGACCGGCTGCAGGCGCCGCCCGCGCAGGAGCCGCTCTTCCTCGCGAGCTACTTCCTGTGCGCCGCGCTGTCGATCCCGCTGTGGCTCAAGGTGGTGACGCGCATCGGCCTCGCG
Source organism: Caenimonas aquaedulcis (assembly GCF_015831345.1). Taxonomy (NCBI): domain Bacteria; kingdom Pseudomonadati; phylum Pseudomonadota; class Betaproteobacteria; order Burkholderiales; family Comamonadaceae; genus Caenimonas; species Caenimonas aquaedulcis. The sequence continues at coordinate 3,380,669 of NZ_JADWYS010000001.1, read as the reverse complement.
CGCACCTGGCTCGCGGGCATGGCCGTGTCCATCGGCGTCTTCGTGTGGGCCGCAGCGCTGGGCGCCGGCGATTCGGCCGCGTTCCTCGTCGTCTGCGCTTTGTCTGGCGTCGCGCTCGGCACCGACCTCGCGCTGCCGAGCGCGCTCCTTGCGGGAGTCATCGGCGAAGCGGGCCAGCGCGGGCGCGGTGAAGGCCAGTACTTCGGCTGGTGGAACTTCGCGACGAAGATGAACCTCGCGCTCGCTGCAGGCGTCGCGCTGCCGTCGCTCGCCTTCGCGGGGTACACGCCCGGCAGCCGCTCGCCGCAGGCGCTGGATGCCCTGGCCCTCGCCTATTGCGTGCTCCCCTGCGTGCTCAAGCTTGCCGCCGCCACCCTTCTTCACTTCCACTGGATTCGACCTGGAGCCGCTTCATGAAACGCAGATCCCTTCTCGCCGCCGCCGGAGCCGCCACGCTTGCCGGTTGCGCCACGCCCGATGTCGCCGACTACGCGTCGGAGAAACCGCAGCTGGACCTGCGGGCCTACTTCAACGGACACGTGGACGGGTGGGGCATCTTCACCGACCGCTCCGGGAAGGTCGTGAAGCGCTTCGTCGTCGCGATCGAATGCCGGTGGGCCGGCAACGAGGGGACGCTCGACGAAGACTTCACCTACTCCGATGGCACGAAGCAGCGGCGGCTCTGGCGAGTCACCAAGCTGGAGGGCGGCCGCTACACCGGGCGCGCCGACGACGTGGTCGGCGAGGCGCAGGGCCAGGCCCGCGGCAATGCGCTGCGCTGGAACTACACGCTCGCCCTGCCGGTCGGCGAGCGCGTGTGGAACGTGCAGATGGACGACTGGATGTACCTCATGACGGACACCGTGATGTTGAACAGGACTTCGATGAGCAAACTGGGTCTCCACCTGGGCGAGGTCACGCTCTCCTTCACGAAACGCACATGACGTTTCCGCGCCTGCTGCCGCCTCTCAATCCGCCCGTCGACACCTGGCAGGGATGCCGCGTGTGGCTCGTGGGCGCATCGAGCGGCATCGGACGCGCCGCGGCCTCCGCCCTGCACGCTCGTGGCGCGCAGGTGCACGTGTCCGGCCGCAACGCGCAGGCGCTGGATGATTTCGTTGCGGCGCATCCCGGCGCACGGGCGTGGCCGCTGGATGTGCGCAACACCACGCAAGTCGCGCGCGCCGCGGACCGCGTGCGCGAATCGGGCCCGCTGGACATGATGGTGTTTTGCGCCGCTTACTACCAGGGCAAGAGCATCGCGGACTTCGACCTCCAGGACATGCTGGAACACCAGGCGGTGAACTACGCCGGCGCGCTCGGCGCGATCGGCGCGGTGCTCCCCGCGATGCTGCGCGAGGGACACGGGCACATCAGCCTGCTCGCGAGCGTGGCGGGTTACCGCGGCCTGCCGCGCAGCGCGGCCTATGGCCCGACCAAGGCCGCGCTCATTCACCTCGCCGAAACCATGTATCTGGAATTGCATGGCCGGGGCCTGGGCGTGAGTGTCGTCAATCCCGGCTTCGTCGACACCCCGATGACCGCGAAGAACGACTTCGCGATGCCTGCGATGATCGGTCCCGCCGAAGCGGCGCACCGGATGATCCTCGGCTGGGAGCGCGGGCATTTCGAGATCCATTTCCCGCGGCGCTTCACCTGGCCGATGAAGCTGCTCGCACGCCTGCCTTTCCGGCTGTATCAGGCGCTGGTGCGCCGGGGGACCGGTACATGAACGAAGCCGCGCTGGACCGCATCGTCGCCTTCTTCGAGTCGTTTTCGAGCCGCGACCTGCCGCTGCTCGGGGAGTTCTACGACGACGACGCGAGCTTCAAGGATCCGTTCAGCGAGGTGCGAGGGCTGGCCCCGATCCGCCGGATCTACGCACACATGTTCGAGGCACTGCACGAGCCGCGCTTCGTCGTCACGAGCCGCATGGGCCAGGGGAACGAATGCTGGCTGGCATGGGAGTTCCGCTTCCGGTTTCGCTCGTGGCGACCCGAGACGCCACAGGTCGTGCGCGGCGCTTCGCACCTCACGCTGGGTGCGGACGGGCGCATCCGCGTGCATCGCGACTATTGGGATGCGGCGGAGGAGGTCTACGAGAAGCTGCCCCTCATCGGGGCATTGATGCGCTGGCTCAAGCGGCAGGCCGCCGCTTGAAGGTCAGGCCGTGACGGGCTGGGGCTTGGCCGCGGCAGCGCCCAGGCCGATGTGGTCGAGCGCCGCGGCGAGTTGCGCCACGGTGCGGTCCACGTGCTGCCACTTCTCGAGGCCGAAGAGCCCGATGCGGAAGGTCATGAAGTCGCCGCCCTCGTCGCACTGCAGCGGCACGCCGGCAGCGGTCTGCAGGCCTTCGGCGAGGAACTTGCGACTCGACTGGATTTCCGGGTCGGTGGTGTAGCTGACCACCACGCCCGGGGCCTTGAAGCCTTCAGCCGCGACGCTCGCCAGCCCACGGCTCTCGAACAGCGTGCGAACCTTGCGCCCGAGGTCCTCCTGAGAGGCCTTCATCTTCGCGAAACCGAGGGCCTGCGTTTCCTTCATCGCTTCCCGCAGGCGCGTGAGCGCGTCGGTCGGCATCGTCGCGTGGTACGCGTGCCCGCCGCCCTCATAGGTTTCCATGATCGCGAGCCACTTCTTCAGGTCCATCGCGAAGCTCGTGCTGGCGGTGGAGTCGATGGCGGCGCGGGCGCGCTCGCTCAGCATCACCATCGCGCAGCAGGGCGAACTGCTCCAGCCTTTTTGCGGGGCGGAGATGAGAACGTCGACGCCGGTCGCCTTCATGTCGACCCAGATCGCGCCGGACGCGATGCAGTCGAGGACAAAGAGGCCGCCGAATTCATGCACGGCATCGGCGACGGCCTTCAGGTAGTGATCGGGCAGGATCATCCCGGCAGCGGTTTCGACGTGCGGCGCGAAGACGACCGCGGGCTTTTTCTCGCGGATCGCAGCCTGCACTTCGGCGATGGGCGCCGGGATCCATGGCGACTGCGCGCCCGGACCGGTCTTGCGCGCCTTGAGGACGGTCGACGAGGCGGGGATGCTGCCCATCTCGAAGATTTGCGTCCAGCGATAGCTGAACCAGCCGTTGCGGATGACGAGCACATCCTTGCCGGATGCGAACTGACGTGCCACGGATTCCATGCCGAACGTCCCGCTGCCCGGCACCAGCACCGCGGATTTCGCGCCATACACTTCCTTCAGGATGCCGGAGATGTCCTTCATCACGCCCTGGAAGCTGCGCGACATATGGTTGAGGGCGCGGTCGGTGTAGACCACGGAAAATTCGAGCAGGCCGTCGGGATCGACGTGGGGCAGGAGTCCGGGCATGGGGGTGCTTTCTGTACGGGCCGAAAACGGGACGGTCAGCTTAGCACGGCCGCTCAACCCTGCGACCGGCATTGCCGTCCCGGCGCCGCGGGGCCATGGGCCATGAAGAATGGATCAGGCAGCTTCCAGCTGCGGCGCCAATTCCCAGTGGCGGGCAATCGCCCGGTACAGCATCGCCGAGAGGGGCACGCCCGAAGCCGGCTTGTTCAGGAACCGGAACACATGGCCCTCGTTGATCAGGCGGCGTACCGCGCGGGCATCGCGTTCCCGGGTATGCACGATCGTCATGACGGCAGGTCTCTGGGCCTTGAGAGCGCTGATCAGTCCCAGGGTGCTGACGCCTTTCACCGAGCATTCGCACACCATCACCGCCAGCGAGCGGGCCTCGACCGACATGGCCGATGCCTCATCCACACTCCGTGCCCAGAGAACCTGGTGTGCCGAGCCGACAATGCCCTTGACCAGAGGCAATACGGAAGCGTCGTCGTCGAGCACGAGCACCGCCCCGCCCCGCCGCCCCGGGTGCCCGCGGGGGATTCTGTCGGGCGCAGTCATGGACAACGAAATCGAGGCGGCCTCGGAGACGAGGTGGAGCAGCTCCGCGTTGTTCCAGGGCTTGTTGATGAACCGGTAGGCCTCGCTGTGGTTGATCGAGTCCAGAACGGCCTGGTAGTCCGAATAGGCCGCGAGAAGAAGTCGCATGGCCTGCGGCTGCTGGTCTTTGACGCGCGCCAGAAACTGCGTGCCGCTCATGCCCGGCATGCGTTGGTCGCTGATCACGACATTGAACTGCTGCCGGCCGATGTACTCGATGCCTTCACGCCCACCGCAGGCGGTTTCGACCTGGAACTCTTCTTCGAGAAGCCAACGGAGGGAGCGCACCACAACGACTTCGTCGTCGACGCAGAGCACCGATGGCTTGTACCCGCTCGAGGTCATATGGCGCCTGGGCGGCCCCACGAAGTCATGAATCCTGCGAGATGCGAGTCCCAAACAGTCGTCGTGTGTCGATGATGGGCACAACGCAATCGCCTCTCAGGAAGAAAGCGAAGGCAAGGGTCGCGAGAACAGGCACGTCGGCAGGCATTTCGCAACGATCCGCGTCGCTGACCAGTGCGCCGGTCACCAGGCTTGGCGCACAGACGGCCCCATACTGCAGCGCGTGTCCCGATTCGGCCTGCCAGGAGAGAATCAGGACGTGGCCCGGCACGCCTGTGCTCAAGGCTGTGGAGCCCGCGATCAACAAGTGAAGATCAATCAGAGGAACGAGCTTCCCCGCCCACTCGATCAACCCGAGGCAGTGCGCGGGCTGTCCCGGAACCTCGAAGATCTCCGGCGTCTCGGCAAGGGCCACCGCGCAGTGTTGAGCGAATGCGACGGTATGCCCGGGCGCATAAGCGAGCAGCCGTGCGGGTACGGCCGGGGTGTCAACCTCTGTCATGGGGACCCTCTCCGGACAGCATGAACTCGAGCAAGCGACGCGAATCGCTTCGAAAGGCAGGACGACCGGCCACCAGGACATACCCATCGACGGGAGCGTCTACATGATCGAGCGCCTCTGGCAAGGGCATCAGGTTGAATTGGGCGCCGATGAGCACTCTGACGTCACTCCACGCGATGTGAATCGTGCTGCCGGTGAAGGCCATGGGCGTGAGCACAAAGCGACTTTTGGGGAAATCCGCCAAGGGGCGCAGGCGGCGTGAAGGCGCGACGATAAGCTGGCTGCGGCCTTCCTCACCTGCGGCGAACAGTCCCGGCACTTCGGTCAGTGAGAGGTCGCCGGCGACGTAGTTGATCGCGCCGATGCCGTCCAGCGGCAGCAGCACCGACAATTCGTCGGCGCGAGCCAGCATGAAGTTTCCAGAGATGGGGCCCATGGCATCATGCAGCCACAAGGACCGACTCGATCGCGTCCAGGAGTTCCGCGTCGTTGTACAAGCCGGTCCCACCCGCGCGCTTGCGGGCGATTTTGAGTGCAATCCACAACCCCTGATGCTCCCTCGGTCGCAGACGGCAAGTGGTAGGGCGTGTTGGACTTGAACCAACGACCAAAGGATTCAGGTTTGCGCAGGTCACCCTGCTCCCCGGACTATCTCACCACCCTCGACGCTTGCGCTCGTTAGGGTGCCGGGCGCTCATGGACGTTTATCGGATCGGCTCCTCACGTCCTAGTCTCTGCACCTTCCCACCTACTGGCCGTCAGGCCCGCCTTCGGTGGGCTTGGCTCAGGATTGACTCCCGAGAGAGTTTTCCCTGAATTCACCCGGTTTTTCCACGGTCGCTTTCGCGGCCGGGTCACTCTTTGCGAATGAGTCCTCTGCTCTAACCAACTGAGCTAACGCCCCACGGTTCAATGGTACTCCACAGTCAGCACGCCCCGCCGGGACACGGAAAGCAGTCCTGCCGGTCAGGAGAACCGCCAGGGCTTTCCCTTGCTGGCGTCGGAAGGCTCCACCGGCTGCAGTTCGAGCGAACGCCCCATCCCAGCCCTTTGCAGGTCGTCGGCCAGCACTTTCGCGGCAATCTGGAGCCTGCGCAAGTCGAGCGGCGTAACGTCTTTCTGGACCTGCTGGCTGAAGCAGCAGAGCGTTCCGTAAACCTCGCCGTTGTTCAGGACCACAGGCGTACTCAAGTGGGTTCCGATATCGAAGGCGACTTCGGGCGCCTGGCCAGCCTTGGACACTTCCCGCCCGTCTTCGATGAATCCCGGCAAACGCCCGTCCACCACGTATTGGCACCACGCCTTCTCGAGCGGGTCCGACTGGCCGGCGACGACCAACGTCACGTTCGGATCGCTCTCCACGACCCGAAAGGTGCGCTTGCCTCCGGAAAACTGCGAGACGAAGGCGACGTCCATGTTCAGGTGTTGCCGCAGGATCTGGAGCGCTTCCGAAACCTTGGGGTGCAGGAGGGGGTCCGCGGAGTCGCTCGTGGCGGTGAGCAACTCGGCGACGCGGACATCGATGTCATCGGGATCGTAGTCCAGGAAATGCAGGGCCATGACTGATTTTCGGGGTGGGGGAAATCTGAGGCAGATCTACTTGTGATGGCTCAGCGCGTTGCTGACGAGCTTCGACGTGATGTCGACGATCTGGATCATCCGATCGTAGGGCATGCGCGTCGGACCGATCACACCCAGGGTGCCGACGATCTGCCCGTCCACCTGGTATGGCGCGCTGACGACCGACAACTCCTCGAAAGGCACGACCTGGCTCTCGCCCCCGATGAAGATCCGCACGCCCGCGGCCTGGCTGGAGATGTCGAGCAGGCGCATCAGCTGCGTTTTCTGTTCGAAGAGGTCGAAGGCGCGGCGCAAGTGACCCATGTCGCTGGAGAAGTCGCTCACGGCGAGGAGGTTTCGCTCACCGGAGATCACGACCTCGTCCTGCTGGGCCATGGCATCGCTGCTGGCCTGCACTGCCGTCTGCATCAGCGAGGCGATCTCGCTCTGCAATTGCTCCACCTCGGTCTTCAGGCGCTCGCGCACCTGCTCGATCGCCATTCCGGCATAGTTCGCATTGAGGAAATTGGCCGCCTCGATCAACTGGCTCTGTGTGTAGTCGCCTTCGGTGAAGACGACGCGGTTCTGCACGTCTCCATCAGGCGACACGATGATCACGAGGTAGCGCTTTTCCGACAGCCTCAGGAACTCGATGTGCCGAAACACCGAGCTGCGCTTCGGCGCCATCACCACCCCCACGAACTGCGAGAGGTTGGACAGCAAATGCGCGGCATTGGCGATCACCTTCTGGGGCTGGTCCGCCGGCAGGCTGGGCGTGGCGAACTGCTCGCGCTGGGCGGTCAGCATCGTGTCCACGAAAAGCCGGTAGCCGCGCGCCGTCGGAATCCTGCCCGCCGAGGTATGCGGGCTGGCGATGAGGCCCAGCTCCTCGAGGTCGGACATCACATTGCGGATCGTGGCCGGCGACAGGTCGAGGCCGGATGCGCGCGACAGGGTGCGCGATCCCACGGGCTGGCCCTCGGCGATGTATCGCTCGACCAGGGCTTTGAGCAACAACTTGGCGCGGTCATCGAGCATGTCGGGTGATTTTAGCGACGGCATGGCGCGCGCAATGCGGTTCGTGCCTGACACTGGGGGATTTAGTGATGTAATTTGCCGATGAAATCCAAGTTCCGCCAGGTGGCGCTGATCGGGAAGTACCACACGGCCGTGTCCGCCGCGGCGGCGGGCTCGACGCGCGTCGCCCTGGAGGGCATCGCGCACTTCCTCGGCTCCATGGGATGCGACGTGGTGTTCGAGCGCGAAACCGCGGCCACCGCCGGCATTACGGGTTACACGATGCTCGACGTGCCGGCGATCGGGTCGGCTTGCGACCTCGTGCTGGTGGTGGGCGGCGACGGGACGATGCTGGGCATCGGGCGGCAGCTTGCGAAGCACGGTGTACCCCTCATCGGGATCAACCAGGGGCGCCTGGGCTTCATCACCGACATCCCCCTGGACCATTACCGCGACGCACTCACCCAGATGCTGGGCGGCGACTACGAGGAAGACCACCGCAGCATCATGGAAGCGCGAGTCATGCGCGACGGCGACTGCGTTTTTCATGCAATGGCGATGAACGACGTGGTGGTGAACCGCGGAGCGACGTCGGGCATGGTCGAGCTGCGGGTGGAGGTCGACGGGCACTTCGTCGCGAACCAGCGCGCGGACGGCCTGATCGTGGCAACCCCGACCGGCTCGACCGCCTATGCGCTTTCCGCGGGCGGGCCCCTCCTGCATCCTTCCACGCCCGGCTGGGTCCTGGTGCCCATCGCGCCGCATACGCTGTCCAACCGCCCCATCGTGCTGCCCGATGCGTCGGAAGTAACCATCGCGCTGGTGTCGGGGCGCGATGCAAGCGCCAATTTCGACATGCAGTCGCTCGCGTCGCTGCTCCATGGCGACCGTATCACCGTCAAGCGGTCGCAGCACCGCGTGCGCTTCCTGCATCCGCGTGGATGGACGTATTTCGACACGCTGCGCAAGAAGCTTCACTGGAACGAGGGAAACTGATGCTCAAGAGGATCGCCCTGCGCGATTTCGTGATCGTGCGCGAACTGGACCTGGAACTGGAAGGCGGCTTCGGCGTGCTGACCGGCGAGACGGGCGCGGGCAAGTCCATCCTGGTCGATGCGCTGCAGCTGGCGCTCGGCTCGCGGGCAGAGAGCGGCGTCGTCCGGGAAGGCGCATCTCGCGCGGACATCACTGCCGAGTTCGACCTTCCCCCTTCCCTGGCACCGTGGCTGGAGGAAGCAGGATTCGAATCCGACGACGCCCTGCTGCTCCGCCGCAGCATCGACCTGCAGGGAAAGAGCCGCGCGTGGATCAACGGCACCCCCGCGACGGCCACGCAGCTGCGCGAACTTGCCGAGCAACTCGTGGACATTCATGGGCAGCACGCATGGCAAAGCCTCACGCGCCCCGACGCCGTGCGCGGCTTGCTCGACGGGTATGCGGGCGTCAGCACGCAGGCGCTCGCGCAACTGTGGCAGCGCTGGCGCGCCGCCCAGAAGACGCTGGCCGACGCACGAGCCGCGCAGGACTCGCTGCAGCGCGAACGCGAGCGGCTCGCCTGGCAGATCGGGGAAGTCGAAAAGCTGGGCCCGGGCGCCGACGAATGGGACGAGCTGAACACATCGCACGCGCGCCTTGCGAATGCCCAAGCGCTGCTCGAAGCGGCGCAGGGCGCGCTGGACTTGCTCGAAGCCGATGAATCCGGCGCCACGCGCAGCCTATCGCAGGCCCAGGGCCAACTGCAGGCCCAGGAACACGTGGAGCCGCAATTTCGCGACCTCGCCGCGGTGCTGGCATCCAGCCTGGCCCAGGTGGAAGACGCCGCACATTCGTTGCACGCCTATTTGCGCAAGACCGAGCTGGACCCGGCCGGCCTGGCCGAACTCGACGAACGCATGTCCCTGTGGATGTCGCTCTCGCGACGGTACAAGCGAGCCCCCGCGGAACTCCCGGGACTGCTCGCTTCCTGGAAGGAAGAGCTCCTGAAGCTCGACGCCGCCGCCGACCTCGCAGCGCTCGAAGCGGCGGAACAAAAGGAAGCCGACGCGTTCATGACGGAGGCCCGAGCGCTTTCGAAAGCGCGGATGAAGGCCGCGCCGCAATTGGCCAAGGCCGTGACGCTCGCGATGCAAGGTCTCGGGATGCAGGGCGGGCGTTTGGAGATCGCGCTCGAGAAGGCAGCGCAGCCTACCCAGGGCGGCCTGGAGGAAATCTCATTCCTCGTTGCGGGCCATGCGGGCACCACGCCGCGCCCCGTGGGCAAGGTCGCGTCGGGCGGCGAACTTTCGCGCATCGCCCTCGCCATCGCAGTCACCACCAGCCGGCTGGGAACGGCGCAGACACTGATTTTCGACGAGGTCGATTCGGGCGTGGGCGGCGCGGTCGCCGAAACCGTCGGGCGCCTCATGAAGCAGCTCGGCCGGGATCGGCAAGTGCTCGCCGTGACGCACCTGCCCCAGGTCGCTGCCTGCGCGGACCATCACCTCGTGGTCGCCAAACAATCGGACAAGTCGGGCCCATCCAGCACCGTGACATCGGTACAAGGTGAGCAGCGCGTGGCGGAGATCGCCCGCATGCTGGGCGGCGAGCATCTGTCGGGCACCACGGTTGCGCACGCAAAGGAAATGCTGGGCAGCGTCGGTGCGAGGGTGAAATAAGACCATGGCTCTCGAGATCGTCCTCATCACAGGCATGTCCGGCTCCGGAAAGTCGGTCGCGCTGCGCGCGCTGGAGGACGCGGGCTATTACTGTGTCGACAACCTGCCGCCGGAATTGCTCGGCGCTTTCGTCGCGCTGGAGCAGCAGGCCAGCGCGGAGCGCGTCGCCATCGCGGTCGATGTGCGCAGCGCGACCTCGCTGCCACAGGTGCCGGCGCAACTGCGCGCGTTGCGCCAGCAAGGCGTGGTGCTGCAGTCGCTTTTCCTGGACTCCACCACCGAAACGCTGGTGCGGCGCTTTTCGGAGACGCGGCGCCGCCACCCGCTGTCGACCAATACGGCGCTGGACCAGCAACATGCGCTGGTCGAAGCCATCGAGCTCGAACGCGAGTTGCTCGCCGACTTGCGCGAACACGCGCAGGTAATCGACACGAGCGTCATCCGCGCCTCGCAGCTGCAGGCCTATGTGAAGTCGTTGCTCTCCGCACCCGCCAGCCAGCTCACGCTGGTTTTCGAGTCTTTCGCATTCAAGCGCGGCGTTCCCGTGGATGCCGACTACGTATTCGACGTGCGCATGCTCCCCAACCCGCATTACGAACCTGGACTGCGAGACCTGACGGGGCGCGACGAGCCGGTCATCGCCTTCCTGCGCCGGCAGGAGGACGTCCAGCGGATGTACTCCAGGATCGAGGCTTTCCTCGACGAATGGCTGGAGCCTCTCGCGCGGGACCACCGCAGCTATGTCACGGTCGCGATCGGTTGCACCGGAGGGCAGCACCGATCGGTGTATCTCGTGGAGCAACTGGCGGCGGCGTTCGGGGCGCGCTGGACCACGCGCCGGCGCCATCGCGAACTGGACGGGCGCTAGGCCTGCAGCAGCTTGCGGATGGGGGCAGGCAGCCCGAGACGATCCCAATCGGCTTGGGCATACCAGGCGCCCGCCGATTGCAATGTAGATCCGGGCAGTTCGACTTCCACGGGATGCAAGTGCAAATCCTTGTGGGTCAGCACGTGGAGGAAGGGCTCGCCGTCTTCCAGCTTCGCGATCAGCGACGTCGGCAGCGCGGCCTGCAGCGCGTCCCGGCTTTCGAACACCGGAAGGCAGTAAAGGCCTGCCCAGATCCCCTTCGGCGGCCGCCTTTCCAGCCACACGCCACCCTCTTGCGATCGCGCGCGCAGCAGCCACAGCGATTGCGCGCTGCGCTTGAGCTTTCTCGTCTTGACGGGATAGCGTTCAGGCTCACCCTGCGCCCGAGCCGCGCACATATCGCGCACCGGGCAAAGCAGGCATGACGGACTGCGCGCGGTGCAGATGGTCGCGCCGAGGTCCATCAAGCCTTGCGTGTACCGGGGCATGGCCTCGTTCAACGCTCTCGCCGGCAACAAGTCCTGCGCGTGACCCCACAGCACGCGCTCGTTCGCGGCGCTGGCCAGGTCCGCGTCGAACGCCAGGACGCGCGCGAGCACTCGCTTGACATTCCCATCCAGGATGGCGATGCGTTCGCCGAAGCAGAACGACGCGATCGCCGCCGCGGTCGACCGGCCGATTCCGGGCAGCGTCCGCAGCTGCTCCGCGCTGCGCGGAAACTCGCCCCCGTGCAAGGCCACCACATCCTTCGCGCAGCGGTGCATGTTGCGCGCGCGGCTGTAGTACCCGAGCCCGCTCCACAAGCCGAAAACTTCGTCCTCACTCGCCGACGCCAGCACGCGCACGTCGGGGAAGCGCTCGAGGAATCTCGCGTAGTAGCCGAGGACGGTCGCGACCTGGGTTTGCTGCAGCATCACCTCGGACAACCAGACGCGGTACGGATCGCGGAGGCCCTGCCAGGGCAAGCCCGCGCGGCCGTGGGTTTGTTGCCACCGGACGACACGGCCGGAAAAACCGGCCGGCAGCGTGTTCATGCCGGCTGCAGCGCAGGCTCGGCGGGGGGCGCGCCTTCGGGGATGTCGATGAGGTGGCCGGTGAGCTCGGTCAGTTTCAGGTCGAGCTGGTCGAGGGCATGTTCCTGCGTCGCGATCTCCGTGATGCGGTCGTCGAGACCGCTCGCCGCCTGCTGGATGCGTTCGATGGCTTCGATGCGGCGGCCGAAATTTCGGCGGCGTTCGCGCAGTTGGGCATCGAGCTGGGCGGCCGCGGACTTGTTCCACAACTCGACCTCTCCCAACGCCGATTCGTAGACCGTGCGGAGCCGGGTCGCCAGCGCGCGCACCAGACGGTCCGCGAACTCGGGCTGTGCAAGCCGGAATGCATTGCCGATCCCCAGGTACTGGTTGTGGCTTCGCTCCACGAGGTCCAGGTCGCGGATGAAGCGCTCGAGGTCCGGCTCACGCGGCGCCTGCAGCGAAAAGCCATATTCCGCATTGAGCTGGCGGAACGTGCCCGTCAGCATCGTCTGGATTTCCGCGCTGGTGGACTGGGCCGTGCGCAAGCCCGAGCGCATCCGCTCGAAAGTCGCGGCGTAGGCCTTCTTCACGCCGAGCTTGATGCCGGGCTGGCGCAAGGCGGTGGTGAGCTCGGCCATCTCCGTCTTGAGCGTGGCGGTGCCCAGCAGCACGAAGACTTCGCGAAGCAGCTTCAGGTGCACCGAACGCACGGCGTGGATGCGGGCGCCGCTCACATCGAAGTCCCCCTGCTCCTGCTCGATGCGCGCACGCATGTGCTTGATGACGGACGTGTTCTTGCCGCGCAGGCCCTTGAGCTCCTGCATCTGCTCGGCGAGGTCGCGGCGGCGGATGTGGATCGCACGGCCCGCCTCCGTGCGCAGTTCGCCGATGCCGCCGGACACCGCCGCGCGAAGGATCCGCTGGCGCTGGCCCATCACACCCTGGCTGAGGGCGCGTTCCAGCACGGGCAGCTGGCTGGCTTGCAATAGCTGCGCATCGTCGTTGACCTTGGCGACGAGCCCCTTCTGCGCGGACACGGGGATGACCTGTTCCTTCGGCAGCCCGAGGATTTCAGCGGAGGTCGCGCGCTGGCGGTCGATCTGCGCCTGGACCTGCACCGGGGTGGAAAGCGAATCCCACATCGTGTCGATCTTGTTCAGGACCACGAGGCGCGACTCGATGTTGTCCGCCTCGGTGATGAGGTGTTCACGCCAGATCGAGAGATCGGACTTCGTGACGCCTGTGTCCGCCGCGAGGATGAACACGACGGCGTGCGCCTGCGGAATCAGGTTGACCGTGAGTTCGGGTTCCGCGCCGATCGCGTTGAGTCCGGGCGTGTCGAGGATGACCAGGCCCTGCTTGAGCAGCGGATGCGCGATGTTGATGAGGGCGTGGCGCCAGCGCGGAATTTCGACCAGCCCCTGCGAGTTGACCATCGGGTTTTCGGTCGGCGCGTCGTCGTGCCAGAAACCCAGCGCCTTCGCTTCTTCCTTCGTGACGTGCCGGATCTCCGCCACCTTCTCGAAGGCCTTCGCAAGTTGCGCCGGGTCGTTCACGTCGAGGTCGACGCGTGTCCACTTTTCGGGCACGGCGCGCCATTCCATCAGCGCCTGCGGCTGCAACCGGGTCTCGATCGGCAGCAGCCGAAGGCAAGGCGGGACGTCGCCGTCGTAGCCGAGTTCGGTCGGGCACATGGTCGTGCGCCCGGCGCTCGCCGGCATGATGCGGCGCTTGTAACCGGCGAAGAAGATCGCGTTGATCAACTCGGACTTGCCGCGCGAAAACTCGGCGACGAAGGCAACCATGACCTTGTCGGAGCGCATCTGCGTCTCGAGGCGGCGCAGGCGCTCCTCGACCGCGGAGTCGAGCAGGTCGTGGTCCTTGAGCCATTCGGACAGCAGCTTCAGACGCAGGGCGAACTCGCGCCGCCAGTGGCCATGCTGGTCGAATTGTTCGTTGAAGGAGGTGCCCACTCAGAATCCCGGATTGTTATTTTGAATATAGCATCAGGCTCCTCTGTACGCAGCCATCATTTCTGGCAATGCGGGCAGTAGAACGTGGAGCGCTGTCCCTGCCGTATCGCCTTGATGGCGGTGCCGCATATGCGGCACGGCAATCCCTCGCGGTCGTACACCATGGCCTCGAGCTGGAAGTAGCCGCTCTCGCCCTGCGCACTGGAAAAATCCCGCAAGGTACTCCCGCCCTTGGCCACCGCGCGCGCCAGCACCTCGCGTATCGCCGCGTGCAGCCGGTCCGAACGGGCTCTCCCGATGCGGGAGGCCCGCGTCGTGGGCCGGATGCGCGCGAGAAACAGCGCTTCGGACGCGTAGATATTTCCCACACCCACCACGATGTCCCCCGCCAGCAGGACCTGTTTCACGGCCGCGTTGCGCTTTCGCAAGCCTGCGTGGAATGCTTCCGCACCGAAACCGGCCTCAAGGGGCTCCACCCCCAACGCGCCCAGGAGCTTGCGCGCGACAGACGAGTCCTCCGCGGGCGCGTAAACCACCGCGCCGAAGCGGCGCGGGTCGTTCAGCCGGAGCGCGCCGCGCGTCGTCTCCATGTCGAAATGGGTGTGCGGACCGGGCTCGGGCTGGGTGGGAGAGAAATTCAGGCTGCCGGACATCCCGAGATGTAACAGGAGAAGACCCTCGTCGAGGTCCAGCAACAGGTATTTCCCCCGGCGGCGCACCTGCAGGATCCTGCGCCCCTCCAGCAGGCGGGGGTCAATGCCGAGCGGCCAACGCAGCGCTTTGCCCATGCGCACCGCCAGGATCGTGGCACCGGCGATCCGGTCGGCAAAACTCAGGCGGGTAACTTCGACTTCCGGCAGTTCGGGCATGCTGGGGTAGGGATGGGCGCGGGGGGGTACGGGTCAGGGGGCTTGGATTATTATGGTTCGATGAAGCGAATCCCCCCTGCAGCAGCCGCCTTACTCGCGCTTTTCCTGGCGCTTGGCGCCGCTGCGCAACCCGCCGACAAGCCAGACGACGAAGACGAAACGCCAGCGATCAACTCGCCGCTGGACGCCAGCCTCTTCTATCAGCTGCTGCTGGGCGAGATCAACGCCCGCGGTACCGAAGCCGAGCCCGGCACCGGCTTCGCGCTGATGCTGGACGCCGCGCGCAAGACGAACGACCCCGGCCTGTACCAGCGGGCGATGGAAATCGCCTACCAGAACCGCTCCGGCGAGGACGCCTTGCAGGCGGCGCGCGCATGGAAAGCCGCGCATCCGCAGTCGCGCGAAGCCAATCGTTTCGTGTTGCGCCTGGTGCTGCAGCTCAATCGCGTCGCGGAGAGCGTCGAGCCGCTCAGGACGGATTTGGCGCTTGCGAGCGAGAAGGACCGCGACGCGGTGTTCGCGATCATTCCGCAGGCCTATGCGCGGGCCAGCGACAAGAAGCTCGCAGCCAGCGTGGTGGAACAGGCGCTCGCGGACTACCTCAACCAGCCGGCGACTGCGGCTGCCGCGTGGACCGCGGTGGGACGCGTTCGCCTGGCCGCCGGCGACACCACGGGCGCGCTCGAAGCGGCGCGGCGCGGGCAGGCCGCGGATGCGCGGGCGGAAGGCCCCGCAATGCTTGCCATCGAGTTGATGGACCCAAAACTGCCGCAGGCCGAAGCACTCGTGCGGCGCTACATGGAGTCGAAGCCGCTGCCCGAGATGCGCATGAACTACGCGCGCGCGCTCCTGGACGCGCAGCGCTACGCGGAAGCGTCTCAGCAATTGAACGTGGTTACGGCGGAGAAGCCCGACTATCCGCAAGCCTGGCTTGCGCAGGGCATGCTGCAGTTGCAGGACAACAGTGACGCGGCCGCCGAAGCTTCGCTCAAGCGCTACATCGAACTGGCGCAGGCGCAACCGGCGGGCGAGGAACGGGCGCGTGGACTGGCGCAGGCGTACATGTCGCTCTCGCGCGTTGCCGAAAAGCGCAAGGACTTCGCACTTGCCGGCGCTTGGCTCGACCGCATCGAAAATGCGCAGGACCTGCTGGCGGCGCAGAACCGCCGCGCATCCATTCTGGCCAGGCAGGGCAAGCTGGACGAAGCACGCAAGCTGCTGCGAGCCCTTCCCGAGCGCAACGCCGACGATGCGCGCATGAAACTCACGGCGGAAGTGCAACTCCTTCGCGACAACAAGCAATACAAGGCTGGTTACGACCTGATCGCCCAGGCGGCGGCGCGCCAACCCTTCGACGCGGACCTCGTTTATGAGCAGGCGATGCTGGCGGAAAAAATGGGCAGCCTGCCGGAAATGGAGCGCCTGCTGCGGGAGCTGATCGCGGCCAAGCCCGATTACCACTCGGCGTACAACGCGCTTGGCTATTCCTTCGCGGAGCGCAATGTGCGATTGCCGGAAGCCAAGCAGCTCATCCAGAAGGCGCTGAGTTATGCGCCGGACGACCCCTTCATCAGCGACAGCCTCGCGTGGGTGGAATTCCGCATGGGCAACAAGCCGGAAGCGCTGAGGATCCTGGACGTGGCTTACAAAGCGCGGCCCGACGCGGACATCGCCGCCCATCTTGGGGAAGTCCTGTGGAGCCTGGGACAGCGCGATCGAGCCACAGCGATCTGGAAGGAAGGCCTGCTGCTCAACAGCGAAAACGAAACCTTGCAGGAAACGCTCAAGCGCCTGCGGGTCAAGCCATGACCGGCGCCCGTCTGCGGGTGAGCCTGCTGGCCGCATCGGCTCTGTTCCTCGCAGGGTGCGCCAGCGCCCCGAAGACCGAGCGGGCGTTGGCGCAGGACGAGGGCCCCTGGAGCGGCCGGCTCGCATTGCAGGTGGAGGGCAACCAGAGCCAGTCGTTCGCGGCGGGCTTCGACCTCCGTGGCAACGCCGCCAGCGGCGAGCTGACGCTGAGCAATCCCCTGGGCGGCACACTGGCCGTACTGAGTTGGGCGCCGGGCAGTGCGATGCTGCGCAATGGCGGGCAGACGCGCCAGTTCGAATCGGTCGACGCCCTCGTGGCCCATGCCACGGGGTCGGCGATCCCTGTCGCGGCGCTCTTCGACTGGCTCCGCGGCACGAACACGCCCGTGCCGGGCTGGCAAGCCAACCTCAGCCTGCTCCCGCAGGGCCGGCTGAGCGCGCATCGCACGCACCCCCAGCCCGAGGCGGACCTTCGCATCGCCCTCGAGCGATGAAGGCGATCTACGACGTCCCGGCGCCGGCCAAGCTCAACCTGTTCCTCCACGTGACGGGGCGGCGGGACGACGGCATGCACCTGCTGCAGTCCGTCTTCATGCTGATCGACTGGTGCGACACCCTGCATTTCGAAGTCCGACCGGACGCCACCGTGTCCCGGGAAGATCTCGGCCGCCCGTTGCCGCCCGACGATCTGGTGCTCCGCGCGGCCCGCGCCCTCCAAGTTGCATCCGGCACACGGCTGGGGGCGCATATCGGCATCGACAAGCGCCTGCCGGAGCAGGCGGGAATGGGCGGGGGCTCGTCGGATGCAGCCAGTTGCCTGCTGGCCCTCAACCGCCTTTGGGGCGCTGGCCTGTCCCTGCCGGCGCTCGCCACGATCGGCCTCACGCTGGGGGCGGACGTCCCCTTCTTCCTCGGCGGATACAACGCGTGGGTCGAGGGGATCGGGGAGTCGCTGACGCCCGTGCGCCTGCCTCCCGGGCGGTTCGCCGTGGTCAAGCCGCCGCAGGGGCTGCCGACCGCGGGAATCTTCGGCCATCCCAGGCTGACCCGCGACAGTGAGCCTGCTATAATTTCAGGCTTTGCTGCAAACCCGGGGCCGGATGCCTGGAATGACATCTGGAAGTTCGGCCGCAACGATTTGCAAGGCGTCGCCCAGGAGCTTTGTCCCGGCGTCACCCAGGCCCTCGATTGGCTGGGGTCGCAGGGATTGAGCGGTCGGATGACCGGTTCGGGAAGCGCGGTTTTCGCGCATCTGGGTGCCGGAAAGTCCCTGAAAGCGGCGCCTGAAGGTTGGTTGGCACGTGAATGCGGCAATTTGGAGGCTCATCCTCTGGCGGGATGGGCTCCCAGCGACGATATATCGGTTGGCGGCTGAATTTCAGCTTCCGACCCGTGTAGGGGAGTCGCCAAGTTGGTTAAGGCACCGGATTTTGATTCCGGCATACGAGGGTTCGAGTCCTTCCTCCCCTGCCAAAATATGAGAAGCGCGGTCCTCGGGCCGCGCTCCTCGAATCAAGGCAAGTAACTACATATCGCTGGGACCGCTCATGCAGGTTGTTCCTCATCCCGACTTCATGGTGTTCACCGGCAACGCCAATCCGGCGCTCGCGTCGGAAATCGCGGGGCATCTGGGCATTTCCCTGGGAGCGGCCAGCGTGGGGCGTTTTTCCGATGGTGAAGTCACCGTCGAGATCAACACCAACGTTCGCGCGCGCGACGTCTTCGTGGTCCAGTCCACCTGCGCCCCGACGAACGAGAATTTGATGGAATTGCTGATCATGGTGGACGCGCTCAAGCGCGCGTCCGCCGAACGGATCAGCGCCGTGATCCCGTATTTCGGCTACGCCCGCCAGGACCGCCGCCCGCGCTCGTCGCGCGTGCCGATCTCGGCGAAGGTGGTGGCCAACCTGCTGCAGACGGTCGGGGTGTCGCGCGTGCTGACGATGGACTTGCACGCCGACCAGATCCAGGGGTTCTTCGACATTCCCGTGGACAACATCTATGCGTCGCCGGTGTTGCTGTCGGATGTGCGATCGAAGAATTACGAAGACCTGATCGTGGTCTCGCCCGACGTCGGCGGTGTGGTTCGCGCCCGGGCGCTGGCCAAGCAGCTGAACACGGATCTCGCGATCATCGACAAGCGCCGCCCGCGGGCGAACGTGAGCGAAGTGATGCACGTGATCGGCGAAATCGAAGGCCGCAACTGCGTGATCATGGACGACATGATCGACACGGCCGGCACGCTGGTGAAGGCCGCCGAGGTGCTCAAGGAGCGCGGCGCGAAGAAGGTTTATGCCTATTGCACGCACCCGATCTTCTCGGGGCCGGCGATCGATCGGATCGCCAACGGCGCGGCGCTGGACGAAGTGGTGGTAACCAACACCATCCCGCTGTCCGACGCGGGCCGCACGTGCAAGAAAATCCGGCAGCTCACCGTGGCGCCGCTGATCGCCGAGACGATCCAGCGCATCGCGAAGGGCGAGTCGGTGATGAGTTTGTTCTCGGACCAGGAAAACCTCTTCTAGGGTTGCCGGTTCGGGTGCATCGTGGCTTGCCTCGTCGGGGCGGGCCTTTTTTAACCGGAGTCACACTGGTCGCGGTGGATTCCTTTTGGAGTGAACTATGAAATTCGTCGCTTTTGAGCGCGCAAAGCAGGGCACGGGTGCGAGCCGCCGTCTCCGCAATACGGGCAAGACCCCGGGCATCGTCTACGGCGGTGAAGGCCAGCCGCAACTCATCGAGCTGGACCACAACGCGTTGTGGCATGCCCTGAAGAAGGAAGCCTTCCACTCGACCATCCTGGAAATGGAACTCGGCGGCAAGGCCGGCAAGGTCCTGCTGCGCGACGTGCAATACCACCCGTACAAGCAGCAGGTCACCCACATCGACTTCCAGCGCGTGGACGCCAAGACCAAGCTGCACATGAAGGTGCCGTTCCACTACGTCAAGGCCGAGGAATCGCAGGCCGTCAAGTTCGAGAACTGTGTCGTCAACCACGTCATGTCCGAACTCGACATCTCCTGCCTGCCGGCCGACCTGCCCGAGTTCATCGAGGTGGACCTGTCGGGCATGAAGAAGGGCATGTCCCTGCACCTGAACGAGATCACGCTGCCCAAGGGCGTGACCGCCGTCACGCGCGGCAAGCCGAACCCGGTGATCGTGTCGATGGTGCTCACCGGCGGCGAAGAGCCGGCGGATGCGACCGCACCGGCGGCCGACGCAGCTGCTCCCGCAGCGGATGCCAAGGCCGCACCGGCCGGCAAGGGTGCTCCGGCTGCCAAGGGCGATGCGAAGGGTGGCGACAAGGCCGCTCCCGCCGCCAAGGCGCCCGCTGCCAAGGCACCTGCCAAGAAGTAAATTCTTCACAGGCTCCTGGCGTCAACGGCCCGCTTCGGCGGGCCGTTTTTGTTTCGAGGCCCGACCCGATAATCCCACCATGATCAAACTGTTCGTCGGTCTCGGCAATCCCGGAAGCGAATACGAAGCCACGCGCCATAACGTCGGCTTCTGGTGGGTGGATGAACTCGCGCGAGAGCTCAAGGTGCAGCTCACGTCCGAACGCAGCTACCACGGGCTGGTGGCACGCACCACGATCCATGGCCAGACCGTGTGGCTGCTCGAACCGCAGACCTTCATGAACCTGTCCGGAAAATCCGTCGCGGCACTCGCGCGCTTCTTCAAGATCGCGCCCGAGGAGATCCTGGTCGTGCACGACGAACTCGACGTCGTGCCGGGCCAGGCCAAGCTCAAGTTCGGCGGCAGCCACGCCGGCCACAACGGCTTGCGCGACATCCACGCACAACTCGGCACCGGCGATTACTGGCGCCTGCGCCTGGGCATCGGCCATCCGGGCGTGAAGTCCGAGGTGATCAACTGGGTGTTGAAGAAGCCCGCGCCCGACCAGCGCGAAGCGATCGAGGATTGCATGGCGCGCACCTTGAAGGCCGTGCCCGCGATGCTGGCGGGTGAGATGGAAAAGGCGACGCTGCTCGTGCACACCAGCAAGCCGCCCCGGCCCAAGCCGCCACGCCCCGAAGGCCTCTGACAACAGGAACCACAGGAAAGGGAGAACATGAAGAACAACAACCTGCACCGCCTCGTGCGGCTTGCTGGGCTCGCGGCCGCGGCTTCCGTCTTTGCGCTGCCGGCGTCAGCGGAAGGCGTCTACCGGTGCGGCTCCAGCTACAGCCAGGAGCCCTGCCCCGGCGGCAAGCTGGTCGTGGTGGACGACCCGCGCAGCCAGGCACAGCGCACGCAAACCAGCGAGGCCTCAAAGCGCGATGCCAAACTCGGTGACGCCATGGAAAAAGCACGGATCAAGGAAGAGGCCAAGCCTGCGCAGGCCTTGCTGCCGCCGCCAAAGGCCGAGGAGCCGGCGACGGCGCGGGAGCCGCAGATCACGACGATCAAACCCTTGAAGGCCAAAGGACAAGCCAAGGCGAAGAACCCCGAGTTCTTCACAGCGACCGCGCCTGCAAAGCCTGCCGACAAGACCGCAAAAAAGTCCGCGAAGAAGAAATCGGCTAGCTAGCCGACGGCGGGTTCGCCGCCTGCGCGGTGAGGCGGCGATACCTTTCCCACAGCGTCTCCCGGCTTTCGATGTGCTCCGGGTTGATGGGGATGCAGGCCACGGGGCACACCTGCACGCACTGCGGCTCGTCGAAGTGCCCGACACACTCCGTGCACTTGGCCGCATCGATCTGGTAGATCTCCGGGCCGAGGAAGATCGCTTCGTTCGGGCACTCGGGCTCACAGACATCGCAGTTGATGCACTCGTCGGTAATCATCAGTGCCATGCCGAGGTTCTCCGGATTCAGTTCTGGCATTATCGGCGGCTTCATGAGCTTGTTCCTCTTCAAGCGCCTCATCACCCTGGTCGCGACGCTGGTTGGCGCTTCCATCGTCGTGTTCCTGGTGCTGGAAATCCTTCCCGGCAATGCTGCTCAGATCCTCATGGGGCCGGACGCGTCTCCCGAGGCCGTGCAGGCTCTGGCCGTAAAGCTCGGCATCGACCAGCCGCCGGTGCAGCGCTACTTCCACTGGATCGGCGGCATGCTCACCGGCGATCTGGGGCTGAGCTACGCCTACAGCTCTCCCGTGACCGAGCTCGTCCTGGAGCGGCTCAGCCTGACCGTGCCGCTGGCGTTGATGGCCATGTCGATCACCACGGTGCTGGCCCTGGCGGCAGGCATCTTCGCCGCGGCGCGGCACAACAAGCTGGGCGACGTGGGCGTGATGGGGCTGTCGCAGGTGGGCATCGCGATCCCGAATTTCTGGTTCGCGATCCTGTTGATCCTGCTGTTCTCGGTACACCTCAAGTGGTTCTCCGCCGGCGGCTTTCCCGGTTGGGATGAAGGCATCCTGCCGGGGCTGCGCGCGCTCATGCTGCCCGCCATTTCGCTCGCCGTGGTGCAGTCCGCGATCCTCGCGCGGATCACGCGCTCGGCCGTGCTGGAAGTGATGCGCGAGGATTTCGTGCGCACGGCGCGCGCGAAGGGCGTCTCGCGCCGGGGCACCATGTGGCGGCACGTGCTGCGCAACGCGATGATCCCGGTGATCACCGTGATGGGCCTGCAGTTTGCCGAGTTGCTCGCCGGGACCATCGTCGTGGAGAACGTCTTCTACCTGCCCGGGCTCGGGCGGCTGATCTTCCAGTCGATTTCCAACCGCGACCTCATCGTGGTGCGCAACTGCGTGATGCTGCTCGCGGCGATGGTCGTCATCGTCAACTTCGTCGTCGACATGCTCTACGCCGTGATCGACCCCCGGGTGAAAGCCAGCGACATATGAAACGCGCCTTCGCCCACCGCAGCTTCGTCATCGGCGCGATCCTCAGCATCCTGCTCGTGCTGGCTGCCCTGCTGTCCTTCGTCTGGACGCCCTACTCGCCCTACGACATCGACATACCTTCGAAGCTGCTGCCGCCGAGCGCGGCGCACTGGTTCGGCACGGACCCCTACGGGCGCGACGTCGCATCCCTGCTGCTCGTCGGCGCCCGCGCCTCCATCGCGGTGGGCGTCATCGCGGTCAGCATTGGCCTCGTGATCGGCACCGCGTTCGGCCTCCTCGCCGCGGCGCGGCGCGGCTGGACCGAAGAAATCATCATGCGCATCGCCGACTTCGGCTTCGCCTTCCCGGCGATCCTGTCGGCCATCATGCTCACCGCCGTGTTCGGGCCCGGCATGGTCAACGCGATCATCGCCATCGGCATCTACAACATCCCCACGTTCGCGCGGATCACACGCGCCTCGGCCAACGCGGTCTGGTCGCGCGAGTTCGTGCTGGCGGCGCGCGCCTGCGGCAAGGGCGCGTTCAGCATCACGATGGAGCACGTGCTGCCCAACATCCTTTCGGTGCTGATCGTGCAGGCCACCATCCGCTTCGCCATCGCCATCCTCGCGGAGGCGGCCCTCTCGTATCTCGGGCTCGGCACGCAGCCTCCGCAACCGTCGTGGGGCCGCATGCTGAGCGAAGCGCAGACCATGCTCTTCCAGGCGCCGATGCTGGCGGTGTTCCCTGGCGTCGCCATCGCACTGGCGGTGATGGGGCTCAACCTGCTGGGTGACGGCCTGAGCGACCTGTTCGACCCGCGCCTGGCGAGGAAGCGTTGACGGCCATGTCCCTGCTCGAAGTACGCAACCTCCACGTCAAGCTGCGGACGCACCGTGGCCCGGCCTATGCCGTGCGCGACGTGAGCTTCAGCCTCGAGCGCGGGGAAACGCTGGGCCTCGTGGGCGAATCGGGATGCGGCAAGTCGATCACCGTGATGGCGCTGATGGGCCTCCTGCCCGAAGGCGCGGAAGTCACCGGCAGCATCCGCTTCGACGGCGAGGAACTCGTGGGCAAGAGCGACGCCGCCCTCTGCGCGATCCGCGGCGATCGCATCGGCATGATCTTCCAGGAGCCGATGACGGCGCTCAATCCCGTTCACAGCATCGGCCGCCAAGTGGCCGAGCCGCTGCGCCTGCATCGCGGAATGTCGGCCGATGCTGCGCGCAAGGAAGCGATCTCGCTGCTCGACCGCGTGGGCATCCCGGACGCCGCGCGGCGCATCGATGCCTATCCGCACCAGTTCTCCGGCGGCCAGCGCCAGCGCATCACGATCGCGATGGCGCTCGCCTGCGGCCCGCAGCTCTTGATCGCCGACGAACCCACCACCGCCCTCGACGTGACGATCCAGCGGCAGATCCTCGAGCTGATCGCCGACCTCGTCGCCGAGCGCGGGATGGCACTGATGCTCATCTCGCACGACCTCGGCGTCATCGCGCAGAACGTCGAACGCATGATGGTGATGTATGGCGGCAGTGTCGTGGAAAGCGGCGACACGGAGTCGGTGTTCAGGCACCGCGCACACCCGTACACGCTGGGCCTGTTCGCGGCCCGCCCCGGGTTGCGCTCCGTCAAGGGGCAGCGGCTGATGACGATCGCGGGGACGGTGCCCGAACTGGCGGACCTGCCGGCGGGCTGCCCGTTCGCGGGGCGGTGTGCGTTCACGATCCCCGAGTGTCATGTCACCGCGCCACCGCCTGTCGAAATCGAAGCGAGGCATGAGGCTCGCTGCATCAGGCTGCAAGACGTGGCGCGCGCTGCCCTCACCCCAACCCTCTCCCAGGGGGAGAGGGAGGAGCAGCCATGACAGCGCCTCTACTGGAAGTCGCAAATCTCGTGCGTGAGTACACCATGCCGCGCGAGAAGCTGTTCGAGCCGCCGCCCAAGGTTCACGCCCTCAACGGGGTGAGCTTCACGATAGAGGCGGGGCGCAGCCTGGGCATCGTCGGCGAATCGGGGTCGGGCAAGTCCACGCTCGCACGCCTGGTGATGGCGCTGGATGCGCCGACCCGCGGCACGGTGAAGCTGCTCGGGCGGGACCTGCAAGCGTTGCCCAAGGAAGAATTGCGCCTGGCCCGGCGCGACATCCAGATGGTCTTCCAGGACCCGTACGGCTCGCTCGATCCGCGCCAGACCATTGAGCGCATCGTCACGGAACCGCTCGCGGCGCAGCGCGGCACGTCGCGAGACGACATGCATCGCCTGGCTCGCGAGACGCTCGAATCGGTGGGCCTGCGCGCCAACGACCTCGGCAAGTACCCGCATGAATTCTCCGGGGGCCAGCGCCAGCGCATCGCGATCGCCCGCGCGCTCATCACGCGCCCGCGGTTGATCGTCGCCGACGAGCCGGTGAGCGCGCTGGACGTCTCCGTCCAGGCGCAGGTGCTCAACCTGATGCAGGACCTGCAGGCGCAGTTCGGCGTCACCTATATGCTGATCAGCCATGACCTCGCCGTGGTCCACCACCTGTGCGAAGACGTCGCGGTGCTGTGGCAGGGCAGGATCGTCGAGCAAGGCCCGCCCGAGCGGCTGTTCAGCGCCGCGGAACATCCCTACACCCGTGCCCTCCTCGACGCGGTGCCGAGAGCGGAGCCCACGGCGCGGCCACGGCGGGCGGGCGACCCGCAAAACCCCCTTGCCACGCCGGACCCATCTCGGGGATGATGGCAGGCACGCCCCGCACGGGGCACACTCACTCTCGTTGACCTGACCTGGAGTTCCACATGTTGAAGCGCCGTACCGTTCTCTCGCATTCCGCCACCCTCGCCGCGCTGGCGAGCGTGCCGCTGGCCGTCTCCCAAAGCGCCATGGCGCAGGGACGCAAGGACTCGATGACGCTGGGGATGGGCCTCGAGCCGACGGGCCTGGACCCGACGGCAGGCGCCGCCTCGGCGATCGCCGAGGTGACGCAGTACAACGTCTACGAAACGCTGACGAAGATCAATTCGGACGGCACCGTGACGCCGCTCCTGGCCGAAAGCTGGGAGGTTTCGCCCGACCTGCGCACCTACACCTTCAAGCTGCGCAAGGGCGTGAAGTTCCAGAACGGCGAACCCTTCAACGCGCAGGCGGTGAAGTTCTCCTTCACGCGTGCCGGCGGGGAGAAGAGCACGAACAAGGACAAGCGCACCTTCGCCAGCATGGAGGCGGTACAGGCCGTCGACGACTACACCGTCGTCGTGATCAACAAGGAACTCGACCCCGACTTCCTGTTCCTGATGGGCCAGGCCACCGCGATCATCGTGGAGCCCAAGAGCGCGGACACCAACGCGACCAAGCCAGTGGGCACAGGCCCCTATATGCTCGAGAGCTGGGCCAGGGGCTCCTCGGTGACCCTCGCCAAGTGGGACGGCTACCGCAACGCCTCCGCGATCAAGCTGAAGAAGGTCACCTTCCGCTTCATCTCCGACCCGGCGGCGCAGGTGGCCGCGCTGCTCGCAGGCGACCTCGACGCGTTCCCGCGCGTGACGGCACGCGGCATCTCACAGTTCAAGGAGAACCCGAAGTACCAGGTGGTGATCGCGGGTTCGCGCGCCAAGACCATCCTCGCGATCAACAACAAGAAAAAGCCGCTGGACGACGTCCGTGTGCGCCGCGCGATCTCCATGGCCATCGACCGCAAGGCGGTGATCCAGGGCGCCGCGGAAGGCTACGGCGCGCCGATCGGCAGCCACTACGTGCCCGGCGCCTTCGGCTATGTCGACACCACCGCGGTGAACGGCTACAACCCCGAGAAGGCAAAGGCGCTGCTGAAGGAAGCCGGCGTCACGACGCCGCTGGAACTCACCATCACGCTGCCCCCGCCGCCGTATGCGCGCCAGGGCGGCGAGGTGATCGCCTCGCAACTGGCGAAGGTCGGGATCACGGCCAAGCTGCAGAACGTGGAATGGGCGCAGTGGCTTTCCAATACGTACGGCGGCGCGCACAACTACGACATGACGATCATCTCGCACGTCGAGCCTTTCGACCTCGGCAATTTCGACAAGCCGGACTACTACTGGAACTACAGCTCGCCGAAGTTCAAGGACCTGTACAACAAGTACAAGACTTCGCCCCGCGCGGCGGACCGCGCCAAGCTGGTCGGCGACATCCAGCGCCTGCTCGCCGACGACTGCGTCCACGCATTCCTGTACCAGCCGCAATGGGTCACCATCGCGAACAAGGGCGTGAAGGGCCTGTGGAAGGACATGCCCGTCTTCGTGAACGACCTCGGCGCCATGTCCTGGGCCTGAACGGTTGCATGCATGTCCGAGCAGTACCCGCATGCATTGCATGAGCTCTCCGCGCCCGCGCTGATCCACGCCTTCCGGCAGGGCGAGCTGTCGCCGGTGGAGGTGACCCAGTCCGTGCTGGGCCACATCGAGCGCTGGGAGCACCACCTCCACGCGCTGTACCTGCTGCGCCCCGAGCTCGCGCTCGAGCAGGCGCGGGCCAGCGAAAAGCGCTGGAAGCAGGGCACGCCCCTCGGCCCGCTGGATGGCGTCCCCCTCACCATCAAGGACAACATCGCCACCCAGGGCGACCCGCTGCCCCTGGGCACCGCGGCCGTGGAGCTCACGCCGATGCTTGCGGACGCACCGCCCGCGGCGCGCATCCGCGAAGCCGGCGGCGTCATGGTCGCCAAGACCACGATGCCCGACTACGGCATGCTGTCCTCCGGCCTGTCGAGCTTCCACAAGCTGGCGCGCAACCCCTGGAACCTGGCCTGCACGCCGGGCGGCTCCAGCTCGGGTGCGGGTGCGGCCGCCGCGGCGGGCTACGGCCCGCTGCACATCGGCACGGACATCGGCGGGTCGTTGCGCCTGCCCGCGGGGTGGTGCGGGATCTTCACGCTCAAGCCCAGCCTCGGCCGCATCCCGATCGATCCGCCCTATACCGGGCGCGCCGCGGGTCCGATGACGCGCACCGTGGAGGATGCCGCGTGGTTCATGCAGGTGCTGGCACGTCCCGATCCGCGCGACAGCATGAGCCTGCCCGAGCAGGACATCGCGTGGCGCGAGTTCGACCGCGGCGTGGACAAGCTCAAGGGCCTGCGCATAGGCCTGCTCCTGGAAGCCGGGTGCGGCCTGGCGGTGGAGCCGGAGATCCGCGCGGCGGTGGAGCAGGCGGCTCGCCTGATGGAGCGCGCGGGCGCGGTGGTCTTGCCGATGCAGCCCTTCATGACGCAGGCCATGCTCGATGGCATGGATCACTTCTGGCGCATGCGCTCGCATGTGGACATGAAAGCGCTGTCACCCGCCAGCAAGGCGCGCGTGCTGCCCTACATCCGGCAATGGGCCGACAGCGCCGAAGGCATGAGCGGCGAAGCGGTCTTCAAGGCGGCGAGCCAGTTCCATGCGACGCGCGTCGCCGCCGTGACGGCGTGCAACCCGTTCGATTACGTGATCTCGCCGACGTCGCCGGTGCCCGCCTTCGCCGCCGAACTGGCCTCCCCCACCAACGACCCCCTGCGCCCGCTCGAGCACATCGGCTTCACCGTGCCGTTCAACATGTCCGAGCAGCCCGCGGCGTCCATCAATTGCGGCTACACGCGGTCGGGACTGCCGATCGGCCTGCAGATCGCGGGGCGCCGCTTCGACGACCTGGGTGTGCTGCAGGTCTCCCGCGCCTTCGAGCTGATTCGCGATGCGCAGCGGCCCTGGCCGCAACCGCCTTCCGAAGCGCTCCATCATGTGGACTGACGGGCTCGGCAACGAAGTCACCCTCGACGATCCCGGCAGCCTGCAGGCGCTGGACGATTTCGTCATGGGCTTCATCGCGAGCGAGGCTCGCGCGGTCAATGTCCTGGCCGCGGCCGGGAAAGACACAGCGCCGCTGGTCCAGGCATACGCGGCGGCCGTGCACATGTTCGCCGAGACGGGCGATGCGCCGTCCAACGCGCGGCCCTTCCTCGACCGCGCACTCGCCAACATGGCGCGCGGGACGGCGCGGGAACAACGGTTCGTGCGCGCCGTGCAGGCCTGGGTGGAGGGCGATATCCCCAAAGCCGTGTCGCTGCACGAAGAACAGGTACGCGAGCACCCGCGCGACCTCGCGTCACTCAAGCTCGGGCACTACCACCTGTTCAATCGCGGCGACTCCCCCGGCATGCTGCGGATGGTGCTCCCCGCGTCGCGCGCGGCCGCCGACGTGCCCTATTTCCACGGGATGCTGGCGTTCGCGCACGAGCAATGCCACGAGCTCGACCAGGCGGAAACCGCGGCGCGGCGGGCCATCTCCATGCAGGGCAAGGAACCATGGGCGCATCACGCGCTGGCGCATGTGATGCTCACGCAAGGCCGCAACGAGGAAGGCCATGCGTTCATGCAGGACGTGAGCGGCACCTGGACGGGCCTGAACTCCTTCATGCTCACGCACAACTGGTGGCACCAGGCGCTGTTCGCGATCGAGCTGGGGCGGCACGAGGAAGCGCTCGGGCTGTACGACCGGCGGGTGTGGGGTGTCGCGAAGGACTATTCGCAGGACCAGATCAACGCGGTCTCGCTCCTGGCGCGGCTCGAACTCGCTGGCGTCGATGTCGGCGCGCGCTGGGACGACGTCGCGGACCATCTCGTGGCGCGCGAAACCGATCACGTGCTCCCCTTCCTGGACATGCAGTACCTCTACGGCCTCGCGCGCGCAGGGAGGCCGCACGCCGATGCCTTGATGCGGGGCATCGAGGACCGTGCCGGGCGCACGCCGGCCCATGCACGGGCGGCGTGGCAGGACGTCTGCGTTCCGGCGGCGCGCGGCCTTCTCGCGCACGCGCGCGGCGACTACCTGCGCGCCGCGACCGAACTGGGAAAGGCGATGCCGCGATTGCCCGAAATCGGTGGCAGCCATGCGCAACGCGACCTGTTCGCCCGCGTCCAGCGCGATGCGTTGCGCCGCAGCGGCGCCGTCATATGACGCAGCTGGTCCTCATTCCCGGGCTCGCGGGGGATGCCACCATGTGGCGCGCGCAAATCGCGGGACTGCACGACTGGCGGCCCGTCGTCACCGACGTGCAGATGCATCACACCAGCATCGAATCCATGGCATCGGGCTTGCTCGCCGCGCACGCCGGGCCGCTGATGCTCTGCGGCGCCTCGATGGGCGGGATGATCGCGATGGAGGCCGCGCGCCAGGCGCCGCAGCGCGTCGCGGGCCTGGCGCTGCTCGGGACATCGGCGCGGCCCGAGTCGCCCGACATGCGCAAGCTGCGCGAGACGGCGTGCGAGTTGTTCGCGCAGGGCCGCGCGGCGGAAGTGATCGAGCCCAACGTGAGGTTCGCCTTCCATCCCGACCAGGCGGCCGATCCGGAACTCACGTCCACTTATGTGGAATTCGTCCTGCGCGCAGGCGCCGAGCAGCTGATCCGCCAGAACCGCGCGGTGATGGCCCGGCCCGATGCGCGGCCCCACCTGCCCGCCGTGCGTTGCCCGACGCTGGTGATGTGCGGCGACAGGGACCAGCTCACGCCGCCCGAGAACTCGCATGAGATCGCGACCCTGGTCCCCGGCGCCCGGCTGGTGCAGGTGAGCCGTTGCGGCCACATGCTCACGATGGAAAAACCCGACGAGGTGAACGCGGCGCTGCGCGGCTGGCTCACTCGCGTCCGAGACTCCGCACCTTCTCCATGAGGCGCTGCTGGACGGTGGGCGAGACGAATTTGTCGACCTCGCCGCCCAGCACCGCGATCTCGCGGACGAAAGTGCTGCTGATGAACTGGTATTTGTCGCTGGGCGTGAGGAACACGGTCTCCACTTCCGGCATCAGGCTGCGGTTCATGCCCGCGAGTTGGAATTCATAGTCGAAGTCGGTGACGGCTCGCAGGCCGCGCACCATCGCCTTGCCGCCGCGCGCAACGACGAAGTCCCGCAGCAGGCCCGAAAAGCTCTCCACCGTGACCTGCGGATAAGGGGCTGTCACCACCTTGGCCATCTCGATGCGCTCCTGAAGCGTGAACATCGCCTTCTTGTGGTGGCCGGCGGCCACGGCCACGATGACCTGGTCGAAAAGCTGAATGGCCCGGCGCACGACGTCTTCGTGACCTAGGGTCATGGGATCGAATGTTCCGGGATACACGGCGATCACGGGCATGTGTCTCTCTCCTCAACGGCGGCGGTCGGCTCTGTTCTCGTCCCTTTGCTGCGGTGCATTATGCAGCCCGGCGCAGCAGGTGCGCATGGACCGCGCCGGCCTTCAGGTGGCGCCACGCAGCGAGTCCGAAAGGTGCGAGCGCTTCGTCGCTCCACGCCGCGGGAGCTTCGAGGTAGATGAAGCCCTCTGCCCTGAGCGCCGGCGCCGCGGCCGCCAGCGCCTTGTCGAAGAGCTTCGCGTCGAACGGCGGGTCCAGGAAGATGAGGTCCGTGGCCCCGGGCGCCAGGCCTGCGAGCACCGTCAACGCATTCGCCCGTTTCACCTCCACCCCGATCGCCCGCAGCTTGTCGGCCGTGGCGCGAAGCTGGGAGACGAGGCGGGGCTCCTGCTCGACGAGCAGCACCTGCGCCGCGCCCCGGGAAGCCGCCTCGAAGCCCAAGGCCCCGGTGCCGGCGAAAGCGTCGACGCACCGCCAGCCTGTCAGGTCCTGGCCCAGCCAGTTGAAAAGCGTCTCGCGAACACGGTCCGGCGTGGGGCGCAAACCCGGAAGGTCCGCGACGGCGAGCCGGGTGCGCCTCCACTGGCCCCCGATGATGCGGACTTCGTGCGGCGCACGGGCGGTGGACGGGGGGGCGGGGCGCTTCATGGGAGAGCCATGATAAGTGGCGCCAGATGGCAGGACGGCGGCGCGCCGCAGCCCGATGACTGCGTGCGCGTCCGCCGTACGGCTCTTTTCCTCTTCCGCTCCCTGAAAGGCACCATCGCGTGACAGCGATCAGCCATTCTGGAAGGGTTGAAAGAAACGATGTGGCCGACCCCTGTCAACCTTGACAGGGTCACGCGCAGCTTGCGCACTTACTGTTGGCGCTGCGCGACGGCGCCCACCGTGACGGTGACCATGCGGTCAGGCTGCAGCTTGCGGGCGAAGGCGGCCTTGATGTCGGCGGCCGTCACCTTGTCCACCTGGCGCGTCCAGGTGTCGAGGTAGTCGAGCGGCAGGTTGTTCCATGCGATGTTCGCCAGGTTGTCCAGCAGCTTGCGGTTGCTGTCGATGAGGAGCGGAAAGCCGCCGATCAGGTTGTCCTTCGCCGCCTGGAGCTCCGCCGCCGTGGGGCCCTCGGCGACGAAGCGGGCGAGCACGTCGCGGGACACCTGCACCGCCTGCGCCGTCTGGTCCGGCCGCGTCTGCAGGCCGATCGTGAATGCGCCGGCATGAAGACCCGGTGAGAAATAGCTGTACACGCTATAGCTCAGCCCGCGCTTCTCGCGAACTTCCTGCGTAAGGCGCGAGACGAAACCGCCGCCGCCCAGTGTGTAGTTGCCCACCAGCAGCGCGAAGTAGTCGGGGTCGCTGCGCTTGTAGCCGGGCTGGCCGATCAGGACATGGGCTTGCGCCGAGGCGAAGGGAATCTCCCGCACCAGCGGCGCCGCGAGGGCGGGTACTTCGGCCACGGGCGCCAGCGGCTCGCACTGTCCGGTGGCCGCGCCCGGCAGCCGGGACAGCAGCGTCGTCACCAGCGCGTCCGCCTGGGCGCGAGTCACCGCGCCCACGATGCTGACCTTCGCGCGGCACGGCTCGATGGTGCGCCGGTACACATCGCGCATGTCCTCGACGCCGATGCGTGCGATCGATTCCTCGGTGGTCTGGAAGCCGTAGGGATGGCCTCCGTACACCGAAGTCGCGAAAGCGCGCGCGGCCACGGTGGCCGGCTTGGTCAGGGCCTCGCGCAGGTTCCCCGCCAGCCGTTGCCGCTCGCGCTGCCAGATCGCGTCCGGAAAGGCGGGGTCCGCGAGTTGCCGCGAAGCCAGCTGCACGGCCTTGGGCAGCAGGTCCGGATAGTTGAGCGAGCGCAGGGAAAAGCTCATGCGGTCCGATCCTGCGCTGGCCCCGAACCCGGCGCCCAGGTCGGCCCAGGCCTCGCCCAACTGGTTCTCGTCGAGCGCGGCGTCGTAGGGGCCGGCGCCCGGTGTGCGCGCGGCGGTGATGCCCTTGGAGCTCATCATCGCGGCGACGCCGGCGAGGCCCGCCTTGTCCGGCGGGTCCCGCCGCGAACCCGCGTCGAAGTCGATCTGCACGTCCAGCATCGGGATCGCGGGGCTCTCCACCAGGTACACCTTCGCTCCGCTCGGCTGGGTCCAGGTCTGCACCGGGATCGCCGCGAATGCTTGCGCACCCGCGACCACCAGGCAGGTTGCGAGCACGGCGCGAAGGGGCCGCCAGCTCCAGGTTGAATTCATCATGGGTTCGCCGTCCTGTGTTCAGTGGCGCAGGCCGGGCGGCGGCGTGCGGGGTTTGCGGTTCGGGTCCAGCGGCTGGGGCCGCAGGATGCCGACGGTCATCTGGTCATCGCCGAAGTAGCGCGCCGCCACCGACTGCACCTGCTGCGCGGTCACGCCGCGCAGGCGTTCGATGAGGCGCTCGCCGGCATCCAGGGGCAGTCCCTGCACCCAGTAGCTGCCGAGCTCGCGCGCCTGGTTCATGACGGAATCGAGCTTGTAGACCTCGGAGGCGATCCATTGCGTCTTCACGCGCGTGAGTTCCGCCTCGCTCACGCCCTCGCGCGCGACCTTGGCGACTTCCGCGCGCAAGGCGGCTTCCACCTGCTCGGCGGTCTTGCCCCTGGCGGGGACGCCGTCGAGCGTGAAGAGCTGCGGCCCGCGGCCCCACAGGCCATTGCCGGCGCCGGCGCTGTCCGCGACACGGTCCGCGCCTTGCGTCAGTGCGCGATCCAGCCGCGCGCCGCTGTAACCGTCGAGCACGGCCGACAGCACGGTGAGAGCCAGCGCGTCGTCATTCGCGGGCGTGGATTCGAATGACGTCAGCTGCGGCACCTTGAAGGTCAAGGCGATGTAAGCCTGGTCGGCAGGCGCCTTGAAGTCCATCCGGCGCGCGCCCACCTGGTCCGGCTCGATGCGGGGCTTGCGCGGCGGCACCGCCCGGGCCGGGATGCTTCCGTAGTATTTCTCCGCGAGACGGCGCACCTGCTGCGGATCGACGTCGCCGGCGACGACGACGGCCGCGTTCGCGGGCACATACCACTGCCTGAAGAAATCCCGCGCATCCTGCGGCGTCATGGCATCGAGATCGCTCATCCAGCCGATGACGGGGCGGCGGTACGGCGACGCTTCGAAAACGACGGCGTTGAGCGCCTCCCACATGGAAGACCGCGGGTTGTCCTCCGTGCGCAGGCGCCGTTCCTCCTTCACCACTTCGAGCTCGCGCTTGAACTCGTCGTCGGGCCACTTCATGTGCGCGAAGCGGTCGGCTTCGAGCCGCATCACGTCCTCCAGCTTGCCCGCCGGGATCTGCTGGTAGTAGCCGGTGTTGTCCTGCTGCGTGAAGGCGTTCTCGCGCCCGCCGAGCGCCGCGACCAGGCGGGAGAACTCACCGGGCTTGAGCTTCTCGGTGCCCTTGAACATCATGTGCTCCAGGACGTGCGCAACGCCGCTTGTGCCATCGACCTCGTCGACCGCGCCGACGCGCACATACACCATGTGCACCGCGGTGGGCGAGCGCCGGTCGGGCTTCACGATCACCGTGAAGCCATTGCTGAGCTTGAATTGCTCGACCTTGGGCGTCACCGGCGCCGTCTGCGCCATCGCGGGGGAGAGGAACCAGTGGAACGAGGCCAGCGAAAGGCCGCACAAAGCAATGCGCAGGAGGTGTTTCATAGAATCCTGTGATTCTAAGAACTCCCCCAATGTTCAGTTTCTTCAAGAAAAAACCCGCGGCCACCCCGGCGCCGGCGCCCGCGCTGGCGCCTCTTCCGGCACCGGCGCCCGCGGGCGGCGGAAGCCTCATCGGCAGCGCGCTGGTGCAGCCGATGGAGATTCCGGTGCCCGCGCCGGTGGCGCCGGAGCGGCAGCGCTGGCTCGACAAGCTCACCGCGGGCCTGCGCAAGACCGGCTCGAACATCTCGCAGGTCTTCACGGGCGGGCAGATCGACGACCAGCTCTATGAAGACCTCGAGTCGGCGCTTCTCATGGCCGACACCGGCGTGAAGGCGACGCAGCACCTGATGGACGAAGTGAAGCGGCGCGTGCAGGCGAGCGGCGCCACGCGGCCGGTGCAGGTGAAGAACATCCTGGCCGATTCGCTCGCGCAATTGCTGCGGCCGCTGCAAAAGCCGCTGGTGATCGGCGAGCACAAGCCCACCGTCATCATGGTCGCCGGCGTAAACGGCGCCGGCAAGACGACCTCCATCGGCAAACTCACCAAGCACCTTGCCGACGAAGGCGCCACCGTCCTGCTCGCCGCGGCCGACACCTTCCGCGCGGCCGCGCGCGAGCAACTTGCGATCTGGGCCGACCGCAATACGGTGGAGATCGTGAGCCAGGAAGGCGGCGACCCTGCGGCGGTGAGCTTCGATGCGGTGAGCGCAGGCCGCGCGCGCGGCAAGGACGTCGTACTCGTCGACACAGCGGGCCGCCTGCCTACGCAGCTTCACCTGATGGAAGAATTGAAGAAGATCAAGCGCGTGGTGCAGAAGGCCGACCCCTCGGCGCCGCACGAGGTGCTGCTGGTGATCGACGGCAACACCGGGCAGAACGCGCTGGCGCAGGTGCGCTCTTTCGACGATGCGCTGCAGCTGACGGGCCTCATCGTCACCAAGCTCGATGGCACGGCCAAGGGCGGGGTGCTCGCCGCCATCGCACAGGAGCGGCCGATCCCGGTCTACTTCATCGGCGTCGGCGAGAAGCTGGAAGACCTGGAAACCTTCGATGCGCGCGAATTCGCGCTCGCGCTGCTGTCCTGATCCGGCCCGCTAGGGGGCACAGCTGCGAAAGCCTGCAAAGATGTCGCGCCGGTGCGGCTCGAAAAAATTGCGGTAGCGCGGATGCGCGACGATGGGCGAGGTAGCCGCGCAAGCGCCTCGCAGCACGCGCCGCGTCCCGAACCACGGTGCGGAGTAATCGCGATACGGATGCGGCACGAACCCGGGGTAAGGCTCGAAAGCATTCGAGGTCCACTCCCACACCTGCCCCCATGCGAAAGCGGATGCATGAATCGCCGCGCATTCCCATTCCGCCTCCGTCGGCAATCGCCGGCCCGCCCAGCGGCACCAGGCCTGCGCTTCGTAGGCGCTCAGGTGCGTCGCACATGCCCCGGCAGGACCCGCGTCCCGCGGGACCGATGGGCGGGCTTCCTCCAGCCAGGCCCACCCTTCATCGCCCCACCACCGCCGCTCCGAATATCCGCCTGCATCGACAAAGCCCTGGTAGCGCGCCCAGGACACCGGTTGCGCATCGATTTCGTAGGCGTCGAGATACACCTCGTGCGGCTGCAGCTCGTTGTCGAAGGCAAAGCCGGGGCTCGCATGGCCGAGGGTGAAGGTTTGCGCGGGGATGCGGATCGCAGCGGTGTGCGCCGGCAATGCAGCCGGACGCAGCGGCGGCAATGGGACGCCGAGCGCGCGCGCCATATACGTCGCCGCCTCAGCGTGCATCTCTTCGTGCAATGCGACGAGCCGGAAGAAATACAGCTCCGCATCGCCCGGTTCCTGCGGCAACGCATCGAGAAGTCCGAGCGACTGTTCGAGGGTCGCGGCGAGATAGGCACGCGTGCCCGCCGCGTCGGGAAGCGGCAGCGTCCAGCGAGTGGCGTGCGCGACCCGGCTCGAATCGTAGAGCGCATCGGCCCCCGGCATGAGCGGAGCCGCGCGCTCGTGTTCCGGGTCGGCTGCGACGCCGCTCGCGCGCTGCCGATTGCGCCCTATCCAGCATTCCTGGAACCATCCGATATGCCCGAGCTCCCACAGCGGTGGGTTGACCGTCTGCGAATACGCGATGCTGCACGCAGGGCCCAGGGATTGCGCATAAGCCTCCGCCAGCGCCAGCGTGCGTTCGCGCGCGGCGACGAGGCCTTGCCGCACGATGTCCCGGCCGCCGCTCCTGAAGGCGTAGGACGGAGCAGGCGGCCGGTCAACGGTATAAGGTGGGAATGCGCGCTCCATCGGTCGTCATCGTAAGCCCCGCGCTGGCCGCCGCGAACAACGGCAACTGGCAGACAGCCCGGCGCTGGCAAAAAATGCTTTCGTCCACGCACCTTGTGCGCATCGTCCGGCAATGGCCCGATGCGCAGGCGATGGCGGACGACATCATGCTGGCACTGCACGCACGGCGCTCCGCGCCGTCCATCGCGGCGTGGGCGCAATCCAGGGGCGCGCGCGGCCTGGCGGTCGTGCTCACGGGGACCGACCTGTACCGCGACATCGCCACCGACCCACAAGCCCAGCAGTCGCTGGCGTTGGCCGGGCGGCTCGTGGTCCTGCAGTCACTGGGTGTCGATGCGCTGGCGCCCCCGCTGCGATCGAAGGCGCGCGTGATCTACCAGTCGACCACATCGCGTCGCGAGGTGCCCAAGACATCCCGCGAGTTGCATGCCGTGATGGTGGGCCACCTGCGCGACGTCAAGAGTCCCGACACGCTGTTCGAAGCGGCGCACATCCTGTCCGGACGCGCTGACATCCGCATCACGCACATCGGCGAAGCTTCGGAAGCCCCATGGGCCGAGAAAGCTCGCGCGACCGAGGCTGCGTGCCCCGCATACCGGTGGGCCGGCGCCCTGCCCCACGCCGAGGTGCGAAGGGCGATCCAGCAGGCGCACGTTCTCGTCCACACCAGCGCGCTGGAGGGCGGCGCCCACGTCATCATGGAAGCCGCCTGCAGCGGCACCCCCGTGCTCGCCTCGCGCGTCCCCGGCAACGTGGGGATGCTGGGCGCCGGCTACGGCGGCTACTTCGAACCGCGCGATGCGGCAGGCCTGGCGGCCCTGCTCGACCGCTGCCGCGCCGGCCAAGCCCCCGATGCCCCCGCGCCCAAATTGCTCGAGCAGTTGCGCGCACAATGCGCTTCGCGCGCCCCGCTCTTCAGCCCGCAGGCTGAGCGCCTGGCGCTGGCACGGCTTCTCCAGGAATTGCAGGAATCCCCATGAACGCACCGCTCGACCTCTCCACGACGCCCGCCGAACCCCGCCTCACCTCCCTGTCGCATGGCGGCGGCTGCGGCTGCAAGATCGCACCCGCTGTGCTGTCGGAAATCCTCAAGGGCACCTCGGGCATGCCGGTGCCCAAGGAACTGCTCGTCGGCATCGAAACAGCCGATGACGCGGCCGTCTACCAGCTCAACGACGAGCAGGCGCTCATCGCGACAACCGACTTCTTCATGCCGATCGTCGACGACCCCTTCGACTTCGGCCGCATCGCCGCCACGAACGCGATCTCGGATGTCTACGCGATGGGCGGCAAGCCGATCATGGCGTTGGCGCTGGTCGGCATGCCGGTCAACGTGTTGTCCACGGGGACCATCGGCAAAATCCTGGCGGGCGGCGAGTCCGTGTGCCGAGAGGCCGGCATTCCCATCGCGGGCGGGCACACGATCGACTCGGTCGAACCGATCTACGGCCTGGTCGCGCTCGGGCTCGTGCATCCGCGCCGCGTCAAGCGCAACGCGGACGCGCAGGTGGGCGACGTCCTCATCCTGGGCAAGCCGCTCGGGGTGGGCGTGCTGTCCGCCGCGTTGAAGAAGGAGGCGCTCGACGCCGCGGGCTATGCGAGCATGGTGGCAACCACGACGAAGCTGAACACGCCCGGCCCGGAACTCGCCGCGCTGGATGGGGTGCACGCGCTCACCGATGTGACGGGCTTCGGCCTGGCGGGCCATGGGCTGGAATTGGCCCGTGGTGCCAAACTGGCCGTGCGCATCGACTGGGCCAAGGTGCCCTTGTTGCCCGGTGTGCGCGAGCTCGCCGCGCGAGGCATGGTGACGGGCGCCTCCGGGCGCAACTGGGCGGGGTACGGCAAGGACGTCACGCTGCGCCCGGGATTCGACCCGGTGGACCAGGCGCTGCTGTCCGATCCGCAGACCAGCGGCGGGCTGCTGGTCTCCTGTTCCCCCGCATCCGCAAGCAACGTACTGGCGATCTTCCGCCGCCATGGATTTGACGCCGCGGCCGTGATCGGGGACATTGCCGCATCGCCGGTGGGTTTGTCGGTGAACTGACGGGCAAGGAGACGACATGGAGACAACGACGGCATCCGGCGCGGCGCCGGCCGCGGCACCGCGCAAGGTGGACCAGCTGCTCGAACACTATGGCGAGAGCCACCGCAACCCGCGCAACGAAACCATCCATTTCGTCGCCATCCCCCTGATCATGCTGAGCCTGCTCGGGCTGATGTCCGGCATCCATCCCTGGCTGCCGTATGCCTTCGTGGCCGCGAGCCTGGTCTATTACGCGAGGCTCTCCCTCGTATTCCTGGTGGCGATGGCCGTCGTTTCGGGGATCGGCCTGGCGCTGGTCGAGGCGATGGGCCGTTACGCCGTGGGCGCGTCCGCCGCCATCTTCGTGGGCGCCTGGATCGCCCAGTTCGTGGGCCACCGGATCGAAGGCAAGAAGCCGTCGTTCTTCGAGGACCTGCAATACCTCTGGGTGGGTCCCCTGTTCGTGCTGAGCAAGCTGTTCCACAGGCTTCACCTGCGCTGGTAAGTCCCCTCGCGGGGCAACTCAACCATACCCCTTTGTTACTACTTGTGCTGCTAATGCAGGTTTAAGCCTGTGGGCGCACACTGGCGTGGCCTACCGATTGACACCTCGGGAAAACCCGGAAATTGGTATGCTTTGGCAGTGAACTTTGTGTCTTGGCACTCACTCCAAGAGAGTGCTAATATGGCACATATATGAAGAAAGGGTCCCTGTTAATGTCCGACTCTATCGCCTCCTCCGGCACGGCCCTGACCATGTCCAGCCCCTGGGCCGTCGTGCCCTCGCTGGGCAACCTCGACGCATACATTTCGGCGGTCAACCGCCTGCCCATGCTCACTCCGCAGGAGGAGCAGGAGTTCGCGCGCAAATTCCGCGACGACAACGACATCGAAGCCGCCGGGAAGCTGGTGCTCTCGCACCTGCGGCTGGTCGTCTCCGTATCCCGCAAGTACCTGGGCTACGGCCTGCCGCACGGCGACCTGATCCAGGAAGGCAACATCGGCCTGATGAAGGCCGTGAAGCGCTTCGACCCCGAACAGGGCGTGCGGCTGGTGAGCTATGCGCTGCACTGGATCAAGGCCGAGATCCACGAGTACATCCTGAAGAACTGGCGCATGGTGAAGGTCGCGACGACCAAGGCGCAGCGCAAGCTGTTCTTCAACCTTCGCTCGATGAAGCAGGGCTTCAAGGACGACGCGGACACGCAGACCCACCGCGACAGCCTGACCGAAGCGCAGATCGAGACGATGGCGCGCGAGCTGAACGTGAAGCGCGAGGAAGTCATCGAGATGGAAGCGCGCATGTCCGGCGGCGACGTGCTGCTGGACCCGGCGCCCAGCGACGACGGCGAAGAGGCGTTCGGCCCCATCGCCTACCTGTCCGATGCGAACCATGAACCGACGGCGGTGATGGAATCGCGCCAGCGCGACTCGATGGCCACCGACGGCATCGCCTCCGCCCTGGAGCAACTGGACGCGCGCAGCCGCCGCATCGTGGAAGAGCGTTGGCTGAAGGTGAACGACGACGGTTCGGGCGGCATGACGCTGCACGACCTCGCAAGCGAATACGGCGTGAGCGCCGAGCGCATTCGCCAGATCGAAACCGCGGCGATGAAGAAGATGAAGAAGGCGCTCGCGGCTTACGCCTGAAGCCCCCCTTCTTCCCACGAAGCCCGCCTCGAGCGGGCTTTCTCTTTTTGGGTGGCACCGGCGGGATTGCTGTAACAATCTGCGACGTGCAGCGTTTTCTTCGCGTGATCCTGATCGGCTGGTTGGCCTGCCTCGTGGTGGGTGGGCAGGTGTTCGCCCAAGGCGCGGCATCGGTGCCGACCATTGCCCTGAACCCGTCGGCAGCCGGTGTTTCGCTGGACGGCAACAGCCGCTTCTGGGTCGACGCGACGGGCCTGCGTTCGGCCGATCGGGTGGAGGCCGACTTCGCCTCCCTTCCCTGGGCCTTGCGCGAGCCGGGCCGCACCTACAACATCGACGGCAAGGCGCTGTGGTTCCAGTTCGACGCGCAGTCCGCCGGTGGGCGGTGGTTCCTCGAGCTGGCTTCGTCCGGCATCGACCGGGCGCAGCTGTTCTACCGGGGCGAAGACGGCAAGTGGGTCGAACAGGAGGCGGGCGACACGATGCCCGTCTCGCAGTGGCCCTTGCCCGGACGGTTCCCGACCTTCGAACTCTCCGGGGTGACCGGCAAGCCGGTGCGCTACTGGCTGCGCGTCGAGCATGCCCGTGTGGATTTCGCCTCCCCGATCGCGATCTACGACCAGCCCCGGCTCCTCGCTTCGCGGGAGCGGGAGCAATTCCTGCTCGGCGCCTACTTCGGGCTCGCCGCGCTCATCACGCTCATCGCCGCGGCCAACGGCATCGTGCAGCGCGACAGGAATTTCCGCGCCTATGCCGTGTATGTGGGGTCGCTGGCCATCGGGCAGCTCGCCTACCTCGGCGTGGGGGCGCAGCACGTGTGGGACCACTGGCTGCACTGGAACGAAGTGGCCACCTTCGTGCTCCCGGGCATCTCCGGCGCCTGCGCCTTGTGGTTCGCGCGCACGGTCACGGAGCCGGCGCGGTTCTCGCGTGCACTCGACCTCGCCGTGTGGGCCCTGATCTTCGCGCTGCTGTCCGCGGTCGCGCTCGACACCCTGCTCACGTCGCGCACGTCCTTCGCGCTCGTCATGGCGCTCACCCTCGTGGCCCTCGCGGTCGTGGCGGGCCTCGTGATGCTCGTGTGGGCCCAGGGCGAAGACCCGTACATCCGCCTCATCGCGCTAGGCTTCGTGCCCGTCCTCGTCATGGCGCTGTTCCCGGTCGCCCGCGGCCTGAACCTGATCCCGGCGAGTGCACTCACCCGCTACGGCCTGTCCATCGGCGCGGCGATCGAGATGCCCATCCTCTTTTATGCGCTGAGCTTGCGCGCCACACGCCGCCGCGTCACGTTCGACCGGGCGGCGGGGCTGTCGCACAACGACGCGCTCACCGGGCTGGCGCACAACCGCACCCTGCTGCAGCGGCTGGAAAGCGCCCTCACGCGCGCGCGCAGCATGCGGCACGGCTGCGGCCTCATCGCGCTCCGGATTTCGAATTTCGACGCGCTGGTGACCGAGTACGGCCGCGAAATGGGCGACCGCGTACTGGTAGTGGCCGCGTCGCTATTGCGGCAGGCCATCACCGACGTCGACCTGGCGGCACGCACGGGCGACCATGAATTCGCGATCCTGCTCGAGGGTCCGACGGGCTCGGCGGTCGCCCTCAGCCGTGCGCAGCAGATCGTCGCGAGCGGGCTTCGTCAGGCCGACGCGCTGCCCACGGGCACCACCCTCAAGTTCTGCATCACGCTGGCCATGCTCCCCGAAAGGGAGCTCAACGCCGCGGCCAGCCTCAAGTGGCTCCAGGACGCGGCGAGGGCCATGCCCGCCGACAGCCGCAAGGTGATCCGTCCGCTGAATTTCTAGGCAATGTCCGTGGACGGCGCCGCCTTCGCCCGAGGCGATAGGATTGGCATTCCGAAACCCGCCCTGCGGGCCGCATTACCCGAGGAAGCATCCATGTCCCAGTTCCCCCTCCGCCGCACCGTCCTGCTGCTCGCGCTCGCCGCTGCATCGACCGCCGGCTTCGCCCAGAAATCGGCCAGGACCGCGCCCGCGTGGCCCACCAAGACGCTGCGCATCATCGTCGGGTTCCCCGGCGGCTCCACCCCCGACCTCGTGGCGCGAACCATCGCCGAGCCCCTGTCCAGGGCCCTGGGCCAACCGGTGATCGTGGACAACCGCACCGGCGCCGGCGGCAACATCGCCGCGGACCTGGTCGCCAAGGCCACCGACGACCACACCATCGGCGTGATGATCAATGGCAACATGACGATCGCGAAGCTGCTGAACCCCGCGACCCCGTTCGACCCCCTGAAGGACCTCGCGCCCATCAGCCTGATCGGCACCGCCCCGCTGCTGCTGACCGCACCGGCGAACGCGCCGGGCAACAACGCACAGGACTTCTTCCTCGCCGCGCGCAACGCGGGCAACAAGTGGAGCTACGGCACGCCCGGGGTCGGGACGGTCGGCCACATCGGCATGGAATTGCTCAAGACCAAGACGAACATCGATCCGGTGCACGTGCCCTACCCCGGCAACCCGCAGGTGATCAACGCGATGATCGGCGGCCAGGTCCAGCTGGCCCTGCTGCCGCCGGGACTGGCGGCCGTGCAGATCCGCGCGGGCAAGCTCAAGGCCATCGGCGTGACGTCGACCGGGCGCAGCTCGCTCGTGCCCGAATACCCCAGCCTGGACGAAGGGGGCGTGACACGTGGCTTCCAGCTGGAGATCTGGACGGCGGCGGCGGCGCCTCAATCCATGCCGAAGCCCATCGTGGCGAAGCTGTCGCAGCTGATCGGCGAAATCGCCCGCACGCCCGACGTGCGTGCGAAGCTGTTCCAGCAGGGCTGGCAGGTCGCGGGCACCTCCTCCGAAGGGCTGGCCAATCGCATCAAGTCCGACACCGCGCTGCTCGGCGGCGTGATCGCCATGCGCGGGATCAAGGCGGAGTGAGGGACGCCAGGCTCCGGGTGGCGCGGCGCACGATATAGGCCGTCTGGGGCGTGCGCGATTGGGCGCTCCAGCGGTCGCACAGCTCCTGCACCCACTGCGGCTGCGTTTTGCTCGCGTCGTTGAGCCAGTTCGCCACCGAGTTCTGCACGTAACGGCTCGGGTCGGCGCGAAGCGGTTCGAGCAGCGCGAGCGCGCGCCAGGGCTCACGTTTCAACGCGTCGATCTGCGCGCACCACACCCCGCGCGGTCGCGTGAGTTCGCTGGCGAAGCGCCGGATGTTGTCGCGCGGATGGGCGACCCAGGGCTCGAGCAGCCCGATCGCCGCATCCACTTCGCCGGCCACCTGGTCGCGCACCGCCATCCACGCGACCTCCCGCACGCCGAAGTGCGGGTCGTCGGCGAACCGGTGCACCGCCTCCAGCTTGCGGGCGAGCGGCAGCGGCGCAAACATCACCCATTGCGCGGCCCAGCAGCGCGCCACGTCGCTGGCGTGCGTCGCGAGCGCATGTGCGATGGCGTCGCGGTCGGCCCGCGGCTGCGTCAGGTCGTAGAACGCGCGCGCGACGTGCTCGTGGCGCTTGACGGGCCGGAACGCGGCCAGCATCGCAAGTGTGTCGGAGAGGCGCTCGTGATCCGGGGGCAGACCCACCTGCCCCGCGACCCTGCGGGCCAGCCGCGCGAGGTCGAGCGCGAGGAATTCATTGA
Organism: Caenimonas aquaedulcis; assembly: GCF_015831345.1. NCBI lineage: Bacteria > Pseudomonadati > Pseudomonadota > Betaproteobacteria > Burkholderiales > Comamonadaceae > Caenimonas > Caenimonas aquaedulcis. Next base: position 3,337,013 of record NZ_JADWYS010000001.1, on the reverse strand, counting down.
GGTTGACCGTGGGCAGGAGCCCTTCGTTCAACGCGTCGAGCACTTCAGCCGGTATCAGCGCGATCCGCGCCGCCCCTTTGCGTCCGAGCAGGTGCTGGACCATGGGCGCATCACGCCTGTGCGAGCAGCAGCTTGAGGTCCGATGCGAGCGACTGCGCGCCGCTGCCGTAGCGCGTATACAGCCGCAATTGGCCCTTGGTGTCGTACACATAGCTGGCGGCGGAGTGGTCCATGGTGTAGCTCGCCGCCGTCTTGCCGTCGACCTTCTTGTAGTAAACCTTGAAGTCCTTCGCCATGGCAGCGAGCTGGTCGGGTGTCCCGCGCAACGCGATGAAGCTCGGGTCGAAATTGGCCATGTAGTTCTTCAGCACCTCGGGCGTGTCGCGCTCCGGGTCGACCGTCACGAACACGCCCTGGACCTTGTCGCCGTCGGGGCCGAGCAGCTTCTTCGCCTGGGCAATCTCGGCCATCGTCGTGGGGCACACGTCCGGGCACTGCGTGTAGCCGAAGAACAGCACGACGATCTTTCCGCGAAAGTCCTTCAGGCTGCGCACCACGCCGGCCTGGTCCGGGAGCTGGAAGTCCTTCGCGTAATCCGCGCCGGTCAGGTCGATGGCGGCGAACTGCGGCTTGGACTCGGTGCAGGCGGCGAGCGAACCGCAGCCGGCGGCTGCCCAGAGCGAGGCGCGGAGAAGGTGTCGGCGGTTCATGGTCAGAAAACGTAGTGGTCGATCAGCAGCGCCGCGAACAGCGCACTGAGGTGGATGAGCGAAAAGCGGAATGTCTTGCGCGCGAGGGCATCGGAATATTCGCGCCACAGGCGAAACCCATAGATGCAGAACCCTGCGCTCAGGACGACAGCGGCCGCGAGGTACAGCCACGAGCTCATGCCATAGACGAAGGGCATCAGGCACGCGGCGAACAGGATGAAGGTATAGAGCAGGATCTGCAGACGCGTGAAGGCGTTGCCGTGGGTCACGGGCAACATCGGCAGGCCGGATTTGCGGTAGTCCTCGACGCGATACAGGGCGAGCGCCCAGAAGTGCGGCGGCGTCCACAGGAAGATGATCAGGAAGAGGATCAGCGCTTCGGGCCCGACCTGTCCCGTCATCGCGGCCCAGCCCAGCACCGGGGGCATCGCGCCGGAGGCGCCGCCGATGACGATGTTCTGCGGCGTGAGCGGCTTGAGGATCACGGTGTAGATGACCGCGTAGCCCACGAAGGTGGCGAAGGTGAGCCACATGGTCAGTGGGTTGACCCAGCGGTACAGCATCCACGAGCCCAGCGCGCACAGGATGGCGGCGAAGAGCAGGGTCTGCCAGTCGCTCAATTCGCCTTGTGCCGTGGCGCGCATCTGCGTGCGGCGCATCTTGGCGTCGATGCCCTTTTCCACCAGGCAGTTGAACACCGCGGCCGCGCCGGCCACCAGCCAGATGCCCAGGCAGGCGATCGCCGCGAGGCGCACGTCGTCCAGGGTGGGGAGGCCGGGGACCGCGAGCACCATGCCGATCAACGCGCAGAACACGATCAGCTGCACGACGCGAGGCTTGGTGAGCGTATAAAACTGGCGAAAACGAGAGCTCATGCCGAGAGCTCCCGGCGATCGCGCGCCGCCACGGGCGATGCAGCCGCGTCCGCGCGCGACTCGAACCACGTCCACGTGAGCACTGCCACCAGCGCGGCCGCGCCGGCGGTGTGCGACACCGCCGCCACGATCGGCCAGCCGAGCACCACGTTCGAAAGGCCGGTTGCGAACTGCCACAGGAGCAGGCCAGCGAGCCACCTCGACTGGCGGCGCAGGCGATGATGCAAATGCCAAGCGAGCGTGCCCAGCACGGCGAATACGACATAGGAGGCGAGGCGGTGCGCGTAATGGATGCCCGTCAGCGCCGCGAACGTGAGCTGTTCGCCGCCTGTGGTCTTGCCCAGCTCGCGCCAGAGGCCGAAGCCGTCCTGCCAGTCCATGGTGGGCCACCAGCTGCCCTGGCACGCCGGGAATTCGCTGCAGGCGAGCACCGCATAGTTGGTGCTGACCCATCCACCCAACGCGACTTGCAGCCACAGCAGCGCGAACCCGGCAGCCAGCCACGCACGCGACGCGCGCGGTATGCGCACCGCGCCGCTGCCGCGCGCCGCGTGCGCATGGGCCACCGCTTGCGCGCTCAGGAGCGACAGCAGCACCAGGCCGCCGAGCAAATGCAGGGTGACGATCGCGGGGAACAGCTTCATCGTCACGGTCAGCGCGCCGAACGCGCCCTGCAGGCACACCCATGCCAGCGTAAGCGTCGGCCACCATGGACTGACGACGGCGCCGCGCTTGCGCTGCCACCAGGTCGCAGCGGCGAGCGTGAGGATCAGCACGCCGACCGCGGTGGCGAGGTAACGATGCACCATCTCCACCCAGGCCTTGCCGTGCGTCACCGGTCCCGTCGGCATGGAGGCCTGCGCTTCGCTGATCTGCGCGTGCGCACCGCTCGGGCTGGCGTTGCCGTAGCAGCCGGGCCAGTCGGGACAGCCCAGCCCCGAATCGGTGAGGCGCGTGAATGCGCCGAACAGCACCAGGTCGAAGGTGAGGAAGAGCGTGAGCAGCGTCAGGGCCCGCAGGCGCCGCGCGGGCGAGCCGGCGTTGCGCATCCACACCCACGCGAGCGGGCCCATGGCGATGACCAGGCCGGTGAGCGCGACCCGGAGCGCCGGCGTGAGGTCGTAGAGGTCCTGCGAGTTCATGGACGCACGGGCCTTCCCGCCTGGTCCCACGACGCGGAGGCGCGCAGGACGCGCTCGACATCGCGTTTCACCTTCGCGGCGGCGGCGGTGTCGATCGCGCCTGCGGCCGATGTCGCGGGGAATCGCATCATCCAGTGGCCCAGCGGATCGACGAGGTACATGTGGTCTTCCAATCGATGGCCCGCCGCGGGGGCGAGCCATGCCGCCAACTGCTGCGCATCGACGCGCAGGACCGTGGCCTGCGCGAGCGCAGGTCGCAAGGCTTCGCGTACCGGCGTCTGGTCGGGCACCAGCCAGATCCAGTCGAGGCGCTCCTTGTCCTTGCCCAGGCTCTCGCGCAACTGGCGCTGCAGGTAGAGGTGCCGCTCGCACAGCGCATCGCAGGCGCCCCCCGCAACGCTCACCAGGAGCCATTGGCCCTTGAGCGATGGCAGCGCGATAGTGCTGCCGTCGAGCTTCATGCCCGGCGCATCGGGGAGTGGGCGCTGCGGATCGATCAGTTCCCCGTAACTGCGCTGCGCGCTGGGGCGGATGACGTAATAGGTGAGGTAGGACGCGATCACCGGCGCTGCACACACGAGCATCACCGCAAGCATGCGCCAGCGGCCGCGCACGGTGCGTTGCGCGTCGTGCGCGGCGGCATCCTGCGGCACGGGCAGGGAATGGATCGTCAGGCCCAGCGGCTCGTCATGCATCAGTGGCGCTTTCGGCGGGGGGCGATGAACTGGAACCAGGCATAGAGGGTCGCGATCAGGACGGCAAGCGCCCACCACTGGAAAGCATATCCGTAGTGCCGCTCCACACCGGTGGTGGGTTCCGGCCAGTCGCGCAGCAGACCTTCGGACGCTGGACCCGTTTGCTGGACGGACACGCCCAGAAGCGGCAGGCCGGTTTCGGCGCGGAACTGCGCCAGATCCAGATTTTGCCGGATGGGGCCGCTGCCCGCCGAGCCGAAGTCATATAGCTTGGACGGCAGCGGGGCCACGAGCCCGCGAACGACCACGGGTCCCGCGGGCGTCTCGACGAGGGGCAGCTTCGCGCGATCCGTGAAGTTGCGCTGGACCCAGCCCCGCTCGACCAGCACCGCGCCGCCCGCGCCTTCCAGCCGCAGCGGTGTGACGACATAGAAACCCGGCTTGGCTTGCATCTGGCGGTTGTCGAGGTAGACGGTTCCCGGCGCGACCCACGTACCTCGCAACTCGACCTGGCGGTGTACGAGGGAGCCGGCAGTACCGCCCGCAGCCGCCAGCTCGGCAGCGCCGATCGCAGGCATGCCCTTGCGCTGTTCGATCGCCGCCTGGATGGCGAGCTTCTGCGATGCGCGGCTCATCTGCCAGGCGCCGAGCCATGCCGTGACCCCGACCCCAAGCCCCGCTGCGAGTGTGACCGCCCAGAAGCGCGCCGTGCGTTGCGTGCTCACGGGATAATCCCCGGCATGAAATATCTCGTGCTGCTCGCCTTCATCGCCATCATCGGCAGCCTGGGCTCCGCGCTCTTCTTCATGATGCGCGACGGCCGGGACGGCAAGGCCAAGACGAGCAACATGGCGCGCGCGCTCGCATTTCGCGTCGGCTTGTCGATCCTGCTGTTCATCTGCATCCTGCTCGCGTGGAAATTCGGCTACATCCAGCCGACCGGAATTCCGCTTTCCAAATGAATCGGGCCGCAAGCGCGGCCCTTTGTGGCGTCTTCAGGCGGCTACAACCAGTAGACCAGCGTGTACAGACCCAGCCACACCACGTCCACGAAGTGCCAGTACCAGGCAGCGCCTTCGAAGCCGAAATGGTTCTCCGCGGTGAAATGCCCCTTCATCAGGCGCAGCGTGATGAAGAACAGCATCAACATGCCGATGAACACGTGGAAGCCATGGAAGCCCGTGAGCATGAAGAAGGTCGATCCGTAAGCGCCCGACGTCAGCTTGAGGTTGAGTTCGTGGTACGCGTGGAAATACTCGTAGCCCTGCACGAACAGGAACGTGAGGCCCAGCAGCACGGTGATCCACATGAAGGCGATCGTGCGGCCGCGATGGTTCTCGCGCAGGGCGTGGTGCGCGATGGTGATCGTGACGCCGGAGGACAGGAGCAAGGCGGTATTGATCGTCGGCAGCCAGAACGGCGTCATCGTCGTGAAGGGCTCGATGATGTTGGCCGGCGACGCGGTCGTGCCGGGCGCCATGCTCGGCCACACGGCCTTGAAATCCGGCCACAGGAGCGCGTTGTCGAGTCCTCCGAGGGCGGGCACGGAATGCGAACGCATCCACCAGAGCGCCGTGAAGAACGCGCCGAAGAACATGACTTCCGAGAAGATGAACCAGCTCATGCTCCAGCGGTAGGAGAGGTTCACCTTGTGGCCATACATGCCCGATTCGCTCTCGCCGATCGACTGGCGGAACCACTGGAACAGCACCACGAAAACCCACAGCAGGCCGAAGAACAGCAGGTACTCGCCCCATCCCGCACCGTTCAGCCACTGCGCCGCGCCGAAGATGACGCAAAGCAGGCCGAACGATGCCATCACCGGATGGCGCGACGGCTGGGGCACGAAATAGTAGGGCGTGGTGCCGGGGGTGGTTGAACTCATCTCTGACTCCTGAATTTCCGAATTTTCTGCGTATCTCTTTACGGGGCGACGACCCACCGCACCAGAAGTACCAGTGCGCCGACGAACAATGCGACGCCGACCAGCGCCACGCCGATGATGTGGAACGGGTTCAACCGGCCCTGGTCCTGCTCGTATTCGCTGTTCTTGCGAATCCCGATGAAGGACCACGCCACCGCCTTGACGGTGCGCAAGAAGGATGTCCTGGGTTGCGGCATGGCACCGGCGCTCATGAGCGCGGCTCCGCACGGCCGGCAAGCGCCGCCGTCGGCGCCGCGGGCGTCTTGCCGCCGACTTCGAAGAAGGTGTACGACAAGGTGATCGTCTTCACGTCCTTCGACAATTTGGGGTCGATCACGAAAGCGACCGGCCACTGCTTCTTCTCGCCCGGCTCGAGGGTGTACTGCTGGAAGCAGAAGCATTCGAGCTTGTTGAAATGGGCCGCCGCCTGGTGCGGTGCATAGCTGGGAATCGCCTGCGCGGACATCCGGTGGTCCTGCACGTTGCGGAACTCGTACATGACCGTGGCGAGTTCGCCCGGATGCACCTGCACCGAATTCACGGCGGGCTTGAACTCCCACGGCCCGCGCGCATTCGCGTCGAATTCGACGGTGATGGTGCGGCTCGTATCGACCTGCGTGTTGACCTTGACGTCGGCGCCGGCGGATCCGCCGCCGGGCACCTGGCGCTCCGACAGCGACAGGATGTTGATGCCCGTCACCTCGCAGATGTGCTTGTAAAGCGGGCCGAGCGCGTACCCGAAAGCCGACATGGCGGTGATCACCACCACCAGCTTGCCAGCCATCTTCAGGTTTTCAGTGCGGATCGCCATGGGGACTCAGTGGCCCAGGAGGACCATCTTGACGAAGAAACCGATGAAGAAGACGGCCACGATCGACGCGAGGATGAGCGCCATCCGCAGGTTGGCCTTCTTTTGCTCCGGTGTCAGCGCCATGGCGTCGGTCCCGTCCGGTCTCAGTGGTGCGAGCCCAGCGGATGCTCGGGCTGCACCCGCGCATCCAGGATCTTCGTGGCGGTGATATCGAGCTTGGGAGGCGTCTCGAAGGTGTGGAACGGCGCCGGCGACGGCACTTCCCACTCCAGGCCCTCGGCGCCTTTGCCGTCGGCATCATTCCACGGGCGCTGCGACGCCGGCTCGCCCTTGCCGCGCATGACGGGCAGCACGATCGCGAAGAAGAAATACACCTGCGCCAGGCCGAAGGCGAAACCGCCGAGCGACGCGAGCATGTTGAAGTCCGCGAACTGCATCGGGTAGTCGGCATAGCGGCGCGGCATGCCGGCCAGGCCCAGGAAGTGCATCGGGAAGAACGTGACGTTGAAGGCGATGAGCGACCACCAGAAGTGGATCTTGCCGCGCGTCTCGTTGTACATCACGCCCGTCCACTTGGGCGACCAGTAGTAGAAGCCCGCGAACATCGCGTACAGCGAGCCGGCCACCAGCACGTAGTGGAAGTGGGCGACGACGTAGTAGGTGTCCTGCAGCAGCAGGTCGACCGGAGCCATGGCCAGGATGAGGCCGGTGAAGCCGCCCATGGTGAACACGAAGATGAAGCCGACGGCGAACAGCATCGGGGTTTCGAAGGTCATCGAGCCCTGCCACATCGTCGCGATCCAGTTGAAGATCTTCACGGCCGTGGGCACCGCGATCAGCATCGTCGCGTACATGAAGAACAGCTGGCCCGTCACCGGCATGCCGGTGGTGAACATGTGGTGCGCCCACACGATGAAGGACAGGATCGCGATCGAGGACGTCGCATACACCATGGAGGCGTAGCCGAACAGGCGTTTGCGGGAGAAAGCGGGCACGACCTGGCTGATGATGCCGAAGGCCGGCAGGATCATGATGTAGACCTCGGGGTGGCCGAAGAACCAGAAGATGTGCTGGTACATCACCGGGTCGCCGCCGCCTGCGGGGTTGAAGAACGTCGTGCCGAAGTGGCGGTCCGTCAGCGTCATGGTGATCGCGCCGGCGAGCACGGGCATCACCGCGATCAGCAGGTAGGCGGTGATCAGCCAGGTCCACGAGAACATCGGCATCTTCATCAGCGTCATGCCGGGAGCGCGCATGTTGAGGATGGTGACGATGATGTTGATCGAACCCATGATCGACGAGGCACCGAGGATGTGCATCGCGAAGATGCCGGCGTCCATCGACGGGCCCATCTGCAGCGTGAGCGGCGCGTACAGCGTCCAGCCCGCGGCGGGGGCTCCGCCGGGCATAAAGAACGAGCCGACGAGCATCAGGCCCGCGGGGATCAGCAGCCAGAAGCTGAAGTTGTTCATCCGCGCGAAAGCCATGTCGGCCGCGCCGATCTGCAGCGGGATCATCCAGTTCGCGAAGCCGACGAACGCCGGCATGATCGCGCCGAACACCATGATCAGGCCGTGCATCGTCGTGAGCTGGTTGAACAGCTCCGGGTTCACGAACTGCAGGCCCGGCTGGAACAGCTCCAGGCGGATCAGCATCGCCAGCAGGCCGCCGAACATCAGCATGAAAAAGGAGAACAGCAGGTACAGCGTGCCGATGTCCTTGTGGTTCGTCGCGTAGACCCACCGCCGCCAGCCGGTCGGCGCGTGGTCGTGATGGTCGTGATCGTGGTCGTGTGCGGGATGGTCGAGGACGGCGCTCATATGCTGCTTCCTGGGTATTCGGTTCTGTACTGCTTACTTGCGCTGGGCCAGCACTTCAGCGGGCTGCACCAGCTGGCCGGTGTGGTTGGACCAGTTGTTCTTGGTGAAGCTGATCACGGCCGCGATGTCGGTGTCCGAAAGCTGCTTCCAGGCCGGCATCGCATTGCGGCCATTGAGCACCACCTGGATCTGCTTGGACTTGTCGGCGTCGTTGACGACCGGGGAGCCGTCCAGCGGCAGGATCGGGCCGGCGCCCTTGCCGTTGGGCTGGTGGCAGGCCGCGCAGTTGGCGGCATACACCTTCTCGCCGCGCGCGGTGATGTCGGCGAGCGTCCAGACCTTGGCGGGGTCGTCCTGCAGGGCCGCCATCTTCTTCTTCTCGCCGTCGACCCACTTCGTGTAGTCGGCAGCGGAGAGCACCTTCACGTGGATCGGCATGTAGGCGTGCTCCTTGCCGCAAAGCTCGTAGCACTGGCCGTAGAAATCGCCGGTCTTTTCGCTGCGGAACCACGTGTCGCGCACGAAGCCGGGGATCGCATCCTGCTTGACGCCGAAGGCGGGCACGCCCCAGGCGTGGATCACGTCGTTGGCGGTGGTGATGACGCGAACCTTCTTGTTCACCGGCACCACCAGCGGGTTGTCGACCTTCAGCAGGTAATCGTCGGGCATCGCGCCCTTGGCGCCGTCATTGGACATTTCGCGGTGCGTGCTGTCCAGCGTGGACAGGAAGGAGACGCCCTCGCCTTCGCCCTTGATGTAGTCGTAGCCCCATTTCCACTGGTAGCCGGTCGCCTTGACGGTGAGGTCGGCGTTGGTCGTGTCCTTGGACGCGACGAGCACCTTGGTGGCCGGCAGCGCCATGCCGATCACGATGAGGAAGGGGACGATGGTCCAGATCACCTCGACGGTGACGGACTCGTGGAAGTTGGCCGGCTTGTGGCCCACCGCCTTGCGGTGCTTCCAGATGGAATAGAACATGACGCTGAACACGGCGATGAAGATCACCGTGCAGGCGATCAGCATGAACCAGTGCAGCCAGGCCTGCTCCTCGGCGATGCGGGTGACCGCGGGGTGCAGGTTCAGCTGGCGAACGCCGGGCCCGCCGGGCAGGTCGTTGACCGCATGGGCCGCCGGGCTAAACGCGGCCGCCGCGAACAGCAACGAGGCCAACTGGTAGCCCAACTTGTAGCAATGGCTCTTCATGTTTTTCACTGGCTTCAACCTCAAATCAAACCTGTTTCGCCGCCCGCCCCGCGCAGCGCCCTGCGAATCTCCTGCGCCAGCACCGGGCGCAGTTCGGGGCGCACGTAGCGCCCCACGTTCACCCGCCGCCCCTGGCCCGACAGCTCGATCAGCGAGCGGTCACCGGCGCAAGGCTCGACCCGGACCCAGTCGCGGTTGAACTCCGCGCGCTCCAGGTGTCCGGCATTCTCCAGCTCCACGACCAACTGGCGGCCCTGGAGCGAAATCGTCTCTCCATCGCGCGCATGCCGCGCATACACGAGGAAGGCCACGCCGACCGCCATGAGCTCGGCCCACGCGAACGGCAGCACCATCACGGCGCCGTGGAACCAGAAAACCGTGCCGATCCCGAGCGACACCACGCACAACGAGGCGTACAGCCAGCCCAATTGGGCGGGTGTGACCGAGCAGTTGCGCTTCAAAAACCAGTGGATGTTCTGGCCCTGGACAGTGGCGAAACGAAATAGCGACATCGATGGGTGGCGCTCAAAAATCAACCCGGCATTGTAGCGCGGCTTGCCGGCCTTCCCTCGTGCGGCGAGGCCCGTGTCAGCCTCTTTCACCGCCGCCCCGCTGCAGCATCGTGCGCATGTCGCGCAGCGAGACCGCGCTGTGTTCGCTCATCCGCACCCGCGGCGCGGGTTTCATCGCGTGCCCGTAGATGATCTCGAAGGTGAGCGCCAGCCGGCCGTCGGGCTGCGCGAGCGCGCGCGTGAGCTCTTGCGCCAGGCGCGAGCGCCAGCTCCTGCCGCGCAGCGCGCCAAAGCGCGCCGGATGCAGGTTCGCACCGAGCTCCCGCAATTCTTCCAGGAGCCGCTCCGCGGTCTCCCACGTGAGCGTGATGCGCTCCATGTCCATCACCGGCTCCGCGAATCCCGCCTCCACCAGCATGTCGCCCCAGTCGTGCATGTCGGTGAATTCATGCCCGGCCGGCGGCCAGCCGAGCTCTCGGTAGAGGGCCCGCAACTCGCGCAGCGTGTCCGGGCCCAGGCAGGAGAACATCAGGAAACCGTCAGGCTCCAGCGCCCGGTGCCACTGCGCGATCAACGCCTGCGGCGCCGCCGACATGTGCAGCGCCATGTTGGCCCAGAGCATCTGCACGCTGCCGTCGGGTACCGGGCCGACGCGGATCGCGGGGGCCCCGAGCTTCCACCAGGGCCGCGCGAACCCGGCGGGAAGCGCCGCTTCGTGCGCCACGACGCATTCGGCCCGGGGATACCTCGCCTCCACCAGCGGCTGCGCGGCCATGCCGCCGCGCACCGGTGCCCAGTGCGCCCATGACCGGGGCTCCAGCTTGATCCACTGCAGGCGCTCGGCCATGCGGCGGGCCACTTCGTCATGGAGCCATGGCGAGCGCCGCGGCGCGGCGCGCTCCCAGTGCCGCGCTGCTGCGGGGTCGATGGTGGGCGGGGCGTGCGTGGCCATGGGACGAGTATCCTGCACCCATGAGCAAATTTCCGGATCGCCCGCGTTCGGCGCTACTCGTGATCGACGTCCAGAACGACGTCGTGGCCACCGCGTGGATGCGCACGCAGGTCATCTCCAATATCGCCGAGCTGGTGCGCAAGGCCCGCGCCGCGGGCACGCCCGTGGTCTGGGTCCAGCACTCGGACGACTGGCTGCCCGCCGGCAGCGAACCCTGGCAGATCGTCCCCGAGCTGCAGCCCCTGCCCGGCGAGCCGAGGATCGGCAAGCACTTTCGCAGCTCGTTCGAGGAAACGACCCTCGACGCGCTGCTCGAGGAACTCCGCGTGGGCCGCCTCTTCATCTGCGGCGCGCAGACCAACTTCTGCGTGCGCCACACCACCCATGCGGCGATCGAACGCGGCTACGACGTCACGCTCGTCGCGGACGCCCACACCACGTCGGACGAACCCTGGCAGTCGCGCGTGATCCCCGCCGCCTCCATCGTGGACGAACTGAACCGCGCCTGCATGGACTATCGCCTGCCCTACCGCAGCAGCGGTCTCGTGACGACGGCCGACGCGGACTTCGCGTGATCCCCAGCCAGTGCGCGGTCTGCCGGGCATGGCCCGCGCAACCGGTGTGCGAAGCCTGCATTTCGCGCTTCGCGCAGCCTTCGGCACGCTGCAGCCGCTGCGCCCTGCCCGTTGCGGATGGGATCCGCGAATGCGGCCGCTGCGCCGGCGACCACGGCGCACTTGATGCCTGCCATGCCGCCGTTTCGTACGGATACCCGTGGTCGAACCTGGTCGCGGACTTCAAGTTCTCGGGGCACGCCGCGTGGGCGCGCGCCTTCGCCTTGCTCATGCGCAGCGCGCCGTGGTTCGAGCCGTCGCTGGACGCCGCGGATCTCGTGCTGGCGATGCCGCTCGCGCCCAGGCGCCTGGCCCGGCGCGGCTACAACCAGTCGCTGCTGCTGGCCCGCGCGCTCGCCCCGGCCAAGGCCGATGCCACCCTGCTCGTTCGCGTGCGCGAGACCGCCGAGCAGGCGGCACTCGACCGCCGCGAACGCCTGAAGAACGTGCAGTCGGCCTTCGCCGTGGACCCGATGCGTGTCGCCCAGGTCCGCGGCCGTCGCATCGCGATCGTCGATGACGTGATGACCAGCGGCGCGTCGATGCGGGCCGCGGCCCTGGCCTTGCGACAGGCGGGCGCTCGCCACGTCACGGGCCTGGTGCTCGCGCGCACGGACGATCCCGCGGCCTGACGCGACAATTCGCGGCATGTTCAACATCGTCCTCGTCGAGCCCGAGATCCCGCCCAACACGGGAAACGTGATCCGCCTCGCGGCCAACACGGGCTGCGCCCTGCACCTGGTCGAGCCCCTCGGCTTCTCGATGGACGACAGGCACATGCGCCGCGCGGGCCTGGACTACCACGAGTACGCCGAGGTCAGGCGGTACCTGGATTGGCCCGCGTTCCTCGCGCAGGTGCGACCCGATCCGGGGCGGATGTTCGCGCTCACGACGCACGGCACGCGCGCCGTGCACGACACGGCGTTCCGCCCGGGCGACTGGCTGGTCTTCGGCTCCGAAACCCGTGGCCTGGCCCCGTCCTTGCGCGATTCGTTTCCGGCGGCGCAGCGCCTGCGCCTCCCGATGCGCGAAGGCCAGCGCAGCCTCAACCTGTCGAATGCAGTGGCCGTGACGGTGTTCGAGGCCTGGCGCCAGAACGGATTCGCCTAGGCGGCGTTTTCAGGGGTAGCGCCGGGTGAGCGACTCGGCGACGCACGCGGGCTTGTCGCTTCCCTCGCGCTCGACCGTCACCAGCCAGGTCATCTGAACCCCGCCGTTGTCGATGGGGTCGCAGGCCAGGAGCTTCATGTGACCACGCAGCCGGCTGCCCACGGGCACCGGCGAGGTGAAGCGCACCTTGTTCAGGCCGTAGTTCACGCCCATGCGGCTGTTGCGGATCTCCATCGAGGTCTCGAAGAACTTCGGGATCAGCGACAGGGTGAGGAAGCCGTGGGCGATCGGCCCGCCGAAGGGGCCGGCCTTCGCCTTCTCCACGTCCACGTGGATCCACTGGTGGTCGCCGGTGGCCTGCGCGAACAGGTTCACCTGCTCCTGCGTCACCGTGACCCAGTCGCTCACCGCGACGTCCCGGCCCACGAGCGCGGGCAACTCCGACAAGTCCTGGAGGATTTTCATCGCCCGACTGTAGCAAGCGTGCCGGCGCTTACTTGTCCAGCCAGCGACAGATGCCCTGCCACTGCTCCAGGTCGCGTTCGACACGGCCCGGCGCCACGTCGAACAAGGTAAGGCCGCGGGCCGCCAGGTGGATGTAGTTCTGCGTGTGCCGCAGGTAGCCCAGCACGGGCAGTCCCAGGCTGTCCACGAACTCGTGCAGCTTGTCCGCGGCGATGGTGCGCGGATCGACGCGCATCCCGACAATGCCCACCTGCATCTTCCCGGCCTTGCGGTGCTCGGCGAGCTCGTCGAGAAAGGCGCGTGTCGCGAAGATGTCGAAGATGCTCGGCTGCAGGGGCACGACGACCTTGTCCGCGAGCTGCAGGACGTCCTTGAACATCTTGCCGTGCATCCCGGCCGGCGTGTCCAGCACCACGTGGGACGTGCCCTTGGGCGGGCGCGCGATGTTACCCTCGCCGAAATCCCAGGTGGCGATGGGGCGTGCATTGGGCGGGCGCAAGCCCAGCCAGAGCCGGGAGGACTGCTGGCGATCGGCGTCGCCGAGCATGACGGCATGGCCCTTGCTGGCGTAGTAGCCGGCAATGTTGGTGGCCATCGTCGACTTTCCGACGCCGCCTTTGGGATTGGCTACAACCACGACCGGCATGGACAACCTCTCTCTCCGTTGGGCGGCGTTCGGGGGATGCGGCCGCTTTGCGCTATGTTACAGATATGGATGAGATGACGACAGACGGGCAATCCTCAGGTGTCCTGATCCTCGCGGCGCACCCCAACTGGCGCGAGTCGCGGGTGAACGCCCGCCTGGTCGCGGCCGCGGCCGGCGTTCCGGGCGTCCAGGTGAGGGATCTCTATGCGCTCTACCCCGACTACGACATCGACGTCCCGGCGGAGCAGCGTGCCGTCGAAGCGGCCACGCTGGTCGTGCTCCTGCACCCGATCCAGTGGTACTCCATGCCCGCCCTCTTCAAGCTGTGGCTGGACGAAGTACTCACCTACGGGTGGGCGTACGGCGCCAACGGCGGCGTGCTGCAAGGCAAGGACGTGTGGCTGGTGGCCACCACCGGCGGGCCCGAGAGCTCCTACCACCCGCAAAGCTACAACCGCTACTTCTTCGACGCGTTCCTGCCGCCCTACGAACAGACGGCCGCGCTGTGCGGCATGCGCTTCCTGCCGCCGCTGATGCTGCACGGCGCGAACCGGGCGAGCGAACAGGAGATCGCCGATCACGCGCAGGTGTTCGCGGATCGCCTGCGCACCTATCCGCAGTGGCCGGAGCTGGACGATCTCGAACAATGCCCCGCCTGCGTGGTGCCCCTGACGGACCGCCCCGGCAATTCTCCCGGGACACGCTGATGGAACACGCACCCGCCTGGCTGACCAACAGCCTGATCTATCTCGGCGCGGCGGTGTTCGCCGTTCCCCTGTCGCGCGCGCTCGGGCTGGGCTCGATCATCGGCTACCTCGCGGCGGGCATCGCGATCGGCCCCTGGGGCCTCGCGCTCGTCACCAACGCGCCCGACATCCTCCACTTTGCGGAATTCGGCGTGGTGCTGATGCTGTTCCTCGTGGGCCTGGAACTGGAGCCGCGGCGCCTGTGGAGCCTGCGCCGCCCGATCTTCGGCTGGGGAAGCGCGCAGGTGCTCGGTTGCGCCGCGCTTTTGTGCGTCGCCGCGATGCTGGCCGGCCAGACGTGGCGCGTGAGCCTCGTCGCTGCGCTCGGGCTGGCGCTCTCCTCCACCGCGATCGCGCTGCAGGTGATGGGCGAGCGCAACCTGCTGCCGACCTCCAGCGGGCAGTCGGGCTTTTCCATCCTCCTGTTCCAGGACGTCGCCGCCATTCCCATCCTGGCGCTCCTGCCCCTCCTGGGCGGTGTCGCGGACAACGACGCGGCGGACGCCAACCGCTGGCTGGAAGCCGCGAAGATCGTTGCCGTGATCGGCGGCATCGTGCTGGGCGGCCGGCTGCTGCTGCGCCCCCTTCTGCGCTGGATCGCCAAGAGCAAGACGCCGGAGATCTTCACCGCCGCCTCGCTCCTGCTCGTCGTCGCCATCGCGGCGCTGATGCAACTCGTGGGACTGTCGATGGCATTGGGTGCGTTCCTCGCGGGCGTGCTGCTCGCGGAAAGCGAATACCGCCGCGAACTCGAAACGGACATCGAGCCCTTCAAGGGCCTGCTGCTGGGCCTCTTCTTCATTGCCGTCGGCATGAGCATCGACTTCGGCGTGTTGATGCGCTCGCCCGGCCTGATGGCGGCGGTCGTGATCGGCTTCCTGGCCATCAAGGCCGCGGTGATCTACACGCTGTCCCGGCTGATGGACCTGCCGATGCAGGAGCGGCCGGTGTTCACGCTGCTGCTCGCGCAGGGCGGCGAATTCGCCTTCGTGGTCTTCCAGGCGGCGACGGGCGCCGGCGTGATCGCCCCCGAAACCTCGTCGCTTCTGATCGGCGCCGTGGCGGTTTCGATGCTGCTCAGCCCCGTCATCCTTGTCGCCGTGGACAAGCTGCTGCTGCCCCGCTGGGCCAACTGCAACGTGCCGAAGCTCGCGGAGATCAGCGAGCAGCAGCACGCGCCCATCATCATCGCGGGCTTCGGGCGCTACGGCCAGATCATCGGGCGCCTGCTGGGCGCGCAAGGCCTCGGCGCGACGGTGCTGGACCACGATGCGGACATGATCGAGGCCGCGCGGTCCTTCGGCTACAAGGTCTTCTACGGCGACGCCACGCGCCTGGACCTGCTGCGCACCGCGGGCGCGGAGACGGCGAAGATCCTCATGATCGCCGTCGACGACAAGGAGCAGTCGCTCGCCATCGTCGATCTCGCGCGCGAACACTTCCCGCACCTCGAACTGATCGTGCGGGCCAAGGACGTGACGCACTGGAACGAATTGCGCGACCGCGGCGTGATGCATGTCGAGCGGGAACTGTTCGAGTCCAGCCTGCGCAGCGCCCGGTCGGTGCTGGAGGCGCTCGGCTACGCGCCGCACGAGGCGCGCGCCCACGCGATGCGCTTTCGCCGCCACAACCTGGAACTCTTCGAGCAGATGTATCCGCACCGCAAGGACCGCGCGAAGCTGATCGCGGTCATCAAGCAGGGCCGCGCGCAGCTGGAGGAGCAGATGGCGCAGGAACGCGCCGAGCGCGAGAAACGCCGCATCGAGAGCCGGTCGCGGCCCGCCGGCTGGGGCAGCGAAGACGCCGCCGGCGGCGACTGACGCCCGGGGCCCTGCGCCAAATCACTAGCGCCGCTAGGCATTTTGCTTAAGCCCCGAGGGGGCGCCGATGGTCTCATGGCAGCTTCCCAACGCGCCAGAGACCTTCATGGACCGTGCCCAGGACCTCTCCGAACCGCCGGCCGCGACCGGCTACGAACCTGCCCCGCAGGAGGAGCTGGCGCGTCAGCACCATGCCTACGAGATGCTGGTGTCAACGCTCGATGCCACCAGCGACGGCATCCTCTCGTTGAAATACGCGGACGAATCGGTCTACTTCAACATCCGCTTCGCGCAGTTGTGGCACGTGCCCGAGGAGCGGCTGGGCGAGCTGGACAGCCAGGCCCTGGCCGAGTTCATGGCCAGCCAGGTACGCGAGCCGCAGGAATACCTCGCGCACGTGCAGCGGCGTCGCGCCAATCCTCATGCCGAAGACCTGAGCCTCATCGAATTGAAGGACGGCCGGGTGCTGGAGCGCCACGTGGTGCCCCAGAGAAGCCATGGCAAATGCATCGGCAGCGTGATCACCTTCCGCGACGTGACGCAGCGGCTGCGCTACGAGGAAAAGATGCTGTTCAACCAGCAGGTACTCGAGAATTCCGGCCCGATGTTCTGGGTGGACCGCGACAGCCAGACGATCGCGTACGTCAACCCCGCTGCCTGCCGCCACCTGGGCTATGCCAGGTCCGAGCTGCTGGCCATGCGCGTACCGGATTTCGATCCGTTCTATGGCGCCGAGGAAGACCGGCGCGTCGTGGCGGCGCTGGCCTCCGGCCAGGGTTCGGTGGAGATCTCCAGCCGCCACCGCCGCAAGGACGGCAGCCTGCGCGACGTGGACCTCGCGATCTTCCTCACGGAACATGCGGACCGCGCCGTCTACATCGTCACGGTCAAGGACGTCACGGAGCAGAAGGCGGCGGAGCAGGCGAAAAAGCGGCAGGACGCGACCCTGGAGTCGCTGATCAATTCGATCTCCGACCTGATCTTCTACAAGGACCGCGAAGGGCGCTACATCGGCTGCAACACGGCTTACGCGGCGGTGGTGGGCCGGCCGGTCGCGGACATCCGCGGCCACACGTGCCGCGACCTCTTCGATGCCGACACGGCCGAGGCGATGGAGGCGCGCGACGACCTGTCGATCCGCATGGAGCGCGAACAGTCGGCCGAGCACTGGCTGCGCATGCCTGACGGCCAGATGGCCCTGTACGACACGCTCGTCTCGCCGCTGTGGGACGAGTACGGCGAGCGCCAGGGCCTGCTCGGCATCTGCCGCAACATCACCGAGCGGCGCAAGGTCGAGGAGGAGGTGCGCCGTGCCAAGGAGATCGCCGAGGAGGCGACGCGCATGAAGTCGGACTTCCTCGCGAACATGAGCCACGAGATCCGCACGCCGATGAACGCCATCATCGGCCTGTCGCACCTCGTGCTGAAAACCGACCTGTCGCAGCGCCAGCGCGACTACATCGCCAAGGTACAGACATCGGGCCAGCACCTGCTGGGCGTGATCAACGACATCCTGGACTTCTCCAAGGTGGAGGCCGGCAAGCTCGATCTCGAGAACACGGACTTCGAGCTCGACCGCCTGCTGGACAACACGAGCAGCCTGATCAGCGAGAAGTGCCACGCGAAAGGACTGGAGCTGGTGTTCGACGTCGCGCCCGACGTCCCGGCCAACCTGGTGGGCGATTCGCTTCGCCTCGGGCAGATCCTGCTCAACTACGCGAACAACGCGGTCAAGTTCACCGACAAGGGTGAGATCGTGGTCTCCATCCGCGCGAGCGAGCGCACCGCCTCGCACGTGCTGCTGCATTTTCGCGTGCAGGACACGGGCATCGGCCTCACCCCGGAGCAGGCGTCCCGCCTGTTCCAGAGCTTCTCGCAGGCCGACACCTCCACCACGCGCCGCTTCGGCGGCACGGGCCTCGGCCTTGCCATCTCCAAAAAGCTCGCACAGCTGCTGGGTGGGGACGTCGGCGTGGAAAGCGAGCATGGCAAGGGAAGCTGTTTCTGGTTCAGCGCGCGCCTGGGCATCGGGACGGCGGTCAGGCGCGAGTTCGTGCCGAACCCGGACCTGCGCGGGCGCCGCGCACTGGTGGTGGACGACAACGCGCACGCAAGGGCATCCATCGTGGACATGCTCCAGGGCATGACGTTCCTCGTGGAAGAAGCCGCCTCCGGAGCCAAAGCCGTGGACATGGTGCAAGATGCGGCCCGCGGCGGAAAGCCCTACGACGTCGTGTACCTCGACTGGCGCATGCCGGGCCTGGACGGCATGGAAACCGCACGCCGGATACGCGCGCTCGGCCTCGCTTCGCCGCCGATGTTCCTGATGGTCACGGCGTACGGCCGCGAGGAAGTCCTGAAGGAAGCCGAGTCCGCCGGCATCCAGACCGTGCTCGTGAAGCCCGTGAGCCCGTCGGTGCTGTTCGACACCACCGTCGGCGTGCTGGGCGGCAACCGCGTGCCGCTCGCGCCCGCCGGCGGCGCCGTCAAGGACCTGCGCCTCGCGCCGGTCCGCGGGGCGCGTGCCCTGCTGGTGGAAGACAACGACATCAACCAGCAGGTCGCGCGCGAACTGCTCGAGGAAGCCGGCCTCGTCGTGGACGTCGCCGAGAACGGGCTGGAAGCCCTGCGCGCGGTGCAGCAGACGTCCTACGACATCGTCTTCATGGACATGCAGATGCCGGTGATGGACGGCGTCACCGCGACGGTGGCGATCCGCAGAATCGAGCGCCTGTCCGCATTGCCCGTCGTCGCGATGACCGCGAATGCGATGGAGCAGGACAGGCGCAAGTGCCGCGACGCCGGCATGAACGACTTCGTGGTGAAGCCGATCGACCCCGAGGAACTCACCGCGGTGCTGCTTCGCTGGGCGCGGCCGGGCCGCGCGCGGCCCGGCGCGTCCACCCCTGTTGCGCGTCCGGCCGCCTCCTCGCCGCGCGCCGCGGACAACGACTTGCCGGACGGCATCGCCGGGCTGGACACGCGCGCCGGGCTGTCGCGCATGCTGGGCAAGAAGCCGCTCTACATCGCGATGCTCCACCGTTACCTCGCGGGACAGGCGCCACTCGTGCGCGACCTGCGGCAAGCCCTGGCAACGGGGGACTTCCCAACGGCCGAGCGGCTGGCGCACACGGCCAAGGCCGTGGCCGGCACCATCGGCGCGACGACCGTCCAGGATCGCGCGGCCGCGCTGGAGTCGGCGTTGCACGACCGCCGCGCCGCGGGGGAGATCGAGGCGCTGCTGGCGCAGCTCGAAGCACCCCTGCAGGAACTGCTGGGCGGATTGCGCGCCTTCCTCGTGCGGGACCCGGCGGCAGCGCGCGAGGAGGCCGTCGCATGAATGAGCTCGTCGAACGGACCGAGGTGCTCCCCGACCTCGTCAACCGCCTCACGCGTGAACTGTCCGAACTGCGCCGCGAGAGTGCCGCTGTTGCACGCAAGCTGAGCACGACCGCCCGGACCCTGGAAGGCCGGACGCAGGAGTTGACGGAGGCGCGCGCCGCCGTGGCCCTGCTGCTGGCAACGCTCGACGCCACCACCGACGGCATCATCGCGATGGGCCACTTCGGCCGCGCGATGCACTACAACGAGCGCTTCGTGCAGATGTGGCGGATCGCACCCGACAAATTGCCCACGCTGAGCGACAGCGCGCTGCTCGCGATGCAGCTCGCGCAGGTGAAGGATCCCGCCGGTTTCCTGGCGCTCGCCGAAGCGTGCAAGGCGTCGCCGGAGCGCGAGCAGTCGAGCCTGGTCCACATGACCGACGGGCGCGTGCTGCAGTGCAGGGTGATGCCGCAACGCGTGCGCGGCAAGCGCGTGGGGACCGTCACCAGCTACCGCGACGTGACCGACCGTCACGGGCCGGGCGCCTAGCGCGCGAGGAATCCGTCCCACACGAGCTTGCAGCCGGTGAGGAACATGCCGAGGTACACGAGCCGGTAGAAGAGCGCGGGCTTCACGCGGCGCGCCAGGCGCACGCCCATCATGACGCCGATCGGCGCGAAAGGCAGCAGCGCCAGCGAGGTCGCGAGGTTGCGCGTGTCGAGCAGGCCGAGCCACGCATACGGAATCCACTTGCTCAGGTTGATGACGAAGAAGAACACCGCGAAGGTGGCGGCGAAGGTGAGCGGAGGCAGCCTCAGCGGGATCGCATAAGCCGAGAGCGGCGGGCCTCCGGCATGCGAGATGAAACTGGTGAAGCCCGACGCCACCGTGAGGATGGCGCCGAGCCAGCGCGGTGGCGGGGCGCTGTCGGGACGGGGCGGGAACAACAGGCGTTGCGCCAGGAAGACCAGCGTGAACACGCCGACGATGCCGGCGACCACGCGCGGATCCAGCACCCGGAACAGCGAGGCGCCGACGACGGTGCCGAGCAGGCCGAAGGGAAGCAGGAACCTGATCAGCGGCCAGTCCACGTCCTTGCGCAGGGCCGTGACGCTCATGAGGTCCATCAGCAGCAACACCGGCATGAGCATCGCGGCGGCTTCCGGCACGGTGACGGCCAGCGCCATCAGCGGCACGGCGAGCGAGCCGAACCCCGCGCCGAACCCGCTCTTGCTGATCCCGAGAAGGAGCACCGCGGGGATCGCGACGGCGTAGAAGAACGGATCGGTGACGAGCGGAAAATTCAAGGCAGCCCGATTGTCGCAGCCGGCGGAAAGCCTACACTGCGCCTGTTCGACGAGGAGATCACCATGAAGACGGAACACATCGCGTGAGCGATCCCGCCGCCATCGCCGCCGGGCGCCGCTTCGAAGACCTGCCGGGCCCGCCGGGCATTCCCGTGCTGGGCAACAGCCTGCAGGTCACCGTGCCGCGCATCCACCAGGACCTCGAGCGCTGGGCGCGCGAGTTCGGGCCGATGTATCGCATCAAGCTCGGTCCGCGCCGCATGCTGATCCTCTCGGACCCCCAGGTCATCACGAGCGTGCTGCGCGAACGCCCGCACGCCTTCCGCCGCCCGCATCGCAGCCGCGACATCGCCAGGGAGATGGGCTTGAAGCCCGGTCTCTTCGCGGCCGAGGGCGAGCTCTGGCGCAACCAGCGCCGTATGGTGATGGCGAGCTTTTCGCCCGCCAACGTGCGCGCGTACTTTCCGTCGCTCCAGAAGGTCACCTTGCGGCTGCAGGGCCGCTGGGAGGCGGCCGCACGCGCAGGCGCGGCGATCGACCTGCAGGCCGACCTCATGCGCTACACGGTCGACACGATCTCGGGCCTCGCCTTCGGCACGGACGTGAACACGCTCGAGTCCGACGACGACGTGATCCAGCGGCACCTCGACAAGATCTTCCCCGCGTTGTTCCGGCGCATCTTCTCGATGTTCCCGTACTGGCGCTACGTGCGCCGCGCGGCGGACCGCCAGCTCGACGAGAGCGTGCGGGAGATCAACCTGGCCATCGACGGGTTCATCGCCCATGCGCGCGAACGCCTGCGCGTCGACCCGGCGCTGCGCGAGCGGCCGTCCAACCTGCTGGAGGCGATGATCGTCGCCGCCGACGAACCGGGCAGCGGGCTGGACGACAAGGACGTCGCCGGCAATGTGACGACCATGCTGCTCGCGGGCGAAGACACCACCGCCAACACGCTCGCCTGGATGATCCACCTGCTGCATCGCAACCCGCAGGCGCTGCAGCGCGCCCGCGACGAGGTGCGCCGCCTCGCGCCGGACCCGCATGCCTTCACGGCGGAGCAGATGGCGTCGCTCGACTACCTGGAAGCCTGCGCGAACGAGACCATGCGCCTGAAGCCGGTCGCGCCGAACCTTCCCGTCGAAGCCGTGCAGGACACGGTCGTCGGCGGCGTCGCGGTGCCCGCGAACACCCTCATCTGGTCCGTGCTTCGTCACGCGACCATGGACGACAGGCACTTTCCCGAGCCCGCGCGATTCATCCCGGAACGATGGCTGGAGGCGGGGTCCGGCGAGCAGGCGCCCGCGTCTGCCAAGCGCGTCGCGATGCCGTTCGGCAGCGGCCCGCGCGTGTGCCCGGGTCGCTATCTCGCGATGCTGGAGATCAAGATGGCGATGGCGATGCTGCTGGCGCGCTTCGACATCGAGGGCGTGGACGCGCCGGGCGGCGGTGAAGCCGAGGAACTCCTCGCGTTCACGATGTCGCCCGTGGGCCTGACGATGCGCCTGCGCTAGACGCGTTCGAGGATCACCGCGATGCCCTGCCCCACGCCGATGCACATGGTGCACAGCGCGTAGCGGCCCTTGACCTTGTGCAGCTGGTTCACCGCGGTGGTGGCCAGGCGTGCGCCCGACGCGCCGAGCGGGTGTCCGAGCGCGATCGCGCCGCCGTTCGGGTTCACACGCGCGTCGTCGTCCTTCAGGCCCAGCATGCGCAGGACGGCCAGGCCTTGCGCCGCGAAGGCTTCGTTCAGTTCGATCACGTCCAGCTGGTCCAGCGTGATGCCGGTGAGCGCCAGCACCTTCTGCGTGGCCGGCGCGGGTCCGATGCCCATCACGCGCGGCGGCACGCCGGCGGTGGCCATGCCCACGATGCGCGCACGCGGCGTGAGCCCGTATTTCGCGGCGGACGCTTCATCGGCGATGAGCAATGCGCAAGCGCCGTCGTTCACGCCGCTCGCGTTGCCGGCCGTCACGGTGCCATCGGGACGCACCACGCCCTTCAGTTTGGCCAGCGCCTCCATGCTCGTCTCCCGCGGGTGTTCGTCCTTCGCCACGACGATCGCCTCGCCCTTTTTCTGCGGGATGGTGACGGGCGTGATCTCGCCATCGAAGAAGCCCGCCTGCTGCGCCGCGACGGCCTTCAGCTGCGACGCAAGCGCCATGCGGTCCTGCGCCTCGCGCTCGATCCTGTAATCGATGGCCACGTTCTCCGCGGTCTCGGGCATGGAGTCGACGCCGTGCATCTCCTTCATGAGCTTGTTGACGAAGCGCCAGCCGATGGTGGTGTCATACACCGCGTTGTTGCGGGAGAAGGCGCTCTCGGCCTTGGGCATGACGAAGGGCGCGCGGCTCATGCTCTCGACGCCGCCCGCGATCATCATCGTGGCTTCGCCGGCCTTGATGGCGCGTGCGGCGGTGCCCACCGCGTCGAGCCCGGAGCCGCACAGGCGGTTCACGGTCGCGCCGGGCAGCTCCACCGGCAGGCCGGCGAGGAGGCTGGCCATGCGCGCGACGTTGCGGTTGTCCTCCCCGGCCTGGTTGGCGCAGCCGTAGATCACGTCGGTCACCGCCTGCCAGTCGACGCGCGGGTTGCGCGCCATCAGCGCGCGCAGCGGGATCGCGCCGAGGTCGTCGGTGCGGATGGAGGACAGGGCGCCGCCGTAGCGGCCGAAAGGCGTGCGGATCGCGTCGCAGATGAAGGCTTGCTGGGACATGGTGTGGCTTTCCAGGATGTCAGGTGGCGTATCAGGCCGCGATCGGCAGGCCGACGAGGCGTTCGAGTTCCGCGTGTTCGAGTCCCTCCACCTTGTCGACCAGGCGCAGGCCCTGGGGCGTGCAGTCGAGCGTGGCGAGGTCCGAATAGATGCGCTTCACGCAGGCGATGCCGGTGAGCGGGTAGCCGCAGGTCGCGACGACCTTGCTCTCGCCCTTCTTGGTGAGCAGGTCCATCATCACCCAGGTCTGCTTGGCGCCGATCGCGAGGTCCATCGCGCCGCCGACCGCGGGGATCGCATCCTTCTCGCCGGTGTGCCAGTTCGCCAGGTCGCCGGTGGCCGACACCTGGAACGCGCCGAGCACGCAGATGTCCAGGTGGCCGCCGCGCATCATCGCGAAGCTGTCCGCGTGGTGGAAGAAGGCGCCGCCCGGCAGCAGCGTGACGGGTTGCTTGCCGGCGTTGATCAAGTCGTAGTCCTCGTGGCCCGCGGCGGGCGCGGGGCCCATGCCGAGGATGCCGTTCTCGCTGTGGAGGATCACTTCGATGCCGGCCGGCAGGTGGTTGGCCACGAGCGTGGGCATGCCGATGCCCAGGTTGACATAGGCGCCGTCGTGGATGTCGCGGGCCACGCGCTGCGCGAGCTGGTCCTTGGTGCGTTTCGTATAGCTCATGCCGTCGCTCCCTGCTTGAAACCGCCGGCCTGCGTCGCGACGCGCGCGACCTTGACGATCCTGCTCACGAAGATGCCGGGGGTGACGATGTGTTCCGGGTCGAGCTGCCCGAGCTCGACGATGTCGTGCACGGTCGCGATGGTGCGCTTCGCGCCCATGGCCATCACCGGTCCGAAGTTGCGCGCCGCCATGCGGTAGGTGAGGTTGCCCCAGCGGTCGCCCCGTTCGGCCTTGATCAACGCGACGTCGCCATAGATCGGGTGCTCCAGCACGTACGGCCTGCCGTTGATCTCGCGCGTTTCCTTGCCCTTCGCGAGCTCGGTGCCGTAGCCGGTCGGCGAGAAGAACGCGCCGATGCCGGCGCCGGCCGCGCGGATGCGCTCGGCGAGGTTGCCCTGCGGCACGAGCTCGAGCTCGAGCTTGCCGCTGCGGTACAGCTCGTCGAAGACGAAGCTGTCGGCCTGGCGCGGAAAGCTGCAGATGATCTTGCGCACGCGCCCGGCCTTGAGCAGCGCGGCCAGCCCCTGGTCGCCGTTGCCCGCGTTGTTGTTCACGACGGTGAGCTCGCGCGCGCCCTGCTCGATGAGTCCGGCGATGAGTTCGTTGGGGATGCCGGCGGTGCCGAAGCCGCCAATCATCACGGTGGCGCCGTCGGCGATGCCTTCGAGCGCCTCGGCCACGGAGGCGGCGATCTTGTCGATCATCGGATGTCTTCCAGAATGTGTGCGCAGGCGCCTCGCGGCGCTTGCCAACTGTCTCTCAGATTGTTCTAATAGTGAACAACTGTTCGTCTATTGAATTTTAGGTCCAAATCCATCCCATGGCAATTTCCCAGAACGAGGGCGTGCTCAAGCCCGGCGACAGCTACGTGCAGTCGTTCGCACGCGGGCTGGACGTCATCCGCTCGTTCAGCGCCGCCGCGCCGCGGCAAACCCTGACCGAAGTCGCCGGGCGCGCCGGACTCACCCGCGCCGGCGCGCGGCGCATCCTGCTCACCCTGCAGACCCTGGGCTACGTGGAGAGCGACGGCAAGCTCTTTTCGCTCACGCCGCGCATCCTCGACCTGGGCTTTGCGTACCTGTCCTCGATGCCGATCTGGAACCTGGCGGAGCCCGTGATGGAAGCCCTGGTCGAGCAGGTAAAGGAATCCTGCTCGGCCGCGGCGCTGGACGGCAACGACATCGTCTACGTGCTGCGCGTGCCCACGCGGAAGATCATGAGCATCGGGCTCGGGGTCGGTTCGCGCCTGCCGGCGTACTGCACGTCGATGGGCCGCATGCTCCTGGCCGGGCTGTCCGACGAAGAAGCCGTGCGCCGCCTGCGTGCGTCGAAGCGCTCCCAGCTCACGCGGCACACGCTGACGGACGTCGACGCGCTTCTCGCCAAGGTGCAACAGGCGCGAAAGCAGGGCTGGTGCCAGGTCAACCAGGAACTGGAGGAAGGCCTCGTCTCCATTGCGGCGCCGGTCACCAACCGGTCGGGCCGCATGGTGGCCGCGCTCAACATCAGCGGGCAGGCCAACCGCAGCAGCCCCAAGCTCATGCAGGAGACGATGCTTCCCGCGCTGCTCGAGGCGGCGCAGACCATCTCGCACCTGCTCGGCACGCAGCCCAGCTGAGCGGCGCAAGGGAATTGACGTGCGTGCTACGCTGGCCGCATGTTCAATCCATCGCAAGAGGACGTGCGGCGGTTCTTCTGCGCCGTGCGCGCGAAGACCCGCGAAGGCAGTCCGCTCGACGCCCTGGAAGCGCTGGCCGGCCAGTGGATGCAGGAGCATCCGGAATACGATCCCGACCTCGTCGATGCCGATGCGGCGGTGGCGCGCCAGTACGACGGCCAGGACGGGCAGACCAACCCCTTCCTGCACCTGTCCATGCACCTGTCGATCAGCGAACAATGCTCCATCGACCAGCCGCGCGGCATCCGCCAGGCGGTGGAATTGCTGGCGGCCCGGCGCGATTCGCTGCATGACGCGCATCATGAAGCGATGGAATGCCTGGGCCAGATGCTCTGGGAAAGCCAGCGTTCGGGCAAGCCGCCGGACGGCAATGCCTACATCGCCTGCGTGCAGCGGCGCGCGACGCGGGACTAGCGGGAGCGCCCTGCGAGGGTCCGCAGCTGCGCGATGAATTCGCGTGCATGCACGGGCAGGTCCGCATCGCTGCGCACCAGCAACCCCACGGGTTCTTCCGTTCCGGGAGTCGGCAGCGCCAGCCGAACAAGCGTTCCCTGCGCGAGGTCGTCGGCCGCCGCACCGAGCGGGGTGAACCACACACTGTCGGAATCGCGCACGACGAGCCGCGCCACGGCCACGTCCAGTGTTTCGAGCCGCCGCGTCGCCGGCAACTTCAGGCCCCAGGACGACAGGAAGCTGTCGGTGCTGTGGCGCGGGATGGTCCCCTCGCCGTACACGACGAGTGGGTACTCCAGTACGGCATGGATCGACGCGGCAGGCAGGCCCGCCAAGGGATGGCCGGGCCGGGTGACCACCGCCAGCGATTCGGCCTGCAGGAGCTCGAACGACAGCCCCGCCATGTGCTGGGGATCCGCGATGCGCCCCAGCACGGCGTCCAGCTGCCCCGAGCGCAGCGATTCCAGCAGCGGAGCATTCGGCGCGGTGGTCAAGGTGACCGTCACTTGCGGTTGCGCCTGCCCGAACGCGGCAAGGGCCCGCGGCAGCCATGCGGGCGCCACGCTGGGCAGTGCGCCCAGGCGCAGGCGCGCGCCCGCGGCACGCGTGCCGCCTTCCATGCTCTCGGCTGCTTCACCGACGGCGTCGAGCACGCGCAGGGCATGCGCGAGCAAGTCTTCGCCGGCGGCGGTGAGGCGGGCGCCCTTGCGCCCTCGCTCGACCAGCCGCCGCCCCGACAGGGCTTCGAGTTCGGCGAGCGTTTTCGATACGGCGGGCTGGCTGAGCGCCAGCCGCTCCGCCGCCCGCGCGAGATTGCGCTCCTGCGCCACGGCGACCAGGCAACGCAGGTGGCGCAGCTGGACATTGCGGGCAAAGCCGGACGGCAAGGCAGGGACGGCTGGACGCGTCATTTACTCAAAGTGATTGAAAACTCCCAAACATTCAATTTACCTGCTTTCCGCTTATGCATATAGTGGCCCGCATGACCACCACCCTCTCCCCCCGCGGCTGGGAAAACCACCCGCCCTACGTCTACCCGGGTTACAAGTCCACCGTGAAACGCGGGCCCACGAAACCGCTGGTGCCGCTGAAGGCTGCCCCGGGCGAGATCGCCCAACCGGTGTATGGCCACGATGCGGTCGGCGAGCTCGACCACGACCTCACGCGCAATGCGCGCCGCAATGGCGAACCGATCGGCGAACGCATGGTGCTCACGGGCCAGGTGCTCGACGATCGCCGCCGCCCCGTCGCCAACACGCTCGTCGAACTGTGGCAGGCCAACGCCTGCGGCCGCTACGTGCACAAGGCCGACCAGCACGACGCGCCGCTGGACCCCAACTTCCTGGGCGCGGGCCGGTGCATGACGGACAGCGAGGGCCGCTATCGCTTCCTCACGATCAAGCCGGGCGCGTATCCGTGGGGCAACCATCCCAACGCGTGGCGTCCGCAGCACATCCACCTGTCGCTGTTCGGCCAGCACTTCGCCAGCCGCCTGGTCACGCAGATGTACTTCCCCGGTGACCCGCTGCACCAGTACGACCCCATGGTGATGAGCGCCCCCGAGCGGCTGCGCCGGCGCCTGATCGCGGACTTCAGCCTCGACGTGACCGAGGAAGGCTACGCGCTCGGCTATGTGTTCGACATGGTGCTGCGCGGCGCCGATGAAACCCCTTTCGAGAACCGCTGATGAAAACTCCTTCGATGATGAGCGGCCAGGCCGCCGATTTCGGGCCCACGCCGTCGCAGACGGTGGGCCCTTTCTTCGCGTACGGCCTGACCGCGCGCCAGTATGGCTATGACTTCGGCCAGCCCTTCGACGACGTCGTGGCGCTGCCCGAGGCCCCGGGCCAGCACATCGTGCTGGAAGGCCGCGTGCTCGACGGCGACGGACAGCCGATCATGGATGCCATGGTGGAGATCAGCCAGGCCGACTCGGCGGGCCGCTACCCCGCCGCAATCGCCGACGTGAAGGCCAGCGGCTTTCGCGCTTTCGGGCGCATGGGCACGGGCACGGATCCGGAGCTTCGCTTCCGCTTCCGGACGGTCAAGCCCGGCGCGGAAGGCCCGGGCCAGGCGCCGCACATCAACGTGATCGTCCTGATGCGCGGGCTGCTGCTCCACGCCTTCACCCGCGTGTACTTCAGCGACGAGGCACAGGCGAATGCGTCGGACGCCGCCCTGCAATCCGTTCCTGCCGAGCGCCGCTCTACCCTGATCGCGCAGCGGCAGGACAAGGGAGGCGTTCCTGTGTACACCTTCGATATCCACATGCAGGGCGCGCAGGAAACCGTGTTCTTCGACGTGTAAGCCGGAAGCGCACGCATGAAAAAAGGCCCGCGATGCGGGCCTTTTTCTTCGTGGTTGCGAGAGCCTAGTGCCTGAAGCGATGCTCGGGCACCACCTTCAGTTCGCCGTCCAGCGAGCCGACGTACTTGGCGAGCGCTTTCAGCTCGTCGTTGGAGAACTGCTTGGCGATCGCGCCCATGACGCCGTTGCTGCGCCCCACGGCGCGGTTCGCATCGGCCTTGTACGCCTTCAGCGCGACGAAAAGGTAATCCGGATGCTGGCCGGCGATCTTCGGGTACACGTCGATCGGCTTGGAGAAGTTCGATCCGTGGCAGGAGACGCAGGCAGCCTTTTGCAGGAGGGCGGCCACCTGAGGGTCGGGCGACTTGCTCGCCGCCTCCGGCAGCTTGGCGCCGTCCGAGCCGAGGCCCTCGTAGAAAGCCGCGATGTCGTTCATGTCCTGCTCGGACAGCGTGGTCGCGATGCCGCGCATGGTCGGGTGCTTGCGGTCGCCGGCCTTGTACGCCTTGAGCGCCGAGACGATGTACTTGGCGCTCTGGCCCGCGATCATCGGGACCTTGTGGACTTCGGGGAAGCTCGCCTGGTAGCCCTTGATGTTGTGGCAGCCGAAGCACATGGCCGTCTTGGCTTCCAGCGACTTGGCGCCCATCGGCGCGGGGGCGGCGGCCTTCGCCGAAGCCGCGGGGGCCGCCGCGGCAGCCGATGCCGCCGGTGCGGCGGCGGGCGCCTGGGCCAGGGCCAGGCCGGTCACGGAAGCGACAGCCAGGGCGAAAAGCGTGGTCAACAACTTGTTCATTTTGCGCGCACAATCACAAGGAAAGTATCTGATCTCGGATCAACCTTCGATTATATCCGGCGCCATCCGCGCATTCACCGCAGCACCCCATGAAGTTCCAAGGCTCACAGAACTACGTCGCCACGCAAGACCTGATGCTGGCGGTCAACGCGGCCATCACCCTCAAGCGTCCCCTGCTCGTCAAGGGCGAACCCGGCACCGGCAAGACCATGCTGGCCGAGGAAGTGGCCCAGGCGCTGGGCGTGCCGCTCCTGCAGTGGCACATCAAGTCCACCACCAAGGCGCAGCAGGGCCTGTACGAGTACGACGCGGTGAGCCGCCTGCGCGATTCGCAGCTCGGCGACGAAAAGGTGAAGGACATCCACAACTACATCGTGAAGGGCGTGCTTTGGCAGGCCTTCACCTCGGAGCAGCCCGTCGCGCTCCTGATCGACGAGATCGACAAGGCCGACATCGAGTTCCCCAACGACCTGCTGCGCGAGCTCGACCGCATGGAGTTCTACGTGTACGAGACGCGCGAACTCGTGCGGGCGAAGCATCGGCCGCTCGTGTTCATCACGTCCAACAACGAGAAGGAACTGCCGGACGCCTTCCTGCGCCGCTGCTTCTTCCACTACATCAAGTTCCCCGACGCCGACACGATGAAGCAGATCGTCGACGTGCACTTCCCCGGCCTCAAGAAGGAGCTGCTCACCTCGGCGATGAAGACCTTCTACGACGTGCGCAACCTGCCCGGCCTGAAGAAGAAGCCATCCACCAGCGAACTCCTCGACTGGCTCAAGCTGCTCGTCGCGGAAGATATCCCGCTGGAAGCGCTGCAAAGCAAGGACGACAAGGTCGCGGTGCCGCCGCTCGTCGGCGCGCTGCTGAAGAACGAACAGGACGTGACGCTCTTCGAGAAGCTCGTCTTCATGCAGCGCCACAACCGCTGACGTGGCGATGCACCCGCTGCTGGCCGAAGGCCTGACCGATGCGATCGGGTTCGTCACCGGCGCGCTCATCGCCTACGCGGTGAGCGACTTCTTCGGCTTCAATCCCCTGGCCGCGGGCGACAGGGCCATCGTCGGCCTCGTCCTGTGCGGGATCGGCGGCGGGGCCGGCGTGCAACTTGCGCGCCGCTGGCGCGCATCGCGAAGGAAGGACCGTTCCGGATGAAAAAGCCGCAACCCTGCACCCTCGAATCGCCGCTGGTGCGGCTGGAGCCGATGTCGCCCGGCCACGTGGAGGCGCTCGAGGCCGCGGCGCGCGACGGCGAGCTCTGGAACCTGCGCATCACTTCCGTCCCGGCGCCGGGCGAGGCGCAGGCTTACGTGGCCGCCGCGCTCAAGGGGCAGGAAGACGGCCACATGCTGCCCTTCGTCGTGCGCGACCTCGCGAGCGGCACCATCGCGGGCACCACGCGCTACCACGACATCGTCACGCCGATCGAGCGCCTGGAGATCGGCTACACCTGGTACGGCAAGCGCTGGCAGCGCAGCCACGTGAACACGAGCTGCAAGCTGCTGCTGATGGCGCATGCCTTCGAGACCCTGGGCGCGAAGCTCGTGGGCTGGCGCACCGACAACTACAACTTCGCGAGCCAGCGCGCGATCGAGCGGCTCGGCGCGAAGAAGGACGGCGTGCTGCGCCACCACGCGCCGCGCCGCGACGGCACGGTGCGCGACACCGTGATGTACAGCCTCACCGCCGGCGAGTGGCCCGAGGTGAAGGCCCATCTGAATTACCAGCTTGCCAGGCCGCGCTGACCCATGCTTGCGTACCGGACACCCGCCGACGCGCCGAAATGGAAGCGCCGCGCCCTCTACTCGCCCCTGGCGCGCATCGTGATCTTCGCCCTGCTCGCCGCGGCGATCCTGTTCCTCATGAGCCTGGGCGTCGCCGCGCTCGGGCTGGACCAGAAGAGCGCGCCGGTGATGGCGCGCCGCATATCGTATTTCCTGCGGCAGCTGGTCCCGTTCCTGGGCGCCTACCTCTTCCTCGTCTACGTGATCGAGAAGCGGCGGCCCGTCGAAATCGCCTGGCGCAAGGTCATCCCCGACGGGGCCATCGGCCTGGCCGCGGGACTGCTCTTCATCAGCAGCGTCGTCGCGGTGCTCTGGCTGGTGGGCAGCTACGTGGTGACCGGCACCAACCCGGAGGTGGAATGGGTCCGTCCCCTGCTCCTGGCCGGACTGGGCACCGCCATCGCCGAGGAAATCGTGTTTCGCGGGGTGCTGTTCCGCATCACCGAGGAGGGCCTGGGCACCTGGCCCGCCGTCCTGGTCTCGGCGCTCTTCTTCGGCGGCGTTCACATCATGAATCCCGGCGCCACGGTATGGAGTTCCGTGGCGATCGCGATCGAAGCGGGCGCGTTGCTGGGACTGGCCTACCACGTGACGCGCTCGCTGCCGCTCGTGATGGGCATCCACATGGCGTGGAACTTCTCGCAGGGCACCCTCTTCGGGATTCCCGTCTCGGGCAACGGCGAGAAAGGTTTTCTCGTCTCCACCCGCCCCGGCCCGGACTGGCTGTCCGGGGGCAGCTTCGGCGCCGAGGCGTCCGTCGTGGCCGTGCTGATCAGCGTCATCGCCTCGGCCGCCTTGATCGCCTACGCCCGGCGCCACGGGACGATCTTCGTGCGTGGGAAGCAGTCGGCGCCGATAATGGAAACCGTCCCCTCGTAGGCACACCATGCTGATCGATTTCTTCTACACGTTGCGCAGCGCCAAGCTGCCCGTCTCGGTGAAGGAGTACCTCACCCTCGTCGAGGCGCTGCAGGCCGGCGTCGTCGGGCCTGAGAGCGACGGCGCGTACAGCATGGACGACTTCTACTACCTCTCGCGCACCGCGCTCGTGAAGGACGAGAAGCATTACGACAAGTTCGACCGCGCTTTCGCCGCCTACTTCAAGGGCGTGGAGATGGTGGCCGACTTCACGAAGGACGTGCCGCTCGAATGGCTGCGCAAGAACCTCGAGCTCGAACTCTCGCCCGAGGAGAAAGCCAAGATCGAGAAGATGGGCTGGGACGAGCTCATGGAAACGCTGAAGAAGCGCTTCGAGGAACAGAAGGACCGCCACGAGGGCGGCAGCAAGATGATCGGCACCGGCGGCACCTCGCCCTTCGGCGCGTACGGCTTCAATCCGCAGGGCATCCGCATCGGCCAGGACAAGGGCCGCAACAAGAGCGCGGTGAAGGTCTGGGACCAGCGCGCCTACAAGGATTACGACGACAGCCAGGAGCTCGGCACGCGCAACATCAAGGTCGCCTTGCGGCGCCTGCGCAAGTTCGCGCGCGAAGGCTCGGCCGACGAGCTGGACCTGGACGACACCATCCGCTCCACTGCCGCGAACGCCGGCTGGCTGGACATCAAGATGGTCCCCGAGCGCCACAACAACGTGAAGATCCTGCTGCTGATGGACGTCGGCGGCACGATGGACGAGCACATCCACCGCGTGGAGGAAATGTTCTCCGCGGCGAAGGCGGAGTTCAAGCACCTGGAGTTCTATTACTTCCACAACTGCGTGTACGACTTCATGTGGAAGAACAACCGGCGCCGCTTTTCCGAGAAGTTCGCGACCTGGGACATCATCCGCAAGTACAACAAGGACTACAAGCTGATCTTCGTGGGCGACGCGACGATGAGCCCCTACGAGATCCTGCAGCCGGGCGGCAGCGTGGAGTACAACAACGAGGAAGCCGGCGCGGAGTGGATCCAGCGCCTGACCAACGCCTTCCCGAAGTTCGCCTGGATCAACCCCGAGCCCCAGGGCGTCTGGCAATACCGCCAGAGCATCAGCGTCATCCAGCAGCTGATGAACCAGCGTATGTATCCGCTCACTATCAAGGGGCTCGAGGAAGCGATGCGGCTGCTGTCGAAGTAGCCCTCCACCCCCCTTTACAATGGCGCGCTCGCCGCCGTAGTTCAATGGATAGAACGAGCGCCTCCTAAGCGCTAGATACAGGTTCGATTCCTGTCGGTGGTACCAAACTTCCCCGTTGGGGCACCCTACATTTTTTGTGGGTGTCGTCCTACAGCTTCTCCCCGCCCGTTCCGTAAATTGGTGCCACGCACCCGGTTACAGCTGTCACGCGCGCATTGCAAGGGCGTCACTGCAATGTCAAATCCCGCGACTACGATGGCTGATCAGGCAGTGCGAATCGAAAGCAAAAAGAGCGAGACAAGAAGCGAGGTTCCCCATGACGTCCGCAGACTTCCGCGTCGAGAGCAGTCATCCCATTGCAGCCCGGCTGCTGCCGGTCCAGGGCTTGCGACAATACTTCTTCAGCGACCAGTCGCTGGCCGTGGCGATGGCCGCCAAGAGCGTCACCAGCCCCTGCGGCCAGGAAATCCGCGTGGTGCACGTACCCACCGGCGAAGTCGTTTTTCGGAAAGCCGCCTCCTCGCGGCCGGACCCGGCCGACGACCTGTGACCCGCTAGCTGCGCGTCCGCAGCGCGCGGCTCAGGAGCATCACCGGGATCAGCCCCACCAGCACGAGCGCGAGCGAGGGCAAGGCCGCCTCCCCCAGGCGTTCGTCGCGCGCGAGCTGGTAGGCGACCACCGCGAGCGTGTCCGAATCGAAGGGCCGCAGCACCAGGGTCGCCGGCAGTTCCTTCATCACGTCGACGAAGACCAGCAAACCCGCCGCGAGCACGGAGCGCCGCAGCAGCGGCCAGTGCACGCGCCCCAGCAGCCCGAAGCCTGCGGCGCCGAGCATGCGCGCGCTGTCGTCGACGCTCGCCGGGATGCGCGTGTAGCCGCTTTGCACCGATTGCAGCGCCACCGACACGAAGCGCACGAGGTACGCCCACACGACGCCGAGCACGGTGGCCGTGACCCACGCGCCCGCGCCGGAAGTCGGCGCGACCTGCTGCAGCCAGCCGGTGGGCAGCAACAACCCCACGACGATCACCGCGCCGGGCACCGCGTATCCCAAGGAGGCGAGCCGCACGACGCCTTGCGTGACCGCCCCGGGCGCGCGGCGCAGGCTGAACGCCATGAGCAACGCGGCAGCCACGGCGAGCGCGGCGCTGATCGCACCCAGCCGCACACTGTTGAAGGACCACTGCAGGAAGCGGTCCCAGGGCAGCACCGTCCACTCGGCCGCCAGCGGCCGCAACATGAAGAGCACCGGCAGCACGAAGCCGAGCAGCACGGGCACCGTGCACAGCGCGAATGCCGCCGCCGCATGCCGGCCGCGCAGGCGCATCGGCTGCGCTTCCGCAGACCCGACGCGCGCGCCCCGGCCGCCGGCAAAGCGCATGCGCTGCTGGGCGCGCCGCTCCAGGCCCAGCAACGTCGCCACGACCACCAGCAGCACGGTGGCCAGTTGCGCCGCCGCGATGCGGTTGTCCATCGACAGCCAGGCCTTGTAGATGCCCGTGGTGAAGGTCTGGATGCCGAAGTAGCTGGAGACGCCGAAGTCCGCCAGCGTTTCCATGAGCGCGAGCGCCACGCCCGCCGCGATGGCGGGGCGTGCGAGCGGAAACGCCACCGAGCGCAACCGGCGGCGCAGCGGCGCCCCCAACAGCCGCGCCGCCTCCATCAGGTGCCCGGCACGCTCGCCCAATGCGGTGCGTGCCAGCAGGTACACGTAGGGATAGAGAGAAAAGACGAACACCAGGGCCGCACCTCCAAGGCTGCGCACCTCCGGCAGCACGCGGCCCTGCAATCCGAAGGTCGCGCGCAGCCACGATTGCAGCGGCCCGCTGAACTGCAGGTAGTCGGTGTACGCATAGGCCACCACGTAGGCAGGCATCGCGAGCGGCAGCAACAGGGCCCACTCGAAGAGGCGGCGGCCCGGGAAATCGAACAGCGTCACCGCCGCTGCCGCGCCGCCGCCCACCACCGCGACGCCGGCCCCGACCGCCACGCAGAGCACGAGGCTGGTCCACGCGTAACCGGGAAGAACCGTGCCCGCCATCTCGCGCAGGATCTGCGCGCTGGCCGCATCCCATTGCAGCCACGACACGAGCACCGCCGCCACCGGCAGCACGAGCAGCGAGGCCAGCAGCAACAGGGCAAGGTCTTGGAGCCGGCGCACGAGCATGCCCAAATTGTAGGCATGCCAATCGTGCACCCTAGAATGGATGCATGTTCGTCGAGGTCTCGCAGCTGCGTGTTCGTTATCCGGGCCGGGACCGCCCGGCCGTCGACCAGGTGTCGTTCGGGCTGCGCGCGGGCGACATCGGCGTGCTGATCGGGCCCTCGGGCTGCGGCAAGACGACCCTGCTTCGTGCCGTGGCGGGCCTGGAGCCCGTCGCATCGGGCGAAGTGCGCATCGGCGGCCAGGTCGTGGGCAGCGCCTCGCTCCATGTGCCTCCGGAATCGCGGCGTATCGGCATGGTCTTCCAGGACTACGCGCTCTTTCCGCATCTCGACGTCGGCCACAACGTCGGCTTCGGCATCCATCACCTGCCCCGGGCACAACGCGCGGCCCGCGTGGCGGAGGTGCTGGAACTCGTGGGCCTCGGCGGCATCGAGCGGCGGCACCCGCACGAACTCTCCGGCGGCCAGCAACAGCGAGTCGCGCTGGCGCGGGCGCTGGCGCCGCAACCGCAATTGCTGCTGCTCGACGAGCCCTTCTCCAACCTCGACGTGGACCTGCGCGAACGCCTGGCCCATGAAATCCGCGCGATCCTCAAGGCGGCGACCGCCACCGCGCTCTTCGTCACGCACGACCAGCTCGAGGCCTTCGCCACGGGAGACGTGATCGGCGTGATGCACGAGGGCAAGCTGCACCAGTGGGACGACGCGTACACGCTCTATCACCGGCCCGCGACGCGCTTCGTCGCGGACTTCATCGGCCACGGCGTCTTCGCACCCGCGACCTTGCGCGAGGAAGGCGAGCAGGTGATCGTCCAGACGCCCCTCGGCGATCTCGCCGACGTCGCGGAGTGTCCGCTGCCGACCGCCTTCGAGTCGGGCGCCTGCGACGTGCTGCTGCGCGCCGACGACATCGTCCACGATGACGACGCGCCGGTGAAGGCCGAGATCGTGCGCAAGGCCTTCCGCGGTTCCGAGTTCCTCTACACGCTGCGGCTGGCCGGCGGGCAGACCGTCCTCGCGCACGTGCCCAGCCACCATGACCACAAGATCGGCGAATGGATCGGCATCCGCGCGGAGGTGGACCATGTGGTCACGTTCGCGCGCAACACGAACGCAGCAGGTTCAGGACCTGCGTAGGTCGTCGACGACGGTCCGCAGATCGCCCGCCCAGGTGCGCCGGTCGCGGCCGTGGGCCCATTCCGGTTCGCCATAGGACACCACCGCGGCGATCGGCGGTCCGCTCAAGGTGCTCCACACGGATCCGAGCAGCGTGTCGTCCCCGATGTAGCAGGGCGTGAGGCTCGGCTCGCCGCTCGCCCTGTCGATGAACCGGAGCGCCACCGGTTGCACCGGCGTGCCGGTGGCCACTGCCGCCTGGATCAGGTTGCCGTGAAACGGGAGCAGCGTCGTGCCATCGCTCGTCGTGCCTTCCGGGAAGACCGCGAGGATCTCCCCGCGGCCGAGGCTCTCGGCCATCCTGTGCACCACGCGCATCGCATCGCGACGCGACTCGCGTTCGATGTACAGCGTGCCCCCCGCGGTAGCCATCCTGCCGATCAGCGGCCAGTGGCGCACCTCCGACTTCGCGACGAAGCGGCAATGCCGCGCCGCGTGCATGACGAGGATGTCCAGCCAGGAAATGTGGTTCGCGGCGAGCAGCACCGGCCCGGTGCGGGGCGGGTTCCCGCGCACCTCCAGCGTGACGCCGATGCACTCGAGCATTTCGCGGGACCAGGACTGCACACGCGCTTGGCGTCGCGCATCGCCCCAGCCCGGGAACAGGAACAGGATGGTCGCGAAACCGTGGAGCGCGTGGATCACCGCGCGCATGAGCCTCCATGCGGCGCGCAAGCCGTTCATCGGCTGCTCACGCAGGCTGCACCGCGCGGGCCTCGAAAGCCAGTTGCCCTGCGGCGACCGTGCAGCGCACGCGTCCCGGGAGGGCATAGCCCGAGAACGGGGTGTGCTTGCCCTGGCTGCGCAACGCCTCGTCGGTGACCGTCCACTCCGCCTGCGGATCGAACACGCAGACGTCCGCGATGCCGCCCTCCACCAGCCGGCCCACGCTCGCATGCAGCGTCCCGAGTGCGCCGCCGAGCACGCGCGCCGGCTCGCTCGTGAGCACCGCAAGCGAACGCGTGAGGCCGACGCCGCTCTCCTGCCCCCACTTCAACGACAGGGACAGGAGCAGCTCCAGCCCCGTGGCCCCGGGTTCCGCTTCCGCGAACGGCAGGGTCTTCTCGTCCTCGTCCACGGGTGTGTGGTCGGACACGAGCGCGTCGATGGTGCCGTCGGCCAAGGCCTCGCGCAGGGCGTCGCGGTCGCGCTGCTGGCGCAGCGGCGGGCTCAGGCGCATCCGCGAATCGAAGTAGCCGATGTCCACGTCGGTGAGGTGCAGGGAATTGATGCTGGCATCGCAGGTCACGGGCAGCCCCTGGTCCTTCGCCTGGCGCACCAGGTCGACGCCGGCCGCGCTGCTGATGCGGCACAGGTGCACGCGCGCGCCCGTGGCTTTCATCAGCTCGAAGATGGTGTGCAGCGCGATCGTCTCGGCGGCCACGGGGATGCCCGACAGGCCGAGCCGCGTGGCCAGCGCCCCGCTGGCGGCCACGCCGCTGCCCAGGTAGAGCTCCTGCGGGCGCAGCCACACCGCGTACCCATGCGTCGATGCGTACTGCAGCGCGCGCTGCATCACCTGCGTGCTGGCGAGCGGCACGTCGGCCTGGCTGAAACCCACGCATCCCGCTTCCGTGAGTTCGGCCATCTCCGTCAGGGTCTCGCCTTGCAGGTTGCGCGTCAGCGCGCCCAGCGGAAACACACGCGCCTGGTGCAGCTTCTCCGAGCGGAACTTCAGCATCTCGACCAGCCCCGGCTCGTCGAGCACGGGCTCGGTGTCGGGCGGGCAGACCAGACTCGTCACGCCCCCGGCGACCGCCGCGGCCATCTCGCTTTCCAGCATGCCTTCGTGTTCATGGCCCGGCTCGCGCAGGCGGGCGGCCAGGTCGACGAGGCCCGGCGCGACGATGCAGCCTTTCGCGTCGATGGTCTTGCTCGGCGCGAATCCTGCGGGCGTCGCACCGATCGACACGATGCGGCCCGCGGCGATCGCGACGTCGCAGATTTCGTCGCGGTTGGTGGCCGGGTCGATCACGCGGCCGTTTCGGATCAGGATTTTCATGCTTCGTTCCCCGCGACGATGCTCATCACCGCCATGCGCACCGCGATGCCGAAGGTGACCTGCGGCAGGATCACGCTCTGCTTGCCATCCACCACGGCGGAATCGATCTCCACGCCGCGGTTGATCGGCCCCGGGTGCATCACGATCGCGTCGGGCTTGGCGTGGCGCAGCTTCTCGGCGGTGAGGCCGTAGCATTTGAAGAATTCCTGCGACGAAGGCAGGAGCGCGCCGCTCATCCGCTCGTTCTGCAGCCGCAGCATGATGACCACGTCGCAGCCGGCGATGCCTTCTTCCAGCGTGTGGAAGACCTTCACGCCCATCTGCGCCATGTCGGCGGGCACGAGCGTCTTGGGCCCGACGACGCGCACTTCCGCGCAGCCGAGCGTCGTGAGCGCATGGATGTCCGAGCGCGCGACGCGCGAATGCAGCACGTCGCCCACGATGGCGACGGTGAGATTGGAGAAGTCTTTCTTGTAGTGCCGGATCGTGTACATGTCCAGCAGCCCCTGCGTGGGGTGCGCGTGGCGGCCGTCGCCGGCGTTGATCACATGGACGTGCGGCGCGACATGCTGCGCGATCAGGTAGGGCGCGCCCGACTCGCTGTGCCGCACCACGAAGAGGTCCGCCGCCATCGCGGAGAGGTTGGCGATCGTGTCGAGCAGCGATTCGCCCTTGGACGCCGACGAGCGCGCGATGTCGAGGTTGATCACGTCGGCCGACAGGCGCGTCGCCGCGATCTCGAAGGTCGTGCGCGTGCGCGTGGAGTTTTCGAAGAAGAGGTTGAAGACGCTCTTGCCGCGCAGCAGCGGCACTTTCTTCACCTCGCGGTCGCTCACGCTCACGAAGCTCGCGGCGGTGTCGAGGATGTGCGTGACGATGTCGCGTGGCAGCCCTTCCACCGACAGCAGGTGGACGAGTTCGCCGTGTTTGTTGAGTTGCGGGTTTCGCTTGTAGAGCATGAGGTGATCAGCCTTCCACCTTGAAACTGAACTTGCCCGCCTCGTCGCGGGCGAGGGCGAGCGACTGGTTCGTGGGCACCGACACCCGCGCTGCCGCGAAGTCGGGCTGCAGCGGCAACTCGCGGCCGCCGCGATCCACCAGCACCGCAAGCTTCACGGAAGCGGGCCGGCCGTAGTCGAAGAGTTCGTTGATGACCGCCCGGATCGTGCGCCCGGTGTACAGCACGTCGTCGAGCAGGATGATGCTGGCGCCGTTCACGTCGAAGTCCAGCTGCGTCTGCCGGCCCGCGCCGGTCATCCCGCGCTGGGCGAAGTCGTCGCGGTGCATCGCCGACGAGATGATGCCGACGGCGCCCGGCAGCGCGAGGTCGCGGTGCAGGCGTTCCGCCAGCCAGGCGCCGCCCGAGGTGATGCCGACCAGCTTCGCGTCGCCGGTGCGCATGGACCTGACGCCGGCCAGCAGTTCGCGATAGAGCGCTTCGGCGTCGAGCACCAGATTGCTCATGAGAGGCTCCTGAGAAATTGTTCGAGGATCACGCAGGCCGCCCCGGCATCGGCATCGGCCGCTCCCTGCGCCAGCGCTTCGGTGGTGCTGTAGCGCTCGTCGACTTCGTAGACGGGCTGCTTCAGCCGGCCGCGCAGCTGGCGCGCGAATTTCTTCGCCCGGGCCGTATTGTCGTGGCTCGCGCCGTCGGGATGGAAGGGCACGCCCACCACCACAGCATCCGGCTGCCACTGAGCGACACGCGCCTCGGCCTGCTCCAGCCGTGCCTGCGCGGCGTCGGCGCGGATCGTGGGCTGCGGCGTGGCCGTGCGCAGCATGCGATTGCCGACGGCCACGCCGGTGCGGCGGGCCCCGAAATCGAAAGCGAGAAAGGTTTGGAAGTGAGGGGGGACGTCGAGCACCCCGGTGCTCATGCGTGCCCCGCGTCCGGAGACAGCATCCAGGCCTCGAGCCCCAGCAGGGACAGCGCCTTGGCATAGCGCTGCTCCACCGGCGTGTCGAAGATCACCGAGAGGTCCGCTCCAACCGTCAGCCAGCTGTTTTCGAGCAGCTCGGATTCGAGCTGGCCCTCGCCCCAGGCCGAATATCCGAGCGAGATGAGCACCTTGCGGGGCCCAGCACCGGTCGCCAGGGCCTCGAGCACGTCCTTCGAGGTGGTCATCTCGAGGCCGCCGGGAATCGTCATCGTGGAGGCGTAGACGGGTTCGGTCTTCTCGTCCTGGGATGCGAACACCGCTTCATGCAGGACGAAGCCGCGCTCGGTCTGGACGGGACCGCCCTGGAACACGGGGGTGCGCGCGAGGTCGTCGCGGCCCAGCGGCAATTCGACCTTGTCGAAGAGCTTGCGCAGGTCGATATCGCTGGG
This sequence comes from Caenimonas aquaedulcis, assembly GCF_015831345.1. Taxonomy (NCBI): domain Bacteria; kingdom Pseudomonadati; phylum Pseudomonadota; class Betaproteobacteria; order Burkholderiales; family Comamonadaceae; genus Caenimonas; species Caenimonas aquaedulcis. Next base: position 3,296,182 of record NZ_JADWYS010000001.1, on the reverse strand, counting down.
CTTGTTGATCACGAGGCCGAGGGCCCCGCGCGAGCTGTGCTCGCACAGATAGACCACGCTCTTCGCGAAAGCCTCGTCTTCCATCCCGGGCATCGCAATCAGGAAGTGATGCGTCAGGTTGATCGGGTCGGCATCGGCGGGCATGATCCCCATTTTAGCTCCGCCCCGCCTGCCGTGCCGGGCCTCCCATGCAAACCCTTTATGCTGCCGGCGTCATGTGGTTTCGACGCGACCTTCGCGTGCACGACAACCACGCACTCTCCCGCGCACTGGCTTCCTGCGCCGTGGTTCATTGCGTTTTCGTGTTCGATACGAACATCCTCGCGGGCCTGCCGCGCGCGGACCGGCGGGTGGAATTCATCCGCGAGTCCGTGGACGAACTGGACGCCTCGTTGCGCGAGTTGTCGGGCGGGGCCGAAGGCGGGCTCATCGTGCTGCACGCCGGCGCGAAGGACGCGGTGCCCGCATTGGCGCGGCAGCTTGGCGTGGACGCCGTGTTCGCCAACCACGACGATGAGCCCGCCTCGCTCGCGCGCGACGCCGCAGTGCGGACTGCGCTTGCCGCCCAACGCATCGGCTTGCACACCTTCAAGGACCACGTGGTGTTCGAGCGGAAGGAACTGCTGACGCAGGCCGGCGCGCCCTACTCGGTGTTCACGCCGTACAGGAACGCCTGGTTGGCGAAGGTCACGGCCGGGGACCTCGCGGCCCACCGGATGGAGGCGCATGCGTCGCGACTGGCAGCGCGTCCGCCGGCGACGCGCGCGGGGGTGCCGCCGCTCACGGACCTGGGATTCCAGCGCACCAACCTTGGTGCGCTGGGCATCGCGCCGGGCGAGCGCGGAGCGCAGCGCCTCTTCGCCGTGTTCGAGCCGCGCATGAGCGCGTATGGCCGGACGCGGGACTTTCCGTCGGTGAAGGGACCGAGCTATCTCGGCATCCACCTTCGCTTCGGCACCATTTCCATCCGTGCACTCGCACGGCGCGCCCACGCTGCAGCGCTGGCAGGCGATGAAGGCGCCGCCACCTGGCTGAGCGAGCTGATCTGGCGCGACTTCTATGCGCAGGTGCTGGCCAACTTCCCGCACGTGGCCGGGCCCGGCGGCGAATCCCGCAGCTTCAAGCCCGCATACGACGCGATCGAATGGGAGGACGGGGTCGCGGCAGAGGGGCTCCTCGCCGCCTGGTGCGAAGGCCGCACGGGCTATCCCCTGGTGGACGCCGCCATGGCGCAGATCAACAGCACCGGGTACATGCACAACCGCCTGCGCATGGTGGTCGCGAGTTTCCTGTGCAAGGACCTGGGGATCGACTGGCGCCGTGGCGAGCGCTACTTCGCCCTGCACCTGAACGACTACGAACTCGCATCGAACAACGGGGGCTGGCAATGGGCGTCGTCGAGCGGTTGCGACGCGCAGCCCTACTTCCGCATTTTCAATCCGTTGTCGCAGAGCCGGAAATTCGATCCGGAGGGCAGGTTCATCCGGCGATACCTTCCGCAACTCGCGGCGCTCTCCGGCGATGCACTGCACGCGCCATGGACGGCAAGCGCGGCCGAACTCTCGCAGGCAGGCGTGGTGTTGGGACGGGACTATCCGCACCCCATCGTGGATCACGATGCGGCGCGGACCAGGACGCTGGAGCGCTACGCCGTCGTCAAGACGCCGGCGATCACGCCGCGATCGTCTGCGCGCAGTAGTGCTTGACCAGGCTCAGCAGTTCCTCTTCCGAGTACGGCTTGCCCAGGTAGTGATCGACGCCCAACTCCCTTGCGTGCTCGCGATGCTTCTCGGCGATGCGTGAGGTGATCATGATGATCGGCAGGTCCTTCAGGCGCTCGTCCGCCCGGATGTTCCGTGCGAGGTCGAAGCCGTCCATGCGCGGCATCTCGATGTCCGAAAGCACCACTGTCGGCTTTTCTTCCGCGAGACGCTCCAGTGCCTGCAAACCGTCGGCGGCCATGGCCACCCGGTAGCCTTCGCGCGCCAGCAGGCGCTGCGTGACACGGCGCACCGTGATCGAATCGTCGACCACCAGGATGAGCGGGATCACCGGCGCAGCCGGGACAGCGGGCGCGGTCGGCGTTCCGGCCGCCAGCTTTTCGAGCATGTGCGGTTGCGCATGATCTGCGCTCATGAGCCGCGCCTGTTCGCCATAGACCGCTGTCAAAGCGACAGGGTTGTAGATCAGGACGACCGCGCCGGATGCCAGCACGGACATGCCGGCGAGGCCGGGCAGGCGGGCCAGCTGCGGACCGAGGTTCTTCACCACGACTTCCTGGTTGCCCAGCACTTCGTCCACGTGCAGTGCGACACGCTGCGCCGCGCTTCGGAAGACCACGACAGGGAGCGTCTTGGTCTGCGGCTCCACACTGCGCTGGGACGCCTGAAGCAGCGCGCCCGACCAGTAGAACGGAATCTGCTCGCCGCCCATTTCGTAGAAGCCGGTGTTGTAGGCCTGCTCCACGTCCTTGGCGGGCGCGCGCCGCACCACCTCCACCACGTTGGCCGGCACGCCGATCGAAGACGTGCCGCTGCGAATCATCACCACCTGGGTCACCGCGGTGGTCAGCGGCAGCACCAGCTTGAAGCTCGTGCCCTTGCCGGTTGCGGTGTTCGTCTCGATGCGCCCGCCCAGCGCGTTGACCTCGGAACGCACGACGTCCATGCCGATGCCACGTCCCGCGAGTTCGGTCACGGCCGTGGCCGTGGAGAAACCGGGCGTGAAAATCAGGTTCGCGGCGTCCGCATCGGACAGCTCCTGGCCGGGCGTGATCAGGCCCTGCTGCATGGCCTTGGCGCGGATACGCGCCAGGTCGAGGCCGCCGCCGTCGTCGCGGAATTCCACGGAGACGTCGTTGCCTTCCTGCGCCAGGTGAATCAGGATCGTGCCCGAGGGGTCCTTGCCCGCCGCGGCACGCACCGAAGGTTCCTCGATGCCGTGCGCGACGCAGTTGCGCAGCAGGTGCTCGAAGGCGGGTGTCATGCGGTCCAGCACGCCCCGGTCCATTTCGATGGAGCCGCCGGTGATGTCCAGCTTCACCTGCTTGCCCGTTTCCTTGGAGGCCAGGCGGATCACGCGATACAGGCGGTCGGAGATGCCTTCGAATTCCACCATGCGCGTGCGCAGCAGGTCGCGCTGCAACTCGCGCGTCTGGCGGGCCTGGGCGATGAGGTCGTCTTCCGTCGATTCGACCGTGCGCTGCAGGTTGCGCTGCACCGTGGCCACGTCGTTCACCGACTCGGCCATCATGCGGGTCAACTCCTGCACGCGCGTGAAGCGGTCGAATTCCAGCGGGTCGAAGCCTGCCGCCGAGTCCTTGGCCTGCGCCAGGCGCGACTGCATCTGCGATTCGGCTTGCAGCTCGATGTCCCGCAGCTGCGAGCGCAGGCGGTCCAGGTTGCCCGTGAGGTCGGTCAGCGAACCGCGCAGCTGCCGCAGTTCCGCCTCCAGGCGCGAACGCGTGATCATCACTTCGCCGGCCTGGTTCACCAGGCGGTCGAGCAACTGGGAGCGGACGCGCACCGCCTGGTTGGCGGCGGCGCGCTGCTGCACGAGGTTGGTCGTCACCGGCCGTGCGATCAACGCCCTCGACGGCGGTGCATCCGCGGCGGGTGCCGCGACGGGCGCCATGTCTTCCATTGCCGGCGCACCCGAGGCAGATTCCGGCGCCGCCGGTGCGGGCTGCGCATCGTCCATCGTCACGGGCAGGCCGCCCGTTGCACGCATCGCGTCGAAATTGCCCTGCATTTCGTCGAAGCGATGCAGCAACCCTTCGAGATCGGTCGCTGCCGCATTCTCGGAGCCGATGGATTCGATCTCCGACTCCATGCGGTGAGCACGCTCACCCAGGCGCAGCGCGCCGGCCAGCCGGGCACTGCCCTTGAGCGTGTGCAGGGCGCGAAGCACTTCGTCGCGCGCACTGCGGTTGTCGGGCCGCGCGGACCATTGGCGCAGGGCGCCGCCCAGCTGCGGCAGCAGCTCGGCCGCTTCTTCCTCGAAGATCGGGAAGAGATCCGGGTCGACGGCGTCCTCGATGTCGATCTGGTCCTGGTCCTGCGAGAAGTCTTCGACCAGGCGCGCGGGGCGCGCCTGCGCGACTTCCGGCATCACGGGCGGAATGAAGGCCGGCGCAACGGTCGGGGCTGGCGCCTGGACAACAGGAGCCTGCGCCACCGGAGTGGCCACGACAGGCGCCGCGACCACCGGAGCCACCGCCTCAGCAACCTCCGGGAGGGCCTGCGGCGCCGACACGGGCGCTTCCAGGCCGCCGAAATCGGAAAGCTCTTCTTCTTCCGCCGCATCCGTGCGCAGCGGAACGTCCAGGTCCTTCAACGCGACCAGCGACGAGATCACGCCCGCATCGGGCTCCTTCAGGAAGCCGGCAGCGAACTGGTGCAACAGGCGCCGGATTTCCTCGGCCGCTTCGGTGAAGGCCTTCCCATGCTGCGGGAGGCCGAAAGCGAGTGACTGCGTGTGGACGAGCGCGCTTTCCAGCGCGCGCGCGATGTCGGACAGCGCATGGAAGCCGACCGTCGCCGAGCTCCCCGCCAGCGCGTGCGCGAGGCCGACCGTCGAGTCGAGCACGGGATGGCTCAATTCGAGGGACCACTCGGTCACCTCGGTGGCCAGGCGGCGCGACCACTCGTCGGCCTCGTTGAGGTAGACGTTGTACAGCGGGATGCCGATGCGCAGGTTGCCGATGACCTTCACCTGTTCGTCGATCGGTTCGCGAACGTCATCGGGCACTTCGTCCGGCGGCTCGACCACGGGTTCAGGCTCGGGCTCGGGCTGCGGTTCCGGCTGCTGCCCGGCCGGTGCCTCGGTCGCTGCGGCCAGGGGCTGGGCCGCCAGCAGTTCGAATTCGGCGAGCGAGATCTCCTCCGGCTCGGTGGCCGCTGCGGCTTCCTCGAACGAAAAATCAAGGTCCGCATCCAACGCAGGTCCGGGGGAAGCTTCGGCCACGACTTCCTGCGCTGCCTGCGCCGGGCCGGAAATGGCCGCGAGGCTGTCGAAGTCGATGCCTTCAATTTCCGCGGGAGCCGGCAACTCGACGGTAGCCGGGCCGGCGACAGCGGCCGGTTCCAGCTCCAGCGAGAAATCGGCCGGCAGTTCCAGTTCGGGCACCGCCGGCGCGGACGCGGGCGTCTCGGCGACTGCTTCGATCGGGCTTTCGCGAGTCGCCTCGGCCGTCGGCAGATCCATCGACGGCAATTCGACCATGGCGGGAACCGACGGCTCCGATTCCGGCTCCGGCTCTGCCGCTGCGGGTTCGAACGCGGCGGTAGCTTCGAAGTTGACCTGGGCTTGCGGCGCTTCGGCTGCCGGCTCGGCAGGTTGCGCAACGGGCTCTTCACCCGGAAGCACCAGCGCCACGAGCCGCTGCTCGGTGCGCAGTGCATCCGCGGGCCCGCGGAATTGCGCGGACTTCCAGGCGCCGTCACTGTTGGTGGCAATGTCCTCGGTCCAGCGCGCGAAGCCGCGCATGGCGTCCCCTGCGAGCGTGCGCAGGTTGTCGTTGGCGGGCTTCTGGTCGGCAAGCCAGGTATTGAGCACCTGTTCCATGGACCACGCCGCCTCGCCGTATTCGTTCAAGCCCACCATGCGCGAACTGCCCTTGAGCGTATGGAAGGCGCGGCGCAAGGTAGTGAGCTCGCCGACGTCCGCGGGCGCGGCCGCAAGTGCGTGGATGGCCGCCAGGCCGTTCTGCACCACCTCGCGCGCTTCCTCCAGGAAGATGTCGCGCAAGTCGTCTTCCTCGAAACCCGACTCGGCGGGCGCGGCCACCGGCGGCGGTGCAACGGGCTGCGCCGCGGCCGCGAGCGAGTTGAGCGCGGCTGCCGTGGCGGTCGAATCGTGCGCCGTCACGGCGGCGGACGCCTCGCGCGCGGTCTGCGCGATGCCGGACTGGTCCGCGAGGACCGCATGCGCGGCGATCGAGTCGAGCTTGGCCGTGAGCTCTTCGCGCGACTCCGGCTCCGGCATGCTGGTCAGGGCCTGCAATTCGCTGGACAGGTCGTCGGGCTCCTCGGTGTGCTCCGGCGCGTGCTCGCCGGTACGGCCCATGAGGGGACGCAGTTCGCCGCTCGAGTCGTCGTATACGAACAGCTTCTTCGCGAGCGAAGGCTGGTAATTGAGCATGTCGATCAGGAAACCGAGAGCGCCCAGGTTGTTGCCGAGTTTGTCGAACGTGCCGGCCGCGCGGGCCTGCTGTTCGTCCACTTCGGTGACGATGATTTCCTCGACGCACTCGCGCATCCGCAGCACGGCTTGCGCCGCCTGATCCAGCCCGAGCACGGACAGCACGCCGCGCATCTGCGAAAGGTGCCCCGGCGCGTCGCGCAGCGGCGTCTTGTCGGCGGAATTGCGGAAGAACTGGTCGAGCAGTTTCTCGAGTTCGCCGAGCGTGCCGCGCAATTCGCCCACCACACTGCCCATGGTCTGCCGGTCGCTGACGCGCCGGTACAGCTCCTCCATCCAGGGCTCGAGCGCTTCGGCATGCCCGCCCTGGCGCGCCGTATCCAGGCGCTCCGCGAGGCGGGCCGTGCGAACGGCCAGCTGGTTGTCGGCAGGGTCGAGGTCTTCGAAAGCCGCCTCGAGGTACAGCACTGCGGTGGCGACTTCCATGGCGAGTTCGGGCCCCGGGGCACGCGCCGTCCGGACGATGGAATCGACGACCTGCGTGAGCGCCTGCGCCAAGGGCGCGCTGGGCGGATAGAGCTTGACGAGCGAATCGCTCACCAGCTGGAACTGGTCGGCCAGTCCCTTGAGCTTCGTCACGTCGCCGCCGGACAGCGCAGACCAGGTTTCCTTGGCGGCGGCAATGCGCTTGCGCGACTGCGACAGCAGGATGGGATCGAAGCGGCCGAACTGCGGCGTCTGATAGTCGACCGGCGTGAACCGCGCGAGGCCCCACGCCTGCCGCACCGCCGCCAATGCCGGGGCGTCCGCGGGCGACTTGGGCACCGCTTGCGAGCAGAAAAACACGAGATCCTGCGCGAGACGGTCCGACACGCCGAGCTCGCCCTTGGCCAGGGACGCGTATTGCAACAGCACGCGGGAACCCGCACGCTTCACGTAGATGTCGAGCGGCAGCAGGCCCTTGCCCACGGCCTCGAAATACGCCGCGCAGATCTTCCAGAAGATCTTCGGCTGGCGGGCGGTCTGCGTCGCTGCGAGCGACAGGCTGACGTTGGTGAGCTCACTCGCAGCTTCCGCGTCGCCCGTCTTCACCAGCTTCAGGACCGACTGGTCCATGCGCGAGCGCACCGCCGGGTCGTACACGCGCACTTCGGCGACCGCCGGACTCTGCGGATCGTTCCAGCGCCACTCCATGCTCCACAAATCGGCCGGATGGATGCGGTCGGAGCCGGCCAGTTCCTGCACGTCCTTGTATTGCGGGAACAGCGCGACGGAGGAGGCCGCCTTGCCCAGCAGCACGCTCTCCAGGTATTCGGTCAGCGCAAAGCCGGCGCGCTCGACCTTCGCCGACGCGGCTTCGCTGCACTGCTCGGGATGCTCGACGAACTTCTGCACCGCGGCTTCCATGCAGCGCAGCATGTGCGCCGGGGCACCGAGGCCCACCATTTCCAGGGCGCCCACCGCTTGGTGCAGTTGCTGGCGCGCGATGCGCAGGTGTCCGCCGTCCACCGACGCCATGTCGGTCCCGCGCGCCATCGCCGTGTCGCGCACGAAGCGGCGCAATGCCGCCGATGCAGAGTCGAGCGACTTGCGCAGTTCGTCCAAAACCCAGGCCAGGGGCCCGAGGTCGTTGGTTGCGAGATCAATGTCGGTAGCTGCTTCCATGACTCACCCGTGATGCTTTGCGAGAAGGAGAGGCGCTGCTGGCGCTTCGGGGGTGGGTGAGGGGCTCAGGCAATCTTGAACCGCGAGACCGACTGGCGCAGCTCCTCGGCCATCCGCGACAACTCGCGGACCTGCTGCGCCGTGGAACGCGTACCCTCTCCGGTCTGTTCGGTCACCGCGAAGATGTGCTGGATGTTGCCTGCCACCACGTTCGCGGATTCGGCTTCCTTGGAGGCGGATGCGGAAATCTGTTCGATGAGGTCGGCAAGGCGTCGCGACACCTGGTCGATCTCGGTCAGCGCGGTACCCGCGTTGTCGGACAGCTTGGCCCCTTCCACCACGCCCTGCGTGGAGCGCTCCATGGCGGCCACGGCGTCCTGCGTGTCGGTCTGAATCGCCTTCACCAGCGCCGAGATCTGGCGCGTCGCGTCGGCGGAACGCTCGGCCAGGCGCTGCACTTCTTCGGCCACCACCGAGAAGCCTCGTCCGGCCTCACCGGCCGATGCGGCCTGGATGGCGGCGTTCAGTGCCAGCACGTTCGTCTGTTCGGTAATGTCCGAAATCAGCTCCGTGATTTCACCGATCTCCTGGGACGATTCACCCAGCCGCTTGATCCGCTTGGACGTTTCCTGGATCTGGTCACGGATGGAGTTCATGCCGCCGATGGCGTTCTGCACGGCCTGCAGGCCGGACTCCGCAGCCATCAGCGATTGGCGCGCCACCTGGGCGGATTCCTGCGCCTGGCCGGACACCTGGTTGATTCGGCCGGCCATGTCGAGCACCGACTGGCCGGTTTCGCGAATTTCACGCAGCTGCTCGGTCGATGCCGCGAGGAGTTCGGTGGACGTGCTTTCCACCTGTGCCGTCGTCTGCGCCACCTTGGTTGCCGTGGTCTGCACGCTGCCCACCAGCTGGCGCAGCTCTTCCACCGTGTAGTTCACCGAGTCGGCGATGGCGCCCGTGATGTCTTCCGTCACGGTCGCTTCCTGCGTCAGGTCGCCTTCGGCCACCGTCTGCAATTCGTTCATCAACCGCAAAATGGCCGCCTGGTTGGCGTCGTTGACGCGTTTGGCTTCCTGCTCCTGGTGCTCGGCTTCCTGCCGCTGCGCTTCGGCCACCGTCTGGCGCTTGCGGCTGTCCTGCAGCTGCACGTAGGCAAGGCCGATGGAACAGGCAATCGCGAACAGCGCCGCGATACCGAGCGCGACCAGCGCGCCGAAACCGAGGCCGGTCTGGGCGGACAGTTTGCCCTGCAGGTCTTCCAGCGAACGGCGCAGCGGTTCGCTGTCCGAGATGATCGCGGACTGCGCTTCACGGGCGGACACCAGACCCTGCAGGTTGCCCAGGATGGCGCCGGCCTGCGTGCGGGTCTGCTCGTAGAGCTTCATCAGGGCCTCGAGGCGCTCACGCGTCTGCGGGTCCTTGGAGCCGGCGAGGCGCAGCTCCGGGCTGCCGTCCAGCAGGCCCTGTGCGATTTCCTTGAAGGAGTTCAAGTCCTTGCCCAGCAGGAACACGGCTTCGGGCGACACGCCTTCCATCGTCAGGAATTCGTTGGCCGACTTGCCGATACGCTGCGTCAACATCACCAGCTGGCCGGCGGCGGAGATCTCGGCCGGCGCGGCGTTCTGCTGCAGCTTGAGGGACGACACCGTCTCCGCGATTTCCAGCAGGTCGGACGACTGCCGGTTGATGGTGCGCAGCGCGTTGCCCACCTGCGTGAGAATCTTCTGCTGGCCCATCACGGTCTGGGCGTTCTTCTCGGCGCGCTCCATGAGCGGCGCGATCTTGTCGACGTCGTCCTGCATCTCGGCGCCCACGGCCTGCAGGCGCAAGGTCTCGTCGCCCGCCTTGAGGCCCCGCACCGTCTTCGCGAGCACTTCCGAGCTTTCCTTCACGTCCGGGAAGGCCTGCGCGCTGCCCACCAGGGCCTGCGAAACGGATTTCGCGAGCCGCTGCGACTGCATCAGCGACTGGCCGGTACCCGCGACCTGCTGGGCGACCTTGTTGGCCTGCGACACCGCGATGTACGCCACGACGGCGAGCACCAGCAGCGAGGCGATCAGCAGGATGAAGAGGATGCGCTGGTGGCCGACGATCGATCGCCGCCCCAGGAACGGAATGGTGACGAGCTCGGCCTCCTGGACCGAATCGAGCGCGTCGATGGAGTCCTCCTGCGCCACGCTGTCCGGCTCGCCGTGGCCCAGCGCCTGGCTCGACGTCTCGATCGCCCCCGTCACCATCATCGGGTCGATGGACGCGTCGGGCATCGCAAGGCTCAACTCGCCTGAAGTCTCCGTCGGCACATCGGCGGACTTCTTGGGAAACAGCTTGAATAATTTCTCAACGACGGACATGGTTCAACCTTCCTGGGGAATGACTTAAGCGCTGATGCTCAGGAACTCGGATTGTTGGGACAGCGCCTGCAGGTTGATTTCCTGCCAATACACGCCGTTGGCATCGGTGTAGCCGCTGCCGAAATAGTCCGGCGAGCCCTCGGGAGGCTCGGCGGATGACGAAAATGCATCGAGGTTGCGCAGCCCCGCCAGCCGGTCGATCAGCAGGGCGCAATTGACTTCCAGCAGCGCATTGAGCGCGACCAGCCGCGACTCCGCGCGCGTCGCGTCCGAGCGCATCGTCGGCGCGCGGCCGGCAACGAACCCGGCAAGGTCGACGACGCCGTACAGGCCGCCGCGCAGGTTCGCCACGCCCAGGAACCAGGCCTGGGTGTAGGGCACGTGCTGCGCACTGCTGAACGGAAAGATTTCGCCGGACTGCGCCAGCGGGAACAGGTAGCGGGCGCCGGCGGCTTCGACCGCCAGCCAGGAGGCCTGGACACCCTCGGTGCGGGCCGCCTGCAGGCGGCTCGCCAGCCGGCTCTGTAGTTCGCGGAGGGCTTCGCGGTTGGCCATGTCAGTACAGCGCCGGAAGGATCAGGCCAGGGCCTTGATCTTGGCCATCAGCTCGCTCGCGTCCACCGGCTTCGTGATGTAGTCGCGCGCGCCCTGGCGCATGCCCCACACCCGGTCGGTTTCCTGGTTCTTGCTGGTGCACATGATGATCGGCACGTCCGCATAGAGCGGGTCGCGCGTGATGGCGCGGGTGAGCTGGAAGCCGTTCTGGCCGGGCATGACCACGTCCATCAGGATCAGGTCGGGCTTTTCCTCGGCCAGGCGCCGGAACGCGTCTTCCGCATTTTCCGCGGTCTTCACCGACAGGCCGTTCTTCTGCAGCAGGTCCGTCATGAACATCAGCTCGGTCTTGGAATCATCCACAACGAGGACTTTTTTAATCGCCATCACATCGCTCCTTCTTTCGCAGACCCGAACTGCTGCACGGTCTGCAGCAGCTGGTCCTTCGTAAACGGCTTCGTCAGGTAATCCTGCGAACCCACCATGCGCCCTCGCGCCTTGTCGAACACACCATCCTTGGATGACAGCATCACCACGGGAACCGCGGCGAATTTCACGTTGCGCTTGATGATCGCGCAGGTCTGGTAACCGTCCAGGCGAGGCATGAGGATGTCGCAGAAGATCAGGTTGGGCTGGTAGTCGTTGACCTTCGCCAACGCATCGAAACCGTCTTCGGCCAGCAGTACATCGTGGCCGCCCTGCTTCAGGAAAATCTCCGCACTTCGCCGGATCGTGTTGCTGTCGTCGATCACCAGCACCTTGAACCCAGTTGTGCTCACTTGACGCTGCTCCTCAGTTGTAACTTCGAAGGGGCGGCATCTTCCGAAGATGTAACAATCACCACCCCTTAAATTTGCACCATTTCAAAATCTTCCTTGCGCGCGCCGCACTCGGGGCAAGTCCAGTTCATCGGCACCTGGGCCCATGGGGTCCCGGGAGCGATGCCATGATCGGGGGCTCCGTCCGCTTCGTCGTAAATCCACCCGCAAATCAGACACATCCAGGTTTTAGTCTCGGTCACAGCTTAAAGGGCCTTCGAATAGAATGCAACGATTGTATCGAGGCCCTTCGCTGCACCGCCGCCGAGCGTGCCGTCGGCTGGAAGATCTAGGCCTATGACAAACCCCACCCCCCCCATCCCCGATGAAGAGTCGTCGCCGGACGACGAACTCAATCCCGCTTGCGTGATGGTGTTCAACGCGAGCGACCCGAGCGGCGCGGGTGGCCTTGCCGCAGATGTAACGGCCATCGCGTCGGTGGGTGCGCATGCGCTTCCCGTTGTAACAGGCGCCTACGCACGCGACACCGCGGAAGTATTCGATCATTTCGCGTTCGATGAGGAAGCCGTCGCGGAGCAGGCCCGCGCGATCCTCGAGGACGTCGCCGTGCAGGTGTTCAAGGTGGGCTTCGTCGGCAGCCCCGAGGCGATCAGCACCATCGCCGAAATCGCGGCCGATTACTCCGACGTCCCGCTCGTCGCGTACATGCCCAATCTCTCCTGGTGGGACGAGGGACAGATCGACCTCTACCTCGACGCGTTTCGCGAGCTGATGCTGCCGCAGACCACCGTGTTGGTGGGAAACCACAGCACGCTGTGGCGCTGGCTGCTGCCCGAGTGGAGCAGCGAGAAGAGCCCCTCCGCGCGCGACATCGCGAAGGCCGCCTCCGAGATGGGCGTGCCCTACACGCTCGTCACGGGCGTGCCGCTGCCCGACCAGTTCATCGACAACGTCCTCGCGACGCCGCAGGCCGTTCTCGGCAGCGAAAAATTCGAGCGTTTCGAAGCGGTGTTCTCGGGCGCGGGAGACACCCTGTCCGCAGCGCTGTCGGCGCTCGTCGCCAGCGGGTCCGACCTCGCCGCGGCAGCGACCGAAGCCCTGAGCTATCTCGACCGCTGCCTCGATGCGGGCTTCCGCCCGGGCATGGGCAACGTCGTCCCCGATCGCCTGTTCTGGGCCCAGCCCGAAGGCGAAGCCGAACCGCTCAGCGCCGAGGAGGCGCAGGCCCTCCAAGTCTTCGACATGCCCGCACATGACACCAAACACTGACCGCAACGAGACCCTCTTCGAGCGCGCGCGGCGCATCATCCCCGGCGGCGTCAATTCGCCCGTGCGCGCGTTCCGCGCGGTGGGCGGCACGCCGCGTTTCGTGCAGCGTGCGCAGGGCAGCTGCTTCTGGGATGCCAATGGCAAGCGCTACATCGACTACATCGGCTCCTGGGGTCCGATGATCCTCGGCCACGGCCATCCGGCCGTGCTGGAAGCGGTGCAGAAAGCGGTGATGGACGGCTTCTCCTACGGCGCGCCGACGGAACGCGAGATCGAGCTCGCCGAGGAGATCGCGAGCCTGCTGCCCTCGGTCGAGATGGTGCGCCTCGTGAGCTCGGGGACCGAGGCCGCGATGAGCGCGATCCGCCTTGCGCGCGGCGCGACGGGGCGCAGCAAGATCATCAAGTTCGAAGGCTGCTACCACGGCCACGCCGACGCGCTGCTCGTGAAGGCCGGCTCGGGCCTCGCGACCTTCGGCAATCCCACCAGCGCCGGCGTGCCGCCGGAGGTCGTGCTGCACACGCTGGTCCTCGAATACAACAACATCGCGCAGCTCGAAGAAGCCTTCGCGGTCCACGGCGCCGAGCTCGCCTGCCTGATGATCGAGCCGATCGCGGGCAACATGAATTTCGTGCGCGCGCAGGTGCCGTTCATGAAACGCTGCCGCGAGCTGTGCACGCAGCACGGCGCGCTGCTCGTGTTCGACGAAGTGATGACGGGGTTCCGCGTCGCGCTGGGTGGCGCGCAGGGCGTTTATGCGCGCGCCATCCCCGGCTTCGCGCCCGATCTCTCGGTGCTCGGGAAGGTGATCGGCGGCGGAATGCCCCTCGCGGCATTCGGCGGACCCCGGTCCGTGATGGAGCAGCTCGCCCCCCTTGGACCGGTCTACCAGGCCGGCACTTTGTCGGGCAATCCGGTGGCCACGGCATGCGGTTTGGCCACTTTGAAAGAAATTCGAAAAACGGGATTTTTTGATAAGTTGGCGTTGTCCACACGCACACTCGTGGACGGTTTGAAAGCCGCGGCGGCCGAAAACGGCGTTCCGTTCAGCGCGGATTGCGAAGGCGGGATGTTCGGGTTTTTCCTGCTGCCCCAGCTTCCCGAGAATTATTCACGGGTCATGACGAGCGACGGCGCGCGTTTCAATCGCCTGTTCCACGGCCTCCTGGACCGCGGCGTCTACATCGCCCCGGCGCTCTACGAAGCCGGATTTGTAAGTTCGGCCCACAGCCCGTCCGACATCGCTGAAACAATTTCGGCCGCCAAAGAGGTCTTCGCGACCCTCGCGTAGTTACAAACGCGGGCGGCAGCCCCGCGTTTCAGTGCCGGAAATGGCGCACCCCGGAGAACACCATCGCGACCCCGCGCTCGTCGGCCGCGGCGATGACTTCCGCGTCCCGCATGCTGCCGCCCGGCTGGATCACGCAGGCCGCGCCCGCATCCACGATCACGTCCAGGCCGTCACGGAACGGGAAGAACGCGTCGCTGGCCGCGGCCGTACCCTGAAGCGACAGTCCCGCCGCCTGGGCCTTGATGCTCGCGATGCGCGCCGAGTCGAGCCGGCTCATCTGCCCCGCCCCGACGCCCATCGTCATCCCGTCCTTGCAGAACACGATCGCATTGGACTTCACGAATTTCGCCACCTTCCAGGCGAAGAGCAGGTCCTGCAACTGCGCCGGCGTGGGCTGCTTCTTGGTCACCACCTTCAATTCGCCGAGCGTCATTTCGCGGTTGTCCGCGGTCTGCATCAGGAGACCCGAGCCGACGCGCTTGATGTCCATGGCGTTGCGTCCGTTGTCCCAGTCCGACGCGCCGCCCGGCGGCAGCGCGATCCTGAGGATGCGCACGTTCACCTTGCTCTTGAAGAACTCGAGCGCCTCCGGCGTGAAGTCCGGCGCCATCAGCACCTCGACGAACTGCCTGGCGACCGCCTGCGCCGCCGCACCGTCCACCGTGCGGTTGAAGGCGATGATGCCGCCGAATGCGGAGGTCGGGTCGGTCTTGAGCGCCCTGGCGTACGCATCGTGCGCGTCCTTGCCGGTGGCCACCCCGCAGGGGTTCGCGTGCTTGACGATCACGCAGGCCGTTTCGCTGAAGCCCTTCACGCATTCCCAGGCGGCGTCGGCGTCGGCGATGTTGTTGTAGGAAAGCTCCTTGCCCTGCAGCTGCTGCGCGGTCACGAGCGAACCCGGAGCCGGGTGCAGGTCGCGATAGAACGCGGCCTGCTGGTGCGGGTTCTCGCCGTAGCGCAGGTCCTGCAGCTTCACGAAACGCCCGTTCGCCTGCGCCGGGAAGACCGTGCGCTCGCCGCCTTCCTGGATGCTGGAGAGGTAATCGCTGATCGCACCGTCGTAGTTGCTGATGCGGTTGAATGCGGCGACCGACAGCGCAAACCGCGTCTTGTCGGACAGCTTCCCCGACGACTTCAGCTCCTCGAGCACGCCGGCGTACTGCGACGCATCGGTCAGCACGCCGACGTCCTTCCAGTTCTTGGCGGCCGAGCGCACCATCGCCGGCCCGCCGATGTCGATGTTCTCGATCGCGTCCTCCAGCGTGCAGCCGGGTTTGGCCACCGTCTCCTCGAAGGGGTAGAGGTTGACGACGAGCAGGTCGATCGTCTCGATGCCGTGCGCCTTGAGCGCCGCGACGTGCTCGGGCAGGTCG
This sequence comes from Caenimonas aquaedulcis, assembly GCF_015831345.1. Classification (NCBI taxonomy): domain Bacteria; kingdom Pseudomonadati; phylum Pseudomonadota; class Betaproteobacteria; order Burkholderiales; family Comamonadaceae; genus Caenimonas; species Caenimonas aquaedulcis. The sequence continues at coordinate 3,280,755 of NZ_JADWYS010000001.1, read as the reverse complement.
CGCCGCGCGAGCAGCCCGCCGTGGACTTTCGGGTGCAGCGTCTTCACGCGGCCGTCCAGCATCTCGGGAAAGCCGGTGAGTTGCGCGACTTCCGTGACAGGCAGGCCCGCATCCGCAAGCAGTTTGGCGGTGCCCCCCGTGGAGATGAGCCGGATGCCGAGCGCATGCAGCGCCTGGGCGAATTCGACGATGCCGGTCTTGTCGGAGACGGAGATGAGTGCTTGCATAGATTGAGGATTTGCCCCGCGATGTCTTTACTTGAGTAACCGGTGTTCGACGAGCTTCTTTCGCAGGGTGTTGCGGTTGAGCCCGAGCCACTCCGCGGCCTTGGACTGGTTCTGCTCCGCCTTGGCCATCACCACTTCCAGCAACGGCTTCTCCACCACCTTGACCAGCATCTCGTACATGCGGTCCGGCTCGGTGCCGCGCAGGTCCCGGAAGTAGCCCTCCAGGCTCGCCCGCACGCACTCTTCGATATGTTTCTTGCTCATGCGTCCACTTCCACTGCTTCTTGTTCGCCGCCGCAATCGACGCGTGCCGGCGTCGCGGGTATGCGATCCATCCCGCTGCCCAGTTCGTCGAAGAATCGCGCGACCGCTTCCAGCTGGGCGCCGCAATCCTCGATCGAATTCATTCCCGCGCGGAAGTCCGCCGCGCCAGGGAGGGTGTGCACGTACCAGGCGATGTGCTTGCGCGCGCTGCGCACGCCGGTGAACTCGCCGTAGAGCGTGTAGTGGTCCTGCAGGTGTTCGAGCAGCAGCCGCTTCACCTCCGCGACGAGAGGCGGTGCGAGGTGGGTGCCCGTCGCGAGGAAGTGGGCAATTTCGCGGAAGATCCAGGGCCGTCCCTGCGCCGCGCGCCCGATCATGACCGCGTCCGCGCCTGTCGCGGCCAGCACGTCGCGCGCCTTCTCCGGCGAATCCACATCACCGTTCGCGACCACCGGCACGCGCACCGCGCGCTTGACCGCCGCAATCGTGTCGTACTCCGCCTGCCCGCGGTACCCCTGCTCACGCGTGCGGCCGTGCACCGTCAGCATCCGCACGCCCACGTCCTCGAAAGCGCGAGCGAGCCGCACCGCATTGCGATGCTCCAGGCTCCAGCCCGTGCGCATCTTCAGGGTCACGGGCACACCGTGCGGCGCGCACGCCTCGACGACCGCCCGGGCGATCGAGATCGCGAGCGGCTCGTCCTGCATCAGCGCGGAACCCGCCCACTTGTTGCACACCTTCTTCGCGGGGCAGCCCATATTGATGTCGATGATCTGCGCGCCGCGATCGACGTTGTATGCCGCCGCCTCGGCCATCATCTGCGCGTCGGTGCCGGCGATCTGGACCGCGATGGGGCCGGGTTCGCCATCGTGATTCGCGCGGCGCGAGGTCTTGAGCGTGTTCCACAGGTCGCGCCGCGACGTGACCATCTCGCTCACCGCGTAACCCGCGCCGAGGCGCCGGCACAACTGGCGGAACGGCCGGTCCGTCACGCCCGCCATCGGCGCCGCGAACAGGTTGTTCGCCAAAAGATAGGGACCGATGTGCATGGCGGGAGGAGGAGCGGGGAAACGGGGCTGCTGAAAAATGAGGCACGATTGTATGCCCGCCGGATTTCAGCGCCTGAAATCAAAAACTGCGTATGCGCCTACAGGTTCGCCGCGCTTGCATCCCTATACTGCCTGTGCAATGGAGTGGCTCGAACCGATGCTGTCGTTGCTGGCCCTGCCGAAGTACGGGCTGAGCACGCTGTTCGTCGCCGCATTCATCTCGGCGACGCTGCTGCCTGTCGGCTCCGAGCCGGCGCTCTTCGGGCTGCTCAAGCTCAATCCCGATCTCTTCTGGAGCGCGATCGTCGTGGCCACTGCCGGCAACACGCTGGGCGGCGCAGTGGACTGGTGGATGGGCTACGGTGCGCACCGCGTGGTGGACAAGTACTCGCATTCGAAGGCGCACGTGAAGGCGATCGACTGGCTCGAGCGCATGGGCCCCAAGGCGTGCCTGCTCGCGTGGCTCCCCATCGTGGGCGATCCGCTGTGCGCGGTCGCGGGCTGGCTGAAGCTGCCCTTCTGGCCCTGCCTCGGCTACATGCTGGTCGGCAAGTTCACGCGCTACCTCATCATGACGCCCGTGCTGCTGTACCTCTGGCCTTCGTAGAGGCCGAAACGGCGCCGCTCAGACGTTGAAGAGGAAATTCATCACGTCGCCGTCCTTGACGACGTATTCCTTGCCTTCGCTGCGCATCTTGCCCGCGTCCTTCGCGCCCTGCTCGCCCTTGAAGGCGATGTAGTCGTCGAACGCGATGGTCTGCGCGCGGATGTAGCCGCGCTCGAAGTCGGTGTGGATCACGCCCGCGGCCTGCGGCCCGGTATCGCCCACGTGAATCGTCCACGCGCGCACTTCCTTCACGCCCGCGGTGAAGTAGGTCTGCAGGCCCAGCAGCTTGAACGCCGCGCGGATGAGACGGTTCAGGCCCGGTTCCTCCTGGCCGATCTCCGCGAGGAACATCTGCTTGTCCTCGTCGCTCATGTCGGCCATCTCGGCTTCCATCTTCGCGCAGATGGCGACGACGGGCGCGTTCTGTGCGGCGGCGTACTCGCGCAGGCGGTCGAGGTAGGGGTTGTTCTCGAAGCCCTTCTCGTCGACGTTGCCCACGAACATCGCCGGCTTGGCGGTGATGAGGCAGAAGGACCTGACGATCGGCATCTCTTCCTTGGTGAACGACAGCGCGCGCACCGGCTTGCCTTCGTTGAGCGCCTTCTGGCACTTTTCGAGGATCGCCACCAGCTTGGCGGCTTCCTTGTCGCCCGAGCGTGCGGTCTTCTGGTGGCGGTGCAGCGCCTTGTCGACCGTGCCGAGGTCCGCGAGGCACAGCTCGGTCTGGATCACCTCGATGTCCGAGATCGGGTCGACCTTGCCGTTGACGTGGATCACGTTCTCGTCGTCGAAGCAGCGCACCACGTTCACGGTGGCGTCGGTCTCGCGGATGTGCGCGAGGAACTGGTTGCCGAGCCCCTCGCCCTTGCTCGCGCCGGCCACCAGCCCCGCGATGTCGACGAACTCGACAATGGCGGGCACGATGCGCTCGGGCTTGACGATATCGGCGAGCTGGGCCAGCCTCGGGTCGGGCAGCTCGACGATGCCGACGTTGGGCTCGATCGTGCAGAAAGGGTAGTTTTCCGCGGCGATGCCCGCCTTGGTCAACGCATTGAACAAGGTCGACTTCCCCACGTTGGGCAACCCGACGATCCCGCACTTCAAGCTCATGGCACTTTCCGACAATCGAACCCGAAAGTGTATGCGATGGCCCTTGCCCCGGCGGGGCGTGCGCTCAATCGAAGCGCCAGCTGGACGTCACGGGCTGGCCGGTTTTCACCACCCGGTCGATGCCCTCGATCGCGATCGCGTTCATCGCGAAGCTGATCGCGCCGCCCAGGATCTCGTTCCTGCGGTAGTCCCGCAAGGTATCGCCGACCTCCGGGCTGCTCTGCGCGGTCCCGGGATCGATGTCGGGGATCGGGCAACGCCCGCATGGCTTCACCGGACGCAGCACGACGTCGCCGCCGGACGCCGCGATGCGGATGTCGCCCAGGCGGTCTTCGTCATGCGCCTCGATGCCCGAGAGCACGATGTTCGGGCGGAACCGCTCGATGCCCACCGGCGCGTGGCCCTTCGCCTCGAGCCGGCGGTTGAGCTCTTGCAGGGATGCCTCGCTCGCCACGAGCAGCGGGAAGCCGTCCCCGAACTGGTTCGGCGCCTCGACGCCCTGCGTCCATTTCATGTTCGACAGGCGGCGATGCTCCGGGTCGAAGCGCACCAGCCGCAGCTTCTGCCCGAGGAAATCGCTGAACCATTGCGCCGCGAGATCCCCCATGTCGAACGCCGGGACGACGTCGTCCCACACGCGCACCGTCGCGGGCTCCTCCACCGTGTCGATACGCAGGTGCAGGGCCAGCATCCCCGGCGCGCGCAGCACGACCTCCGAGTGCTTCACCTGCGGATGGATGAGCGACATGCGCGGCAACTGGCGCTGGCTCACGAAGTCGCCTTCGGCATCCACCGCCATCCAGGCGCGATCGAGGTCGAAGCCGGTTTCGGTCAGGAGCGCCTCGGACACCTCCACGCCGGCGCAGGACTTGACGGGATAGATGAACAGGCGGGCGACTCGCGCGGTCACCTCTGCAGGGGCTTGGCTCATGGGCGACATTGTGCCGCGCCCCGCTCCTTACAATCCCTCCATGCCGCAAGCCCTCGATGTCTGTATCCGCGGAGCCGGTGTCGTGGGCCGTACGCTGGCCCTCGCGCTCGCACGTGAGCGCCTTCACGTCGGCCTCGTGCGGCAACCCGGGCCCGTGGGCGGCGCGGCGAGCGACATCCGGGCCTATGCGCTCAATGCCGCGTCGAAAGACCTGCTGGAGACCTTGCGCGCCTGGCCCGACGAGCCGCATGCCACGGCGGTGCGCGCGATGCACGTCCACGGCGACGACGGCGGCGAGGTCCGGTTCGACGCGCGCTCCCAGGGCGCCACCGCGCTCGCATGGATCGTGGACGTGCAGGCCCTGCAGGAGCGTCTCGGCGATGCGCTGCGCTACCAGCCGCTCGTGCAATGGCTCGACGCACCTCAGCCGGCGACCCTGACCGCCATCTGCGAAGGCCGTGCGAGTGCCACGCGCGACGAATACGGGGTCGCCTACAGCGTGACGCCCTATCCGCAGCGCGCCATCGCGGCGCGGGTGCGATGCGAAGTCCCCCACGGCCAGGTCGCGCGGCAGTGGTTCGCAGGCGGAGACATCCTCGCGATGCTGCCGCTCGGCGGCGAAGGCGGGAACTCCGTGGCCGTCGTGTGGTCCCTCCAGGAGCCGAAGGCGGGGGAGGCGGCGAGCGAGGACGCAGCGGCGTTCGAGGCCCGCCTGGAAGCCGCGAGCCACTTTGCGCTGGGCCGGCTGAAGCTGGAAGGGGAGCGGGCGTCGTGGCCCCTGCAGCTGGCCACGGCGGACCGCTGGTGCGGCCCGGGCTGGGTGCTTGCGGGAGACGCCGCGCATACGGTGCACCCGCTGGCGGGCCAGGGCCTCAACCTCGGCCTCGCGGATGCGCGCGAACTCGCGCGGGTGATGCAGACCCGCGAACCGTGGCGAAGCGCCGCGGACATGAAGTTGCTGCGCCGCTACGAGCGGGCCCGCAAGGCGGACGTGCTGGCGATGGGCGCCGCGACCGACGGGTTGCAGCAGCTCTTCGCGCAGCAGGCCGAGCCGTGGGCGAGCGTGCGCAACTGGGGCATGAGCGGCTTCGACCGCAGCGGGCCCATGAAAGACTGGGTCGTCCGGCGCGCCATGGGCCGCCTTTGAACGTGAAGTACTGGAAGCCGAAATGAAGTTGTCCCGATTCGCCGCCCTCGCGGCCCTCACCCTCCTAGGACTCGCCGGGGGAGCGTGGGCGGACGACGCGGCGATACGCAGGAACCTCGCGGAGCGGCTGCCGCGGCTCGGCAAGATCGACGAGATCGGCAAGACGCAGATTCCCGGCATCTTCGAGATCCGCATCGGCTCGGAGGTGTACTACACCGACGCCAACGGCGACTACCTGATGCAGGGCAGCCTGATCGAGACCCGGTCGAAACGCAACCTCACGGAGGAGCGCCAGGAGAAGCTGCAGCAGGTCGCGTTCGACCAGCTGCCGCTGCAGGATGCCTTCACCATCGTCCGCGGGGACGGCAAGCGCAAGCTCGCGGTGTTCGAAGACCCGAACTGCGGCTACTGCAAGCTCTTCGAGCGCGACCTGCAGAAGGTGAACAACGTCACCGTCTACATGTTCCTCTACCCCATCCTCGGGCCGGACTCGGAAGTCAAGTCGGCCCACCACTGGTGCGCGAAGGACAGGGGCCGGGCCTGGCTGAACTGGATGGTGCGCGACCAGCGCCCGCCCGCCGCCGACTGCGACACCTCGGCGCTCACGCGCAACGTCGAATTCGGCCGGCGCTACGGCATCAATTCCACCCCGACCATGATCTTCGCGGACGGCACCCGGGTCCCGGGCGCACTGCGCGCCACGGACATGGAAAAGCTACTCGCACAAATCAAGCAGTGACCACCCCATCCCCCCGCAGCGCCAGCGTGCAGTACCGCGTCGAAGCGGCCGACCTGCACGCGCACCTCTACCGCATCACCCTCAGCATCGACCAGCCCGCCGCGCAGCAGCGCGTGTCGCTGCCGGTGTGGATCCCCGGCAGCTACCTGGTGCGTGAATTCTCGAAGAACCTGCAGAAGCTGGCGGCGCGCCAGGGCGGGCGGGCCGTCGGGGTGCAGCAGCTGGACAAGTGCAGCTGGCAGGTCGAATGCGTGCCCAGCAGCCCGCTCGTCCTCACCTACGAGGTCTACGCCTTCGACAATTCCGTGCGCACGGCCTGGCTGGACACGCGCCGGGGCTTCTTCAACGCCACCAGCCTGTGCCTGAAGGTGCATGGGCAGGAGGGCGTGGTGCACTCGCTCGAGCTCGTGCCGGGCAAGGCGATCGCGCAGTGGGAAGCCGCCACCGGCCTCGCGCCGCACAAGGTGGGCAAGCGCGGCTTCGGCATCTACCTGGCCGCCGACTACGACGAGCTCGCCGACTGCCCCGTGGAGATGGGCAACTTCTGGAGCGCGGAATTCAAGGCGGCCGGCGTGCCCCACCGGATCGTCGTCGCGGGTGCGAGCGAGTCCTTCGACACGGCCCGTTTCACGGCGGACCTGCACAAGATCTGCGAGACGGAGATCCGCTTCTGGCATGACCGCAAGAAGCCGCCGTTCAAGAACTACCTCTTCATGCTCAACGTGGTGGACGATGGCTATGGCGGCCTGGAGCACCGCAACTCCACGGCGCTCATCGCATCGCGGCGCGACCTGCCGCGCCTGGGCGAGACGCGCAACAGCGACGGCTACGTCACCCTGCAGGGTCTGATCAGCCACGAATACTTCCACACCTGGAACGTGAAGCGCCTGCGGCCCGCGGAATTCACGCATTACGACTATGGCGCGGAGAACTACACGCAGCTGCTGTGGTTCTTCGAGGGCTTCACGAGCTACTACGACGACCTGCTGCTGCGCCGCGGCGGCCTGATCGACGACGCGACGTACGTGAAGCTGCTGAACAAGACGATCAACCAGGTGCTGCAGACCCCGGGCCGCGAAGTGCAGGCCGTCGCGCAGGCGAGCTTCGACGCATGGGTGAAGTACTACCGCCAGGACGAGAACACGGCCAACGCCACCGTGAGCTACTACACCAAGGGTGCGCTGGTGGCGCTGTGCTTCGACCTCACGCTGCGATCCGAAGGGAACACGACACTCGACGAGGTGATGCGCGCCCTGTGGGTGCGCTGCAAGGCCGGCCCGATGACGGAGGCGGACTTCGCCGCAGTGCTCAAGGAGCTGGGCGGCCGTGCGTTCACGCGCGAGATCGCCGCCTGGATCCACGGCACGAAGGAGCTGCCGCTGGAGGAATTGCTCAAGACGCATGGCATCGCCGTGCTGGAGGACCCGTCGCAGCTGCAGCAGCGCCTGGGCCTGCGCACCACGGAGAACTCAGGCGTCGCGATCAAGACCGTGCTGCGCGGCGGCGCGGCGGAGCAGGCAGGCTTTGCCGCCGGGGACGAGTGGCTGGGCGTCGAGGTCGCGGGGCAAGGCTGGCGCATGGCCAAGCTCGATGACCTGCTGCTGTATGCCGGCAACCACAGGAAGGTGACGGCGCTGGTCTCGCGCGACCGCCGCATGCTGCGGCTGGAACTGGCGCTCTCCACGTCCGCGACCACCTGGCGGCTGGTGCTGCGCGATGCGGCCAAGGCCCAGCCATGGTTGGCGCAGCACGCCTGAAAACCATCGGGGCGCGCCTGGCGGCGCTGCTCGTCGTCGTCCTGCTGTTGCACATGGCTGCGCTGCGGTGGCTGGCGCGGGAGATGGAAGCCTCGCCGTTGCTGCATGCGATGCCGAGGCCGATGTTCACGAGGCTGCTGCAGCAAAGCGCGGCGCCGGCGCCACCGCCCCCGCGCGAGCACGCTCCCGCCAGGCCGAAAGCAAGGCACGTCGCCGCGCGGGCCGTCGCGCTGGCGGCGAAACCTCCGGAACCCCCGGCATCTTCCCCGCCAGCCGCGTCTCTTGCCGAGCCGCCGGCCGAGAAGCCGCCTTTCACCGAACCCCCCGCGCCCGCGCCCGTCGTCGCGCCCGTCGTCGCGCAAGCCGCCAGCGCGCCGCAGCCGCCGGCGTCCGCGGCGTCCGCATCCGTCGCGGCGAACCTGGACAGCTGGCCCGTCGATACGCGCCTCAGTTACCGCCTTGGAGGCCAATACCGAAGCGGCGAACTGCACGGACGCGCGCACGTGCAATGGCTGCGCAAGGACGACAAGTACGAGACCAGGATCGACATCAGCGTGACGCTGCTCGCGCACCTGGTGCTCACCAGCCAGGGCGAGGTGACGGCCCAGGGCCTATATCCACGCATCTACGAGGAAGTGCGCGGCAGCAGCCCGCGCAGCGCCCGGCTCGGCGAGGACACCATCGTCCTGAACGATGGCCGCACCATGCCCCGTCCGCCCGGCGCGCAGGACACGGCGAGCCAGTTCGTGGAATTGAGCCACCGCTTCGCGAGCGGGGCGGAGCCGCTCCAGGTCGGTCGCAGCGTGGGCGTATGGCTCGCCCGACCGGGCGGCGTGGACCTGTGGACCTACGACGTGGTGGAGCGCGAGACCCTGCGCACGCCGGGACTCGGCAACATCGAAGCATTCCACCTCAAGCCCCGCCCGCTCGCCAATCCGCGCGGCAACATCACCGCGGAGATGTGGTTCGCGCCGAGCCTGCAATACCTGCCCGTGCGCATCAAGGTGACGATGGGCGAAGAGACCTTCGTCGACCTCCTCGTGGACAAGATCGAGCAGCGTTAGCAGCGCCTCATTCGGGCTTGATGCCCGCGGTCTTCACGAGCTTGCCCCACTTCGCGGCCTCGGACTTGATGAGGGCGGCGAACTGTTCGGGCGTGCCGCCGCCGATCTCGTTGCCCTGCCCCAGCATCTGCTCGCGGATCGCGGGGTCGGCGAGCGCCTTGTTCGTGGTCTCGTTCAGCAGCTTGATGATGGCGGGCGGCGTGCCGGCGGGCGCGATGAGGCCCTGCCAGTTCTGCACCTCGAAGCCGGGCACGCCGGATTCCGCCATCGTGGGAAGGTCCGGGAACAGCGGCGAGCGCGCCTTGCTCGTGATCGCCAGGGCGCGCAGCTTGCCCGCGCGGATGGAGGGCGCCGCCGCGTACATCTGCTCGAACATCATGTCGACCTGGCCACCCATCAGGTCCGTCGTCGCGGGGGCGCCGCCCTTGTAGGGGATGTGCGTGATGAAGAGGCCGGAGATCGACTTGAACAGCTCCGCGGACAGGTGGTGCGAGCCGCCGAGGCCGCCCGATGCGAACGAGAGCTTGCCCGGGTTCGCCTTCGCGAACGCGATGACATCCTGCACCGACTTGAAAGGCGACTTCGGGTTCACCATCAGCACGAGCGGGCCCCGCTCGATCAGGCAGACCGGCGCGAGGTCCTTTGCCGGGTCGAAGTTCATCTTGGCAAACATCGTGGGATTCACCGCGAGCGGCGCGAAGTTGCCCATGCCGATGATGTAGCCGTCGGGCCTGGCTTTCGCCACCGCGTCGGTGCCGATGTTGCCGCCCGCGCCCGGCTTGTTGTCGACGAGCACCGGCTGGCCGAGCGCCGTGGAAATGAAGCGGCCGATCTGGCGCGAACGCTGGTCGGCGTTGCCGCCCGCGGAATAGGGGCAGATGAGGGTGATGGGCTTGGACGGGTATTTGTCCTGCGCGAACGAGAATCCCGGCAGCGCCGCGCCGGCGGCGAGGGCTTGCAGAAGGTGACGGCGTTGCATGGTGTCTCCAGGTGGTGGTGCCACCGGAGCGTACGCCTTCGATCTGTCAATCCGCTGTGAATCTGCTGACCGCCGCGGTCAGGTACGCGGCCGCTGGTCCAACACCCGCTTGGCCTTGCCCAGGCTGCGCTCGATGCCGCCCGCGGCGCGCAGTTCTACCTGCGCCGTGGTCCCGATGTAGGTCTTGATTTCGTGCGCGAGCAGGCGCGCCGCCTCGCGCGCGGCGTGGGATTCGTGCGCCACGTCGTGCCGCACTTCGACAGCCACCGTCAGTGCGTCCATCGGACCGTCGCGCGTGAGGATGCACAGGTAGTGCGGCGCCAACTCCATGCGCTTGAGGATCAATTCCTCGATCTGCGAGGGGAACACGTTCACGCCGCGCACGATCATCATGTCGTCGCTGCGGCCGGTGATCTTCTCCATGCGGCGCATGGTGCGCGCGGTGCCGGGCAGCAGGCGCGTGAGGTCGCGCGTGCGGTAGCGGATGATGGGCAGCGCTTCCTTGGTGAGGCTGGTGAAGACCAGCTCGCCCAGCTCGCCGTCGGCCACCGGCTCCCCGGTGTCGGGATCGACGATCTCGGGATAGAAATGGTCCTCCCAGATCGTCGGGCCGTCCTTCGTTTCCACGCATTCGTTGGCCACGCCGGGACCCATCACTTCCGACAGGCCGTAGATGTCCACCGCCTCGATCCCCATGCGCTGCTCGATGGCCGTGCGCATGTCGTTGGTCCAGGGCTCCGCGCCGAAGATGCCCAGGCGCAGGCTGCTCTTCGCGGGGTCCAGGCCCTGCCGCTCGAATTCGTCCGCGATCGCCAGCATGTAGCTGGGCGTCACCATGATGATGTCCGGCTTGAAATCGGCGATGAGTTGCACCTGCCGCTCCGTCTGCCCGCCGCCGAAAGGCACGACGGTCAGGCCCAGCTTCTCCGCGCCGTAATGCGCGCCCAGCCCGCCGGTGAACAGGCCGTAGCCGTAGCTCACGTGCACGAGCTCGCCGGGCCGCGCGCCGCTCGCGCGCAGGCTGCGCGCCATCACGTGCGACCAGGTGTCGATGTCGTTCCTCGTGTAGCCGACCACCGTCGGTTTGCCTGTCGTGCCGCTCGACGCATGGATGCGCACGCACTGCTCGCGCGGCACCGCGAACATGCCGAAGGGGTAGTGCTCGCGCAGGTCGTGCTTGGTGGTGAAGGGAAACTTGGCGAGGTCGCCGAGCGAGCGGCAGTCGTCCGGATGCACGCCCGCCGCATCGAACTTCCTGCGGTACGCGGGAGAGTTGCGGTACGCATGGCGCAAGGTCGACTTCAATCGCTTGAGCTGCAGCGCGCGCAGCTCGTCCACACCCGCCTTCTCGATCGGCTCGAGCGGAAATGACTTCATGCTCCCTCCGGAATCACTTGTCCCTTGATCTGGGTGCTCTTGCCCCGAAACACCGCGACCACCTCGCCGGCCTGGTTCGTGACCGTCATGTCGTAGATGCCATGGCGGCCCTGCAGCACGCGCTCCACGCCTTCGCAGGTCAGCACGTCGCCGAGCTGCCCGGGCTTGAGGAACTCGATGCTGCATCCCGCCGCCACCGTCACCTGGTTGCGGCTGTTGCACGCGAACGCGAAAGTCGAATCGGCCAGCGTGAAGATCAACCCGCCGTGGCAGATGAGATGCCCATTGAGCATCGGCTCGCGCACGGTCATGCGCATCACCGCGCGTCCGGCTTCGCAGGCGACGAGCTCCATGCCCATGAACTCGCGGCTCGCGCGGTCCGCCGCGAACATCGCATCGCCCACGCGCGAGGCAAGATCCTGCGCCGCCATCATTCGCCCTTGAAGACCGCGGGACGCTTCGCGAGGAACGCGGAGACGCCCTCGATGTAATCGTGGGTCCTGCCGAGCGCCGACTGCATGTCCCGTTCTGCATCGAGCTGCTTGTCCAGGTCGTTGGAGGCAGCGGCGCGCAACAGGTGGCGCGTCGCGACGAGCGCCTTCGTCGGCATCGCCGCCAGCCGCTGCGCGAGCTTCATCGCCGCCTCGACGCAGTCCTCGCCCTCGGGCGCGACGTCCCAGATCATTCCCCACTCCTTGGCGTCCTTCGCGGCCAGCTTGTCGCCGAGCATCGCCGCGCCCATCGCGCGTGCGAGGCCCAGCTTCTTGATGAGGAACCAGGTGCCGCCCGCGTCGGGCACGAGGCCGATTCTGCTGAAGGCCTGCACGAAGGATGCGCTGGACGCCGCGACGGCGAGGTCGCAGGTCATCGCGAGCGATGCCCCCGCCCCGGCCGCGACGCCGTTGACGGCGGCGATCGTGGGCATGCGCAGCGCCTGCAACTTGCGCACCGTGGGGTTGAAGGCCTGCTCGATCACCGGGCCCGGGTCGGCGCGCTTCACGAGATCCGGTCCCGGCGCGAAATCGAACTCCGAAAGATCGGCGCCCGCGCAGAATCCGCGGCCCGCGCCCGTGATCACCATCGCGCGGATCGACGCATCCGCCTCGGCGGCATCGAGCGCGGACCACAGTTCGCGGTGCATCTGCCGTGTGAAACTGTTGAGCGCCTGGGGGCGGTTGAGGGTGACGAGCGCGACGGCGCCGCGCTTCTCGTAAAGGACGGTTTTGGCAGTCTCTTCGGTCATGTCGGTCTCCTGGAAGGGCACTCTATCATTGACCGACCGAGCGGTCGGGTAACGTTTTCCTTGGGTATAGTGGCGCGGTCCACTCAGGAGATTCAATCATGGCCTACGAACTGGTCGAAGTTCGCACCGAAGGCGGCAAGGTCGGCATCGTCACGCTGAACCGGCCCAAGCAACTCAACGCGCTCAACAACCAGCTGATGGATGAACTCGGCGCCGCGCTCAGGGCGTTCGATGCCGACGAGGCCATCGGCTGCATGATCGTCACCGGCAGCGAGAAGGCCTTCGCGGCCGGCGCGGACATCGGCGCGATGGCGACCTACACCTTCGCCGACGTCTACAAGGGCGACTACATCACGCGCAACTGGGAGACGATCCGCTCGGTGCGCAAGCCCGTGATCGCGGCGGTCAGCGGCTTTTGCCTGGGCGGCGGCTGCGAACTCGCGATGATGTGCGACTTCATCATCGCCGCGGACAACGCGAAGTTCGGCCAGCCGGAAATCAAGCTGGGCATCATCCCCGGCGCGGGCGGCACGCAGCGCCTGCCGCGCTCCGTCGGCAAGTCCAAGGCGATGGACATGGCGCTCACCGGCCGCATGATCGATGCGACCGAGGCCGAGAGCTGCGGCCTCGCGAGCCGCGTCGTGCCGCTGGACAAATTGATGGAGGAAACGCTCGGCGCCGCCCTGATGATCTGCGACTATTCGCAGATCGCGGTGATGGCTGCCAAGGAGTCGGTGAACCGCTCCTTCGAGACCGGCCTGGCCGACGGCGTGATGTTCGAGCGCAGGATGTTCCACGCCCTGTTCGCCACCACGGACCAGAAGGAAGGCATGGATGCGTTCGTGAACAAGCGCAAGGCCCAGTTCAAGCACCAATAACGGCCGTTTGGCTATAATCGTGGGCTCGGCGCTTTAGCTCAGTCGGTTAGAGCGATGGAATCATAATCCACAGGTCCGCGGTTCGAATCCGTGAAGCGCCACCAACACCTGAACCCCTGCTAAGTCATTGACTCAGCAGGGGTTTCGACTTTTTCCGGGACCCCGCGCATCAGCCGCAGCCCGTTTCCCACCACCAGCAGCGTCGCACCCATGTCCGCGAACACGGCCATCCACATGGTCGCGCTGCCGAACACCGCCATGACGAAGAACACGGCCTTGATGCCCAGCGCCAGCGTGATGTTCTGCCACAGCACGGCATGCGTGCGGCGCGACAGGCGGATGGTTTCGGCCACGCGCTGGAGGTTGTCGTTCATGATCACGACGTCGGCGGTCTCCATCGCGATGTCGGTGCCGGCGCCGCCCATCGCGAAGCCGATGTCGGCCTGCGCCAGCGCCGGAGCGTCGTTGATGCCGTCGCCCGCCATGCCGGTCGGGCCGTAGCGTCGCTGCATTTCCTCGATCGCCTGCAGCTTGGCCTCGGGCAGCAGCTCGCCCCGGGCGTCCTCGATGCCCGCCGCGCGGGCGATCGACTGCGCGGTGGCAAGGTTGTCGCCGGTGAGCATCACCGGCGTCACGCCCAGTGATTTCAGGTCGGCGACGGCCTGGCGCGAGGACTCGCGGATCGTGTCCGCGACGGCGAAGATCGCCAGCACGCCGGACTCGCCGGCCAGCAAGGTCACGGTGCGGCCCTGCAGCTCGTGCCGGCCCAGCACCGCCTCCAGCTCGGCGGTGCATTGGCCGCGCTCGTGGATGAGGCCGTGGTTGGCCAGCGTGAGCGCCCGGCCATCGACGGTGCCGCTCACGCCCTTGCCTGGGATGGCCTGGAACGACGTCACCTCGCGCGCGCCGGTCTTCAGCCCCGCGGAGATCGCCTGGGAGACGGGGTGGTCCGAACGCGACGCGAGGCTCGCGGCCATCTGCCTGACGGATGCTTCATCCGCGCCGCCCCAGGTCCGCCATTCGACGAGTTCCGGCTTGCCTTGCGTCACCGTGCCGGTCTTGTCCAGCGCCACCGCCTTGAGGGTGCGCGCTTCTTCCAGGTAGGTGCCCCCCTTGATCAGGATGCCGCGGCGCGCGGCAGCGGCGAGACCGCTGACCACCGTCACCGGCGTGGAGATCACGAGCGCACACGGACAGGCGACCACCAGCAGCACGAGCGCCTTGTACAACGCTTCCAGCCAGGTGAGCTGCATGAGGAACGGCGTCAGCAGCGCGACCGCCACGGCGAAGAGGAACACGGCCGGCGTGTAGAAGGAAGCGAACCGGTCGACGAAGCGCTGTGTCGGCGCGCGCGTGGCCTGCGCCGCTTCGACGGCGTGGATGATCCGCGCGAGCGTGGTGTCGGCCGAGACCGCCGTCACCCGCAATTCCAGCTCGGCCGTTTCGTTGATCGTGCCTGCGAAGACCGGATCCCCGGGGGCCTTGTCCACCGGGATGCTCTCGCCGGTGACGGGCGCCTGGTTGATGGCACTGTTCCCCCTGGTGACCACGCCGTCGAGCGGCACGCGCTCGCCCGGCCGGATGCGCAGCACGGCGCCCTTGGAGACGTCGGCAGCCGGCACCGCCTTCCACGTCCCGTCGGCCTGCAACGCGTCGGCCTCCGCCGGCGACAGCGCGAGCAGGCCCTGGATGGCGTTGCGCGCGCGGTCCGCCGCCTTCGCTTCGATGAGCTCGGCAATGGAATACAGCGCCATCACCATCGCGGCCTCCGGCCACTGGCCGATCGCCAGTGCGCCCGTCACCGCCACGGACATCAGCGCATTGATGTTGAGCTTGAAGTGCAGCAGGGCCCGGATGCCCAACCTGTAGACATCGACCCCCGACAGGTAGATCGCGACGACCGCCAGGCCGAAGGTCGCGGATTTCCAGGGCGGGCCTTCCAGCCCGGCGAACTCCACCGCCTCGGCGGCAATCGCCAGGGCCAGCGCGAGGGCCAGGCGCCACGGGCTTTCCGCGACGCCGTGGTCGTGCCCATGATCATGATCATGATCATGGCCGTGATCGTGATCGTGGTGCGCGTGGCCTGCCGACATGTTCATTCCTGGTGTGGCGACGCCATCGGTATTGGAAAATCGATCCCATGGTATCCGCGATCCAGACGAAGTCTTGCCGCAAGATGCACGGATGAGCATCCCCCCACTCATCTTCCAGACCTGGAAGTCGACCACCGACATCCCGGCGAACTTCGCCTACTGGTCGCGCACGTTCCGCGAACAGAACCCGGGCTACGAGCACCGGCTCTGGGACGACGCGGACAACCGGCGGTTCATCGCGGACCACTACGCCTGGTTCCTGCCCACCTACGACGCGTATCCCGCGGAGATCTACCGCGCCGACGCCGTGCGCTACTTCTTCCTCTACCACTTCGGGGGGATCTACGCGGACATGGACACCGAATGCCTGCGTCCGCTCGACGGCGTGCTGGGCCACGGCGATGTCGTGCTGGGACGCATGGGGGCCAACCCCGACTTCGCGCAATCCCTCCCCAACGCCGTGATGCTCTCCCGGCCGCGGCAGCCCTTCTGGTTGCTGGTGATGTCGCTGCTGCAAGACCCGGCGACCCTCGCGCGCAGGCGCCCCGAATTCGCCACCGGCCCAGCGCTTTTGCGCCAGGCGCACCAGCTGTGGGAAGTGCGCGGGGCGGACCCTTCCGTCGCGGCGCGCATCGCGGCCGTGCAGGCCCGCCTTCCCGCCCACCAGCAAGCCGACACGGGCCCGGGCCGGGTCGTGACGGTGCCGGGCAATGTCTTCTTCCCCCTCGACTGGAACGACCGGATCCACCAGCAGTTCTTTCGCAAGCCCCTGCTGCGGGACCAGCGGGTGCTCGACCGGAAGTCCGTGCTCTCCTTCTTTCCCAAATCGCTCACGGTGAGCTACTGGGCGCACTCCTGGGAAACACCCGCCGCGGAGCGCTGAAGCCGCCCGCTACTCCACTTTCGCGCCGGAGGCCTTCACGATCTGCGCGGCCACATCCCAGTCGGCGCGCAGCAGCTTCTGGAAGTCGTCGCTGCTCATCGGGCCCATTTCGACGCCGAGGTTGTCGAAACGCTGCTTCACCGCCGGGTCGGCGAGCACCTTCGCCATCGCGGCGTTGATGCGCTCCACTTCGGCCTTCGGCGTCGCGGCGGGGGCGAGCAGGCCGATCCACGAATCGAATTTGTAGCCCGGCACGCCGGCTTCCGCGACCGTGGGCAGCTCGGGCAGGAAGCGCGAGCGCTGGGTGCCGGTGTAGGCCAGCAGCTTGATGCGCGCATCCTGCTTGAACGGCACGACGCCGATGACCGCGGGCACCACGCCCTGCACGCGGCCCGCGAGCGTCTCGTTCACCGCATCGCCGGTGGACTTCATCGGGATGTGCTGCATCTGCAGGCCGGCCTTGGCGAGGAAGGACGCCATGCCTAGGTGCGTCGCACTGCCGTTGCCCGCGGACGCGTAATTGAGCTCGTTCGGCTTGGACTTCACCAGCTTGACGAAGTCGGCGAGGTTGCTGACCGGCACGTTGCCCGCGGTGGCGATGACGTATCCGGAGTTGCCGAGGTAGGTCACGCCGACGAAATCCTTGATCGGGTCGTAGCCGAGCTTGGAATACATGTGGCCGGCCAGCGTGTGGCTCGCGGCGGCGAGCACCAGCGTGTTGCCGTCGGGCGCGGCCTTCGCGACCATCGCCGTGCCGATCGTGCCGCCCGCCCCCGCGCGGTTCTCGACGATCACCGACGCGTTGAGCTCCTTGCCGAGCTCGTTGTTGAAGGTGCGCGCGATGGTGTCCTGCACCGCGCCCGGCCCGAAGGGCACGATGATGTGGATCACCCGCTGCGCGAGCGCGGGGCCGGCCGCGGCAAGTGCCAGGGCGAAGGCGAGGCCAAGGGAGCGGATACCGCGGAACTTCATGGGAACTCCTGTCAGGGTTGTGCGAGCCAGCGCTGCGCCAGCCGAACGAAATAGCTGGCGCCGATGGGAATGATCTCGTCGTTGAAATCGAACGAGGTGTTGTGGATGATGCACGGCCCGGCGCCGTGGTCCGGCAGGCGGTGGCCACCATCGCCGTTGCCGATGAAGGCGTAGCAGCCCGGCTTGGCCCGCAGCATGTGCGCGAAGTCCTCGGCGCCCATCACCGCGGGGAAATTCTCGTCCACGCGCTCGTCGCCCACCACCTCGCGCATGACGTTCGCCGCGAAGCGCGCTTCCTTTTCGTGGTTCACCACCGGCGGCGAGGCGCGGCGGAACATCACCTCCGCCGTGCAGCGGTGCGCCTGCGCGATGTGTTCGGCCAGCTGCCGGAGCCCGGCTTCGATGGCGTCCAGCGCTTCCACCGAGAAGGTGCGCACCGTGCCGCCGACCCAGGCCTTGTCGGGGATGACATTGGGCGCGTCGGAGCCCTGGATCTGCGTCACGGCCAGCAGGGCGCGCTCGCGAGAATCGACGACGCGCGCGACCAGCGTCTGCAGTTGCTGCGCGAGGTCGATGGTCGCACCAACCGGGTCGATGCCCGTGTGCGGCATCGACGCATGCGTGCCCCGCCCGGTGATCGTCACGCGCCAGGTGTTGCTCGATGCCATGAGGGCCCCGTGGTTCAGCGCGAAGTTGCCGACGCCGCTGATCGCGAAGTTGTGCAGCGCGAACACGGCCTCGCAGGGAAAGCGCTCGAAGAGCCCGTCCTGCATCATCTTGAGCGCGCCGGCCTTGCCCATCTCCTCGGCGGGCTGGAAGATGAAGTTCACGGTGCCCGCGAAGTCGCGCTCCCGCGAGAGGTGCCATGCCGCGGCCAGCAGCATCGTCGTGTGCCCGTCGTGCCCGCACGCATGCATGCGGCCGTCGTGCTGCGAGCGATGGGGGAAGTGGTTTTCCTCCTGCAGCGGCAGCGCGTCGAGGTCGGCGCGCAGGCCGATCGTGTGGGGGCCGGGGCGGCCGCGCAGCACGCCGACGACGCCCGTGCCGGCCACGCCCTCGTGCACTTCCACACCCCATTCGCGCAGCAGCTGCGCGACGATCCTGGAGGTGCGGTGCTCCTCGAAGCCGAGTTCGGGATGGGCGTGGATGTCACGGCGCAGGGTGACGAAACGGGAGACGTCGGCAAAGCCGTCCGCGATGTTCATGCGCAACTCCTCAACTTCAGGATCGTGCAGTTTAGTGCCTCGAAAGCAGGGGCGCGGGTAAAATCTCGGCTCACCCCTTCATTCACAGCCTCTGGATTGACACCATGAATCGCTGCTTGCGAAGCCGGGCCTGGGCAGCGTTCGCTGTCCTGGCAGGCTTGTTCCTCGCCCTTTCCTCCACCCTCGCCGCGGCGCAGGGGATCATCCGCGAAGCGCCCAAGGACGTCGTCCTCGGCAAGATGGTCGTCGTCGCGCCGCCGCAGATCACCATCGACGGCAAGCCCGACAGGCTGTCGCCGGGCTCCCGCATCCGCGACCTGAACAACATGCTCGCGCTTTCCGGCGGCCTCGTGGGCAAGACGCTTCCCGTGGTGTACCGCCGCGACGCCGCCGGCCTTGTGCACGAGGTGTGGATCCTCTCCGCGGACGAATACGCCAAGCTCGGCGGCGCTTATGCGGGCGGCAGCTCGGACGGCTACCTGCGCTTCTACGAGCTGCTGTCGATCATCTTCGGCCTGCGCCGCTGAAGGAGCAGGCCATGAGCTCTAGAAAAGTCTTTATCAAGACCTTCGGCTGCCAGATGAACGAGTACGACTCGGACAAGATGGTGGACGTGATGCACGCCGCGCAAGGCTACGAAGCGACGCAGGACGTCGAGGAAGCGGACCTCATCCTCTTCAACACCTGTTCCGTGCGCGAGAAGGCGCAGGAGAAGGTCTTCAGCGACCTCGGCCGCGTGAAGCACCTGAAGGAAAAGGGCGTGCTGATCGGCGTCGGCGGCTGCGTCGCGAGCCAGGAGGGCACGGCGATCATCGAGCGCGCGCCCTACGTCGACGTCGTGTTCGGCCCGCAGACGCTGCACCGGTTGCCCGAGCTGCTGCGGCAGCGCGGCGAGCAGCGCCGCCCGCAGGTGGACATCAGCTTTCCCGAGATCGAGAAGTTCGACCACCTGCCGCCCGCGCGCGTCGACGGCGCGACCGCCTTCGTGAGCATCATGGAAGGCTGCTCGAAGTACTGCAGCTATTGCGTGGTGCCGTATACGCGCGGCGAAGAGGTCTCGCGTCCCTTCGAGGACGTCCTCGTCGAAGTCGCGGGGCTGGCCGACCAGGGCGTGAAGGAAGTGACGCTGCTCGGGCAGAACGTCAATGCCTACCGCGGCAAGATGGGCGACACGGCGGAGATCGCCGACTTCGCGATGCTCATCGAGTACATCGCGGACATCCCAGGCATCGAGCGCATCCGCTACACCACGAGCCACCCGAACGAATTCACGCAGCGCCTGATCGACGCGTATGCGAAGGTCCCGAAACTCGTGAGCCACCTGCACCTGCCCGTGCAGCACGGCAGCGACCGCGTGCTGATGGCGATGAAGCGCGGCTACACCGCGATGGAATACAAGAGCACCGTGCGCAAGCTGCGCGCCGTCCGCCCGGACATGGCCATGTCCAGCGACTTCATCGTCGGCTTTCCCGGCGAGACGGACGAGGACCATGCGAAGCTGATGAAGCTCATCCACGACGTGGGCTTCGACAACAGCTTCAGCTTCATCTTCAGCCCGCGGCCCGGCACACCCGCCGCCGCGCTGCACGACGACACGCCGCATGCGGTGAAGCTGAAACGCCTGCAGGAAGTGCAGGGCACGATCGACGCCAACATGCGCCG
This sequence comes from Caenimonas aquaedulcis, assembly GCF_015831345.1. Lineage (NCBI taxonomy): Bacteria > Pseudomonadati > Pseudomonadota > Betaproteobacteria > Burkholderiales > Comamonadaceae > Caenimonas > Caenimonas aquaedulcis. The sequence continues at coordinate 3,260,568 of NZ_JADWYS010000001.1, read as the reverse complement.
CATCAGCGAGGAGCGCGTGGGGACGGTGCAGCGCATCCTGGTGGAAGGGCCCTCGCGCAAGGACGCGAGCGAGCTGGCGGGCCGCACGGAGTGCAACCGCATGGTGAATTTCGCAGGGCCGGCGCGTTTGGTCGGGCAACTGATCGACGTGCGCATCACGTCGGCGAGCTCGCACTCGCTGCGCGGCGAAGTGCTGGTGAAGGAAGCGTCAGAGGCCTGAACCGAAGACGCGCGTTCGGTCTCTTGAACCTTGCCGCCTACCGACGCCGCCTCAGAACGGCATTTTCGGCATGCCCTTGCCACCGCCGCCCAGGCGCTTCATCATCTTCATCATCCCGCTGCCCTTCATCTTCTTCATCATCCCCTGCATCTGGTCGAACTCGTTGAGCAGGCGGTTGACTTCCTGGACGTGAACGCCGGCGCCCGCGGCGATGCGGCGCTTGCGGGTGGCCTTGATGAGCTCGGGTTTCCTGCGCTCGAGCGGCGTCATGCTCTGGATGATGCCTTCCTTGCGCTTGATGTCCTTCTCCGCCTTGCCCATGTCCACCTGGCCGGCCTTGGCCTGCATCGCGGCGGGCATCTTGTCCATGAGGCTGGAGAGGCCGCCCATCTGCTTCATCTGCTGGATCTGCGAGAGGAAGTCGTTCAAGTCGAAACCGGCGCCGCTCTTGACCTTGGCCGCGAGCTTCTGCGCGGCTTCCATGTCCACGCCCGCGGTCACCTGCTCGACCAGCGCGACGATGTCGCCCATGCCCAGGATGCGGCCGGCGTGACGCTCGGCATCGAAGACCTCGAGCCCGTCGATCTTCTCGGACACGCCCGCGAACTTGATCGGCGCGCCGGTGATCTGCCGCACCGACAGCGCCGCGCCGCCGCGTGAGTCGCCGTCCATCTTGGTGAGGATGATGCCGGTGAGGGGCAACGCCTCCTTGAAGGCCTTCGCGGTGTTCACCGCGTCCTGGCCCTGCATCGCATCCACCACGAACAGGGTCTCGACCGGGTTCAGCGCGGCGTGCAGTTCCTTGATCTCCTTCATCAGGGCTTCGTCGATGGCGAGGCGTCCGGCGGTGTCGACCAGGAGCACGTCGAAGTACTGGCGCTTCGCGTAGTCCAGCGCGGCGCGCGCGATGTCGATCGGCTTCTGGTCGGGTGACGACGGGAACCATTCCGCACCAGCCTGCGCCGTCACGGTCTTGAGCTGTTCGATTGCCGCGGGACGGTACACGTCGCCGGACACCGTCAGCACCTTCTTCCTGCGCTTCTCGATCAGGTGCTTGGCGAGCTTGGCGGTGGTCGTCGTCTTGCCCGCGCCCTGCAGGCCCGCCATCAGGATCACGGCGGGCGGCTGCGCGGCGAGGTTGATGTCGGAGACGCCCTGTCCCATCGTCGCCGCGAGCTCGCGGTTGACGATGCCCACCAGCGCCTGTCCGGGCGAGAGCGAGCCCAGCACCTCCTGGCCCAGCGCCTTCTCCTTCACGCGCGCGATGAAATCGCGCACGACCGGCAGGGCGACGTCGGCCTCGAGCAGGGCCATGCGCACTTCGCGCAGCATGTCCGTGACGTTGGCTTCGGTGATGCGGGCCTGGCCGCGAAGCTCCTTGGCCAGGCGTGAGAGTTTGTCGGTGAGGGCGGAGGCCATGATGGGTGCCGGTGCATCCGCGTTGCGGATGAGAAGCACGGCTAAACTGTGGACCCATGATTCTAGCCAGCGCGTCCCCCGCGAGTGTGGTGCTGACGCTGGCCGCGGCGGTGGCGTATGCCGTGCCCGCCGCCGGCGCGCGCCGCCTGTCCGAACCCGCCTCCCGCATCGCCCTGCTCATCGCATGGATGCTCCACGCCGCCGTGCTCGCCTGGACGCTCTGGGGCGAGCCGCCGCGCTTCGGGTTCGCGCCGGCGCTGTCCATCACCGCCTGGCTGGTGCTCACGGCCTACGCGGTGGAAAAGCAGGTCTTTCCCCAACTCGAAGCGCGCTGGGCGCTCGCGGGCCTGGGCTCCGCGGCCGTACTGCTGGCGCTCGCCTTCCCCGGCAACCCGCTGCACGTGTCGGCCTCGCCGTGGCTGCCCCTGCACCTGGCGCTGGGCGTCGCGTCCTACGGCCTGTTCGCGGCGGCCGTCGTGCATGCGTGGCTCATGACGCGCGCCGAAAAGCAGATCCGGCAGGCGGCAGACCCGCGCGCCGGGCTGCCGCTCCTCACGCTCGAACGCCTCACCTTCCGTTTCGCGACCGCGGGCTTCGCGCTGCTCACCGCGACGCTGCTCGCAGGATTCTTCTTCAGCGACTCGCTCTACGGCATCGCCGTGGTCAAGTGGGACCACAAGACGGTGTTCTCGGTGCTCGCCTGGATCGTCTTCGCCTTCCTCCTGCTGGGCCGACTGCGCTTCGGCTGGCGCGGCCGCAAGGCCGTCCGCGTGCTCTACACCGGCTCGCTGCTCCTGCTCCTGGCCTACGCAGGCTCGCGATTCGTGCTGGAAGTGGTGCTGAGGCGCCCCGCATGAAGTACCTCGTCCTCCTCGTCATCGTGATGGCCGTCGTCTGGTTCATCCGCAATAACCGGCGCGATGACGCGAAGCGTCCGGACGCCGCGCCGCCGCGGCGCAACGGCACGCCGGGCGCGCCGCAGGACATGGTGCAATGCCCCGTCTGCTCGGTGCACCTGCCGCGCACCGACGCGCTGCCCGGCCCCGACGGCCGGCTCTACTGCTGCGCCGACCACCGCCAGCGCGGGGGCTGACATGAGCGCGCCGCTCCCGGGCATGACCGCGGCCACGGAGCCGCCCCCGCTGGCCGACGACTCCGCCTTCTCCCGACTATGGCGCGGCTTCACCACGGCGCGCGTGTCCATCGCGGTGGTGCTGCTCCTCACGCTGTGCACCCTCTACATGCTGGTGCCGGCGCTCAACATCGACGGCTGGCTGATCGGGCTGTGCACGACCTACCTCGTCGCGACCATCGCGGTTCGCATCTTCACGTCGCCGCTGCCGCCCGGCCGCACCTTCGATCCGCAATGGGTCTACACCATCGGCATCGACCTGCTCACGTTCTCCACGCTGCAGTTCCTGCAGGCGGGCGCGATCAACTATTCGCCCCTCTTCGCCCTTCCGGTGCTGATGGGATCGGTGCTGGGCTCCGCCCTGCTCGCACTCGCGACCGCCGCCGCGGTGGCGCTGCTGCTGCTCACCGATGCGTGGGTGTGGTCCCTGCACCTGCCGGGGGAATTCGCCGCGCGCTTCCTGCAGGCGGGCCTCACGGGCATCGGCTACTTCGCGGTGGCGTTCCTCGCGAACCAGCTGGCCGCCCGCCTCGCGCGCGAGGAGCTGGCGGCACGCCTCAGCCAGCAGGCCGCGCGCATGCAGTCCCAGGTCAACGAGCTCGTGATCGAAACCCTGGCCGACGGCGTGCTGGTGGTGGACGCGAAGGGCCTCGTGCACACCGCGAACCCGGCCGCGCGCGTCCTGCTCGGCATGGGTCCGGCGCTGGACTCCGCGCCCTTCGAACTCGGGGCGCGGTCGGGCTGGCAGCCGATGATGCAGCTCGCGCAGCTCACGTTCGCCCAGCGCGCCGCGCAGAAGGCCGAGATCGCGGTGGAAGTGGACGGCGCGAGCCCGCGCCGCATGCACGTGCGCACGCGCCTCACCCCGCAGGAGCACCAGGCCGAAAGCCTGTGCGTGATGTTCATGGAGGACCTGCGGGAGATGGAAGCGCGCCTGCGGACGGAGAAGCTCGCGGCGATGGGCCGCATGTCCGCCGCCGTGGCGCACGAATTCCGCAACCCGCTCGCCGCGATCGCGCAGGCCAACGAGCTGATGGAGGAGGACCTGCACGAACCCGGCCTGAAGCAGCTCAGCTTCCTCGTGCGCAAGAACGCGCAGCGGCTCGCGCAGATCGTCGACGAAATCCTGGACATCTCCCGCGTGCAGCACCAGGGCCTGCGCGCGCCGCCCGCGCTGGAGCTCGACGCCGCCGTGTCCAGCACCTGCGCCGACTGGATGCTGCAGGGCAAGTGCGCCGATCGCGTACAGGTGACGCTCGCCGCGCCGCGAGTGCAGGTGCCGTTCGACGCCGACCACCTGCGCCGGGTGCTCGTCAACCTGCTGGACAACGCGCTGCGCTACGCGGGCACGCGCCCCGATTCGATCCGCGTCTCCACCCACGCCGGCGAAGGCCCGCCCACCCTGCACGTCTGGAGCGACGGCGCGCCGCTGGAGCCCAGCGTGGAGAGCCACCTGTTCGAGCCCTTCTTCTCGTCGGAGAGCCGCTCCAGCGGGCTGGGCCTCTATATATGCAGGGAATTGTGCGAGCGGCACGGCGCCGTCATCGCCTACCGGCGCGTGGTGGCGGGCCCCGCGGGGCCGGGCCGGGAGGGCAACGACTTCAGCGTGGTGTTCCGCGCCGGCGGCCTGCCCCTTGCGGGCGCCGCCTCAACTGACACAATAGCCGCCTGATGCCTCCTTCCGCCCCCGCGCAGGTCCTGGTTGTCGACGACGAACCGGACCTGCGGACCCTGTACGAACTCACGCTGCTGCGCGAAGGCTATCGCGTGGATGCCGCCGGCACGCTCGCCGAAGCCTGGACGCAGCTCGAATCGCGCAAGTTCGACGCGGTGATCACCGACATGCGCCTGCCCGACGGCCTGGGCCTCGAGCTGCTGCACCGCATGCTGGCCCAGCAGCGCACCGAGCGCTGCATCGTCATGACGGCCTACGGCTCCGCCGAGAACGCGGTGGAGGCCCTGAAGGCGGGGGCGTTCGACTACCTCACCAAGCCGGTGGACCTCAAGCAGTTCCGCACCGTGGTGGCATCGGCCATCCAGGACAGCGCCGCGGCCGCCCGCGCACGTCCCGCGTCCGCGGTGCGTGCGCCGGGCAACGGCGAACGCCCCTCGGGCGCGCAGGCCGCGCTGCAGCGCCTCGTCGGCGAATCGCAGGCGATGCGCACCGTCAAGGAGCGCATCGGCAAGGTCGCGCGCAGCATGGCGCCCGTGCTGGTGCGCGGCGAATCGGGCACCGGCAAGGAGCTCGTGGCGCGCGCGATCCATGCCTGCAGCCACCGCGCCGACGCGCCCTTCGTCGCCGTCAACTGCAGCGCCATCCCGGAGGCCTTGCTGGAGGCCGAATTCTTCGGCGCGAAGAAGGGCTCCTACACCGGCGCCGCCGCCGACCGCGAGGGCTACTTCCAGGCGGCGCGGGGCGGCACCCTCTTCCTCGACGAGATCGGGGACCTGCCGCTCGCGATGCAATCCAAGCTCCTGCGCGCGATCCAGGAGCGCCAGGTGCGCGCGCTCGGCTCCACGCAGGAAGACACCGTGGACGTGCGCATCGTGAGCGCCACCCACAAGGACCTCGCCGCCGACGTGCACGCGGGCCGCTTCCGCCAGGACCTGTACTACCGCCTGAACGTGATCGAGATCCTGGTGCCGCCGCTGCGCGAGCGCCGCGAGGACCTCCCCGCGCTGTGCGACGCGCTGCTGGGGCGCATCGCGCAGGAATCGGGCATGCCGCTGCCGGTGCTCTCGCCGATGGTGCTGGACCAGCTGCTGGCGCATCCGCTGGGCGGCAACGTGCGCGAACTGGAGAACCTGCTGCATCGCGCGGTCGCCCTGTCCGACGGCGAGGAACTGCAGGTCGACTTCGCGCCCACGCGCCGGCCCGACGAACCGGCGCCCTCGCAGGCCGCTGCGCCCACCGCGCCCGTGGACGCGCCCGTCCGCGTGGCCGACGGCATCCCGTCGGACCTGCAGGCCTGGCTCGACCAGCAGGAGCGCGACATCCTGGTGAAGGCGCTGCACGACAGCGGCTTCAACCGCACCGCGGCGGCGCAGCGCCTGGGACTGTCGCTGCGGCAGATCCGCTACCGCATTGCGCGCCTCGCGATCGCCGCGCCGGGCAGCGACGACCCGAATGACGCCGCCTGATTCCGCGCAGCCCGGCCTGTGGGACGCCGGGCGCTACCGCTTCGCGCGCTGGATGGCCTCCCCCAACTTCGGGCCGCGGCCGGCCGGCGCCGTCATCGACCTCGTGGTGGTGCACTCCATCAGCCTGCCGCCCGGGCAGTGGGGCGGCGACGGCGTGCAGCGCCTGTTCACCAACACGCTGGACTGGAACGAGCATCCGTACTTCAAGACGATCGAGGGCATGGAAGTCTCCTCGCACTTCTACATCCGCCGCGGCGGCGAGCTCTGGCAGTTCGTGAGTTGCGACGACCGCGCGTGGCACGCCGGCGCCTCGTCGTATCGCGGACGCGACAACTGCAACGACGACTCCATCGGCATCGAGCTCGAAGGGCTGGAAGGCGGCAGCTTCGAGCCGGCGCAGTACGAGGCGCTCACCGACCTGTGCGCCGCGCTCGCGCAGCACTATCCCATTGCCCATATCGCAGGCCACGAGCACATCGCGCCGGGCCGCAAGCAGGACCCGGGCGCCGGCTTCGACTGGATGCGCGTGCGCGCGAACCTCGGCTGGCCCGCCGCCTGGTTTCCGCGGACCTAGTTCACGGACGCGTTGCGCGCGGCGCGCGTGGCGAGGGCGCGTGCGTTGCGCGCGGCCCACGCACGCGGAGGGGCAACATTTTTTTACGACACGCGCCGAATCGAGCGCTTATGCGGGGTGCGCGGATGTTTGCCGCGCGATGCCGCGCCAATGCTGGCGTGTGGACGGCACAGCGTTGAAAAACGCCACTTGCAACCCGGCCATACGCAACGCTCAACACCCTATCCACAGAATATCGACATACTTGGTAGAAGCACTACCTGTAGTGACCTTGACTCCTTCGACACCCCATATATAGTGCTTGAGGGCCACGAGGGGCTGTACACTTCGCCCCTCTCCAAAAATACCAACAGACGAGGAAGTAGCCAGTATGCAATCTGTTCTGAGCACCCCGAACGCAGCCACCTCCGGCAACGCCCCCCACACCCCCCACGCAACGCAGCAGCCGATCGCCAACGCGCCGGCGAATGCGCTCGCCCACTACCAGATCATCCGCCGCAACGGCGCGGTGGTCCCCTTCGAGCCCAACAAGATCGCCATCGCGATGATGAAGGCCTTCCTCGCCGTGCACGGCACGCAGGGCGCCGCATCCGCCAGCGTCCGCGAGACCGTCGACGAACTCACGCAGGCCGTGATCCGCGCCATGGTGCGCTCGCGCCCGGGCGGCGGCACCTTCCACATCGAGGACGTGCAGGACCAGGTCGAGCTCGGCCTGATGCGCGGCGGCCACCACGAGATCGCCCGCGCCTACGTGCTCTACCGCGAGCGCCGCACGCAGGAGCGCGCGCGCCAGCAGGTCGAGGAAGCGCCCAAGGCGCCGGCGCTGCACGTGCTCGACGGCGGCCAGCGCATCCCGCTGGACCTCGACAACCTCAAGGGCCTGATCATCTCGGCCTGCCAGAACCTCGGCGCGGACATCAAGCCCGACCCGATCATGGCCGAGACCATGCGCAACCTGTACGACGGCGTCCCGATGGACGAGGTCTACAAGGCGTCCATCCTCGCCGCGCGCACCCTGATCGAAAAAGACCCGGACTACACCTACGCCACCGCGCGCCTGCTGCTGCACACCATCTTCAAGGAAGTGCTGGGCCGCGACCTGCCGCCGTCCGAGATGGCGCAAAGCTACGCCGACTACTTCCCCGGTTTCATCAAGAAGGGCGTGGACAACGAGCTGCTCGACGAGAAGCTGCTGCAGTTCGACCTGAAGAAGCTCGCCGGCGCCCTGAAGGCCGAGCGCGACCTGCAGTTCGACTACCTCGGCCTGCAGACCCTGTACGACCGCTACTTCCTGCACGTGCGCAAGACGCGCATCGAGCTGCCCCAGGCCTTCTTCATGCGCGTGGCCATGGGCCTGTCGCTCAACGAGATCGACCGCGAGGCGCGCGCCATCGAGTTCTACGAAGTGCTGTCGAGCTTCGACTTCATGTCGTCCACGCCGACCCTCTTCAACGCCGGCACGCTGCGCTCGCAGCTGTCGTCCTGCTACCTCACGACGGTGCCGGACGACCTGGACGGCATCTACGAGTCCATCAAGGAAAACGCGCTGCTCTCCAAGTTCGCGGGCGGCCTGGGCAACGACTGGACGCGCGTGCGCGCGCTCGGCTCCCATATCAAGGGCACCAACGGCGAGTCCCAGGGCGTCGTGCCCTTCCTGAAGGTCGTGAACGACACGGCCGTCGCGGTGAACCAGGGCGGCAAGCGCAAGGGCGCGGTCTGCACCTACCTGGAATCCTGGCACCTGGACATCGAGGAGTTCCTGGAGCTGCGCAAGAACACCGGCGACGACCGCCGCCGCACGCACGACATGAACACGGCCAACTGGATCCCCGACCTCTTCATGCGCCGCGTGATGGAAAAGGGCGAGTGGACCCTGTTCTCCCCGTCGAACGTCCCGGACCTGCACGACAAGTTCGGCGCCGAGTTCGAGAAGGCCTATGTCGCCTACGAGGAGAAGGCGAAGCGCGGCGAGATCAAGCCCAGCAAGACGGTGCAGGCCACCGACATGTGGCGCAAGATGCTCTCGATGCTGTTCGAGACCGGCCATCCCTGGATCACGTTCAAGGACGCCTGCAACATCCGCTCGCCCCAGCAGCATGCCGGCGTCGTGCACTCGTCCAACCTGTGCACCGAGATCACGCTCAACACCAGCGACACCGAGACGGCCGTCTGCAACCTGGGTTCTGTGAACCTGCTGCAGCACCTGAAGGACGGCGGGGTTGACCACGACAAGCTCAAGAGGACCATCACCACGGCGATGCGCATGCTCGACAATGTGATCGACATCAACTACTACGCCGTCAAGAAGGCCCGCGACTCCAACATGCGCCACCGCCCGGTCGGCCTGGGCGTGATGGGCTTCCAGGACGCGCTGTACGAACTGCGCATCCCCTACGCCTCGCAGGAGGCCGTGGAATTCGCCGACAAGTCGATGGAAGCGGTCTGCTACCACGCCTACTGGGCGTCGACCGAGCTCGCCCGCGAGCGCGGCAAGTACTCCAGCTACAAGGGCTCGCTGTGGGACAAGGGCGTGATGCCCCTGGACACGCTCGACCTGCTCGCCAAGGCCCGCGGCGGCTATGTGGAAGTGGACCGTTCCGCGTCGCTGGACTGGGACGCCCTGCGCCAGAAGATCGCGAAGGACGGCATGCGCAACAGCAACTGCGTCGCCATCGCGCCCACCGCCACTATCTCCAACATCATCGGCGTGGACGCCTCCATCGAGCCCTGCTTCGGCAACCTCTCGGTCAAGTCGAACCTGTCGGGCGAGTTCACCGTCATCAACCACTACCTCGTGCGCGACCTCAAGCGCCTGAACCTGTGGGACGACGTGATGGTCATGGACCTGAAGCACTTCGACGGGTCGCTGCGCCCGATCGACCGCGTGCCGCAGGAAGTGAAGGCGCTCTACGCAACCGCGTTCGAAGTCGAGCCGGTGTGGCTGGTGGAAGCCGCCGCCCGCCGCCAGAAGTGGATCGACCAGGCGCAGTCGCTCAATATCTACATGGCGGGCGCCTCGGGCAAGAAGCTCGACGACACCTACAAGCTCGCGTGGCTGCGCGGCCTGAAGACCACCTACTACCTGCGCACGACGAGCGCGACGCACGCCGAGAAATCCACCGTGCAGTCGGGCCGCCTGAACGCGGTGTCGTCCGGCGGATCGCAAGGCGGAATGAGCGCACTCGAAGCGGCCGCGGCGGCCGCGCAATCGCAGATGGCCGCAGCGGCGCCGGCCACCGACATCAAGTTCTGCGCGATCGACGACCCGGGTTGCGAAGCGTGCCAGTGAGCATCGCGTGATCCTCGCGCATCGAAAATTTTGTCGGTCTTCTCCGACATCCCTCGATGCAATTGAGCAACACAATCGGGCAGTGATGTGAACGAACACTTTGCAATTCGCATCACTGCTCACATAATCCGAGCATTGGAAAACTTATGTTGACCTGGGACGACGAAGTCAAGCCCACATCGCCAGCATCGAATAGCGGTTCACTCGGTTCGAACCGCGAGGTGGAGCATTCACCTCTGCAAATTCCAGCCAACGCCATCCTGCACCCCGCGCTGCGGCCCTTTTCGGCCGGCGGTGAAGTCAAGGTGACGCCCAAGCAAGCTGCCCCCGCCATGCAAACGCCATCGCCCAAGCCAGACGCGCAACCGCCTTCGCAGCGGCGCGTCAACGCCGCGGACAAGCGCATCATCAACGGCCAGACGGACGTCAACCAGCTGGTGCCGTTCAAGTACAAGTGGGCCTGGGAGAAGTACCTCGCCGCCTGCTCCAACCACTGGATGCCGCAGGAGGTCAACATGACCCGCGACATCGCCACGTGGAAGGACCCGAACGGCCTGACCGAGGACGAGCGCCGCATCATCAAGCGCAACCTCGGCTTCTTCGTGACGGCCGACTCGCTCGCCGCCAACAACATCGTGCTGGGCACCTACCGCCACATCACGGCGCCCGAGTGCCGCCAGTTCCTCCTGCGCCAGGCGTTCGAGGAGGCGATCCACACGCACGCCTACCAGTACATCGTGGAATCGCTCGGCCTGGACGAGAGCGAGATCTTCAATGCCTACAACGAAGTCCCCTCGATCCGCGAGAAGGACCAGTTCCTGATCCCCTTCATCGAGGCGATCAGCGACCCGAACTTCCGCACCGGCACGCACGAGACCGACCAGACGCTCCTGAAGAGCCTGATCGTCTTCGCCTGCCTGATGGAGGGACTCTTCTTCTACGTCGGCTTCACCCAGATCCTGGCGCTCGGCCGCCAGAACAAGATGACCGGCGCCGCCGAGCAGTACCAGTACATCCTGCGCGACGAGTCGATGCACTGCAACTTCGGCATCGACCTCATCAACCAGCTCAAGCTCGAGAACCCGCAGCTCTGGACTTCCGAGTTCAAGGCGGAGATCAAGGCCCTCTTCCAGAAGGCCGTCGAGCTCGAATACCGCTACGCCGAAGACACCATGCCCCGCGGCGTGCTCGGCATGAATGCCTCCATGTTCAAGGGCTACCTGCGCTACATCGCGAACCGTCGCGCGACGCAGATCGGCCTCGAAGCGCTCTTCCCCAACGAGGAAAATCCCTTCCCGTGGATGAGCGAGATGATTGACCTGAAGAAAGAGCGCAATTTCTTCGAAACCCGCGTGATCGAATACCAGACGGGTGGCGCGCTTTCCTGGGATTAGATTCGCTTCGCTGCGATCACAAGCGACCGGCCGCAGAGCACGGCGCGCAGCGGGCAAAGGTGTTCATGAAGCTGGGCTTTGGCCCAACTTCATGGATCGCTCCGTGCAACCAACAAGCATGGAGTGCAAATCGGTTGATGTTGATCAACTTGAACAGGAGAAATGAAAATGGCAACTGCGAAAAAAGCAACGGCGAAGAAGGCCGCTAAGAAGGCTCCGGCCAAGAAGTCGGCAGCGAAGAAGGCTCCGGCGAAGAAGGCCGCAGCGAAGCGTCCGGCAGCGAAGAAGGCTGCCGCGAAGCGTCCGGCCGCCAAGAAGTCGGCCGCGAAGAAGGCGCCGGCGAAGAAGACCGCGGCCAAGAAGGCCGCGAAGAAGGCGCCTGCCAAGAAAAAGGCCGCCAAGAAGACGACGGCGAAGAAGGCCGCCAAAAAGGCCCCTGCGAAAAAGGCTGCCAAGAAGGCTGCGAAAAAGCCTGCGAAGAAAGCAGCGAAAAAGCCTGCTGCCAAGGCCCCTGCGAAAGCTGCCGCGAAACCGGTAGCCAAGGCGGCGCCTGCCGCTGCTCCGGCGATGCCGGCAGCGCAGACCACGCTGAACCCGCAGGCCGCATGGCCTTTCCCCACGGCCAGCAAGCCCTGACGGAAAGCGGTTCACCGCTCAAGCCCGACGCCGGAAGGTGTCGGGCTTTTTTCATGGGCCGTTGGTTTGGGTGGCGCGCGCAGGGCCGCGTCAGGCGGTGCCCGGTAGGGGCTCATACTGCGGCGGTTTTGCTTCGCAAAACTTCCCTGGGATTTCCGGGCTGGGGGCGGGGCCGCAAAAACTCGCTTCGCTGACGCTCTCGCTCAAACACTTGCGGCCAGTCAGTTCACGAAGCGCGCAAGCGCGCCCGCCCCCAGCCCGGAAATCCCAGGCGCCGCAGAAATCGCCCCTACCGGGCACCGCCTGCCGCGACCCGGAGAGTGGTACTCGGATGTTCAAACCGCAGGCACGCCACTCCTCGGGTCGTGGCAGGCGGTGTGCGGCAGGGGCGATTTCTGTGGCGGCTGCTTTCGCTGCTCCGGCGGCGGAGCGCGCTTGCGCGCCTTGTGAACTGACTCACCGCAAGTGTTTGAGCGAGAGCGCAGCGAAGCGAGTTCTTGCGGTGCCGCCGCCGGAGCAGCGAAAGCAGCGGAGTTTTTGCGGAGCAAAAACCGCCACAGTATGAGCCCCTGCCGCATACCGCCTGACGCGACCCGCGCAAGTCACAAGACAGCAAAAGCGCGCCGTCACGACACTCCGCCTCCAATTCCGGCAAGATGCCCGCTCCAAACCGGAGGACACCCATGGCAGACACTGACTACGACCTCTTCGTCATCGGCGGCGGCAGCGGGGGCGTGCGCGCGGCGCGCATGGCGGCGCAGCGCGGCGCGCGCGTGGGGCTGGCGGAGGCCGCGGCGCTGGGAGGCACCTGCGTCAACGTGGGCTGCATCCCGAAGAAGCTCTACAGCTACGCGGCGCACTTCGCGCACGACATCGAGGATGCGGCGGGCTACGGGTGGGACGTCACCGCACCGCGCTTCGACTGGGCGCGGCTCAAGGCCAACCGCGCCAAGGAGATCTCGCGGCTCAACGCGGTGTACCAGCAACTGCTCCAGAGCCCCGGCGTGGAGATCGTGCGCGGCTGGGCGACGCTCACGGGCCCGCATGCGGTGTCGGTACGCACCACGCATGGCGTGAAGGCGATCAAGGCAAAGCACATCCTCGTGGCCACCGGCGGCACACCGAGCGTCCCCGAATTCCCGGGCCGCGAACACGTGTTGACGTCCGACAGCATGTTCGACCTCGACCCCTTTCCCAAGCGCCTGGTGGTGGTCGGCGGCGGCTACATCGCCTGCGAATTCGCCTCGATCTTCAACGGGCTGGGCTCGAAGGTGACGCAGCTTTATCGCGGCGAGCAGGTGCTGCGCGGCTTCGACCCGGACGTGCGCGGCTTCATCGCGCGCGAGATGACCCGCAGCGGGATCGACCTGCGCATCGGCACCGACGTGCGCAGCATCGCGCGTTCGGCGCACGGCCTGGACGTCAAGCTTTCCGACAACAGCACGCTCCAGGCGGATGTCGTGCTGTATGCGACGGGCCGCGTGCCGAACGTGAACGGGCTCGGGCTCGATGCGGCCGGCGTCAAACAGGGCAAGGACGGCGCGATCGCCGTGGACGGCACCTACGCCACCTCGGTGCCCTCCATCCACGCGGTGGGCGACGTCACCGCGCGCATCCAGCTCACGCCGGTCGCGCTCGGCGAGGCGATGGCGGTGGTGGACAAGCTGTTCGGCGAGGGCCGGCGGAAGATGGACTACGACTTCATCCCCACTGCGGTGTTCACGCACCCGAACATCGCCACCGTCGGCCTCACGGAGGACCAGGCGCGCAAGGCCTTCGAGAGCGTGACAATTTTCCGCAGCGAGTTCAAGCCGCTGAAGCACACCCTCTCGGGCAGCGGCGAGCGCATGCTCATGAAGCTCGTGGTCGACGCGAAAACCGACCGCGTCGTGGGCCTGCACATGGTCGGCGCGGATGCCGGCGAGATCGTGCAGGGGTTCGCGGTGGCGATGAAGGCGGGGGCCACCAAGGCGGTGTTCGACGCAACGATCGGCATCCACCCGACCGCAGCAGAGGAATTTGTCACGATGCGCGAGCCCGTCCCGGCCTAGCGCCGCGCGCTTTACAGGGCATTACAAAAAACGGGGGCCGAAGGGGTACGCTTTACCTGCGCTTTGCGATCTTTTCACCGGTTCTGGCGTTCTATACATCCGGAGAGAGATGCCCCCATGAAGTCCGCGCGCTACTACCGTTGCCTCCTTGTCCTGCTGCTGCCTTTGGGCGCCGCGTTGTACGCGCACGCCGCCCCGCAGGCGGACCCGCCGTGGCGCGTCGCGCGCCTGAACGTCGCGGAAGGCGCGGTCGCATTCGCACCCGCGGGCGACACGGAATGGACGGAAGTGCCGCGCAACCGCCCGCTCGTGCGGGGCGACCGGCTGTGGACGGACAAGGGCTCGCGCGCGGAAATCCAGGCGGGCTCCTCTGCCGTGCGGATGGATGGTTCGACGCAGCTGGAAATCATCGCGCTGGACGACCAGTCCGCGCAGCTCAGCGTCACGCAGGGCACCGTCTACGTGCGCGTGCGCAGCCTGCCCGAGCTCGAAAACTTCGAGATCGACACCCCCAACCTCGCGTACCGCGCGGCCTATCCGGGCGACTACCGCATCGACGTCGACGCGGCCAACGGCACCACGCGCGTCACCATCCACTCGGGCACGGGCGCGGCCTACGGCGAGGGCGGCCAGATGGTGGCCCTGGGCGGCGGCCAGCAGGTGACCTTCCGCACCAAGGGGCTGGTGCAGCTCGCCTCGCAGGAATCCCCGCCGCAGGACAACTTCGACCGCTGGGCCGCCGAGCGCAACCGGCGCGAAGACCAGTCGATCTCCGCGCGCTACGTCCCGCGCGAGGTCGTGGGCTACCAGCAGCTCGATGCGCACGGCCAGTGGTCGCAGGACGCGACGCTGGGCGCCGTGTGGACACCGCACTCGCCGCCCGCCAACTGGGCGCCGTACCGCAACGGCCACTGGGAATGGATCGACCCGTGGGGCTGGACCTGGATCGACGACGCCGTGTGGGGCTTCGCGCCCTTCCACTACGGACGCTGGACGCAGATCAATTCGCGCTGGGCCTGGGTGCCGGGGCGCATGGGCCTCAAGCCCGTGTACGCGCCTGCGCTCGTGGCCTTCATCGGCGGCAGCAACGTCGCGTGGTTCCCGCTCGCCCCCGGCGAGGCCTGGCAGCCCGGTTATGCGGCCAGCCCGGTGTACATGAGCAACGTGAACCGCAACCTCACGGTGCAGCCGAACGCCACCTACGCGTTCCAGCGCAACCCCGAGGCGCTGACCGCGATCCCGGCCGAGGACTTCCAGCGCGGCACGCCCGCCAAGGCAGGTTGGCTGCGCGTCGCGGCGAACGTGTTGACCAATGCGAAGGTGGTGCCTCCGCCCGCCGTGCCGCAGCGCATCGCCCCGGCGGCCGCGCCGCGCGCCGTCGCCGTGGCGCGGCCACCGCAGCCCGCGCCGACCGCGGGGCCGGTGGCGCCTGTGATCGTCGCAGCCGCGCCGGCTGCTGCGCCCGCCCCTGCGGCACCCCCGGCGCCGGCCGCAATGCCCGCGAAAGCGGCGCCGCCGGCATCGGCAGCAGCACCCGCGAAAGCAGCGGCCCCGGCCCCGGTAGCAGCGCCCGCGAAGTCAGCGCCCCCCGCCCCTGCAGCTGCGCCCGCGCCCGTCCTCGCCACCGTGCAGCAGCGTGCGCAACCGGCCGCGACGACACCGCAAGTGCCACGCGTTCAGCAGCCCACGGTGCAGGCACAAGCACAAGCACAGGCCCAGGCCAAATTGCAGGCCGAGCAGGCCAGGCGCGAACAGTCGGCGCGGCGCGAGCAGGAAGCCAAGCGCGAGCAACTCGCCCGGCGTGAACAGGCCGCCAGGCGCGAAGAGCTCGCCCGGCGTGCGGAACGCGCGCAGCGCGAACAGTTCGCACAGCGCGAGCAGGACAAGCGCCGCGCGGAATCCGCCCGCCGCGCCGAGCTGGCCAAACGCGAGGAGATCGCGCGCCGCGAAGAACTCGCCCGGCGCGAGTTGGCGCGCCGGGAACTGCTCGCCAAGCGCGCGGAGAAGCAGAAGCTCGAGCAGCAGGCACGCCGCGCGGAGCAGGCCAGGCGCGAGGCCCTCGCGCAGCGCGAGGAAGCACAGCGGCGCGAGGCGCATGCGCAGCACGTGGAGCAGGCGCGCAAGGCCGCGGACCAGGAAGCCCAGGCGCTGCGCGATGCGCGCGCCAAGCGCGAACGCGAGGAAGCGGCCGCGAAGGAGCGCGAGCAGCGCGAACTGGCGCAGCGCGAAGCGCAGCAACGCGAAGTCGCCCGGCGCGACGCCGAACTGCGCCAGCAGCAGGCGCTCGCCGAGCAATGGAGGCGCGATCGCGCGGCGTGGGAGCAGCAGCAGCGCGACCGCCGCAACAACGGCCGCCCGGACCTGCGCGAAGTCGACCGCCGCAACCGCTCGCCCGAATCCCGGGGCATTCCCATCCTGTCGCAGCCCATGAGCTGAGGAGACCGCCATGATCCGAACGAGACAACTCATCCGTCCGCTGCTCGCGTTGGCGCTTGCCGCCTGCGCGGCCATCGGCTTCGCCCAGCAGCAGGTGCAGCAGGGCGACCCGCCAGCCCGTGTCGCGAGCCTCTCGCAGATCGAGGGCAGCGTCGCCTATGCGCCGCCCGGCGAGACCGAATGGGCGGACGCGGGCCTCAACCGCCCCATCACGCAGGGCGACCGGCTCTGGGTCGACCGCGGCTCGCGGGCCGAACTGCACATGGGCTCCTCGGTGCTGCACCTGGACGGGCAGACCTTCCTGGACGTGGCCGCGCTGGACGACGACGTGATGCAGGCGAGCCTGAACGACGGCACGGTGAACGCGCGCGTGCGCGACCTGCAGCCCGGCGAGAACTTCGAGATCGACACGCCGCAGCTCGCCTTCCGCGCGACGCAGCCCGGCGACTACCGCATCGACGTCGACGCGAAGCAGGGCACGACACGCGTCACGGTGCGAAGCGGCGCGGCGCTGGTGTTCGGCGCGGGCGGCCAGCCGCAGCAACTGCGCGCCGGCCAGGAAGCCGCCTTCACGGGGCAGGACCTCGACCGGATCGCCCTGCCCGCGGCCGCCGACAACGGCTTCGACCGCTGGGCGCAGGCGCGCAACCGGCTGGAAGACCAATCGGTGACGGCGCGCTATGTCCCGCGCGACGTCGTGGGCTACCAGCAGCTCGACGCCTACGGGAGCTGGGCCCAGGACGCGACGTACGGTGCCGTCTGGTATCCGCGCGAAGTCGCGGTGGACTGGGCGCCGTACCGCTACGGTCACTGGGACTTCATCGCGCCCTGGGGCTGGACCTGGGTGGACGACGCGCCCTGGGGCTTCGCGCCCTTCCACTACGGGCGCTGGGCGCAGGTCGGCACGCGCTGGGCGTGGGTGCCCGGCCGCCTCGGTCCGCGCCCGGTGTACGCACCCGCGCTCGTCGCCTTCGTGGGCGGCAACGGCGGCGTGGACTGGAGCATCTCCTTCGGCTCCAACCCCGGCATCGGCTGGTTCCCGCTCGGCCCCGGCGAAGCCTGGCGCCCGACCTATCGCGCAAGCAGCATCTACCTGAGCAACGTGAACCGCTACGTGGCCTACGGCAACCGCTACCCGACCACCTATGTGCACCAGCACCGCCCGAACGCGTGGACCTCCGTGCGCGTGGAAGACTTCAGCCGCGGGCGGCCCGTGCACAACAGCTGGCAGCCGGTGCGGGCCGGCGAGATCGGCCGCGCGCAGATCGTGAACCAGCCCTCGGCCCTGCCGCCCCCGCGCCGCTTCGTCGAGAACAACGCTCCCGCGCGCCTGCGCTCGCTGCCGCCGCCGCAGGCGATGCAGCCGGCGGCGACGCCTCGCGCGCAACCGATATTCCAGGGACAAGCCGGCCCGCGCCCGCCCGTCGCAGAGCAGCGCAGCGTCCAGCCGCTCGCGCCTCCGCGCATGCAGCAGGAACGGCCCGTTCCGCAGCCGCGCCAGCCAGAGGCCCTGCAGCAGCAACAGCAGATCCGCCAGCAGCAGGCGCAGGAGCGTGCGATCCAGCAGCAGCAGCGCCAGCAGGTCCAGGAACAGAGGCAGCAGGCGCAGGAGCAAAGGCAACTGCAGCACCAGCGCGACGCCGAAGCGGCGGCCGCGCGTCGTGCCCAACCCATGCCGCAGCAGCCGCCGCGTGCGATGCCGCCGCCCCCCGCGCAAGTGCACCCGCAGGTGCAGCAACAGCAGGCGCCGCGCCATGAGCCGCGCGAGCAGCGCGTCCGCCCGCAGCCCGACCCGGGTGAAAAGGGCAACGGAAACGGCCCCGACGAACAGGGCCGCGGCCGCGGGCACAACCGGGGCGGCTAGTTTCGCCCGACGTGAAAAAGCCGCCCTCGGGCGGCTTTTTTCATCGTCCGATGCGGACGGGTGTCAGTTCAGCGCTTCGTCGAAGTTGCGCACCACGGGGGCGGCAGGCTTGTCTTCTTCGGGTGGCAGGTAGATGGTAGTGCGGTCGATCTTGGAATCGAAGGCGGCCAGTTCGGCGCTCGCGCTGCGGATCACCGCCTTGTCCAGGGGATGGCACTGGCGCTGGCTCAGTCGGCGAAGCGATTCGGATTGCTCGATCATCTCGCGGACCATCGCCGGGTCGGTCATCAGAGCGAAGGGGTTGCCGCACATAGCTGCTGTTCTCATTGCCTCATCTCCTGTCGGATGCAAAGTTCGTGTGCATGAACTTTGGCTGAGGCTGCCCGTTTTCGAAGTCAGGTCGTTTCGTTACACCTTGTAGGACACGTGCTCGCGCCCGGGGGGTGGGGAGAACGAGTCGGTTCATCTTGCGTTGCACAATAGGCGGCATGCCTTACATGCCGCCTTTCATCGCCCCCAGCCGGCACACCGACCCGGCGAGCGCGCTCGAGCAGGTCCGCGCCATCTACTCCCAGCAGATCGACCACTTGCGCAACGCCATGCAACGCTATGTCGCCGGTGAGGCACTGCCCGGGCATGTGAGGGCTTGCTATCCATTCGTGCGAATCCACACCGACACTGTGATCCGGCAGGCCGCGCTGGAAAAGTCCGGTTTGTCCTATGGCTTCGTCGCCGGTTCCGGTCGCTTCGAAACCACGCTCACGCGTCCGGACCTCTACGGCAACTACTACCTCGAGCAGTTCCGCCTCCTGCGGCAAAACCATGCGGTCGAGCTGGAAGTGGGCACCAGCACGCAGCCGATTCCGGTGCACTTCTCGTTCGCCGAACATGACCATATCGAAGGTTCGCTGTCGGCCGAGCGGCGCGCCATGTTGCGCGACGTATTCGACCTGCCCGACCTCGGCTCGATGGACGACGGCATCGCCAACGGCACCTGGGTCGCCGGTGCCGGCGAGGCGCAGCCGCTCGCGCTCTTCACCGCGGCGCGCGTGGACTATTCGCTGCACCGCCTGCGCCACTACACGGGTACCGCGCCCGATTGGTTCCAGAACTTCGTCCTCTTCACCAACTACCAGTTCTACATCGACGAATTCGTGAAGCTCGGTCACGAGGAGATGGCCAACCCGGACAGCGTCTACACCGCGTTCATCGAGCCGGGCAACGTCGTCACGCGCCGCACGGGGCTGGCCGCGGAAGCGAACGATGCGCTCGGCGCGGTGCCGCCGCGGCTGCCGCAGATGCCCGCCTACCACCTCACGCGGCAGGGGCACGGCGGCATCACGATGATCAACATCGGCGTCGGCCCCGCGAATGCCAAGACCATCACCGACCACGTCGCCGTGCTGCGTCCGCATGCGTGGATGATGCTCGGCCACTGCGCGGGCCTGCGCAACAGCCAGCAATTGGGCGACTACGTGCTCGCCCACGCCTACGTGCGCGAGGACCACGTGCTCGACGAGGAGCTGCCGCTATGGGTGCCGATCCCCGCGCTCGCGGAAATCCAGCTCGCGCTGGAGCAGGCCGTCGGGGACGTGACGGGCTACAAGGGCGCCGACCTGAAGCGCATCATGCGCACCGGCACCGTCGCCAGCACGGACAACCGCAACTGGGAACTGCTGCCGGGCAACGTGCCGCAGCGCCGCTTCAGCCAGAGCCGCGCGGTGGCGCTCGACATGGAGAGCGCCACCATCGCAGCCAACGGCTTTCGGTTCCGCGTGCCCTACGGCACCCTGCTGTGCGTGAGCGACAAGCCGCTGCACGGCGAGATCAAGCTGCCCGGCATGGCCAACCAGTTCTATCGCGAGCGCGTGGACCAGCACCTGCGCATCGGCATGCGCGCGATCGAGATCCTGCGCGCCGAAGGCAGCCAGCGGCTGCATTCGCGCAAGCTGCGCAGCTTCGACGAAGTCGCGTTCCAGTAGCCCGCACGATCACCGGCGGCGCGGCATGACGATCAACGCCGCGACCAGGCACAGCGGAAGGTCGATGCCCCACAGCAGCGCGTCGCTGCCGGTCGCCTCCGCCGCCCAGCCCCCCAGCCAGATGCCGGCGAAGCTGCCCAGCTGGTGCACGACCATGACGATGCCGAGCAGCGTTCCCAGGCGCGCCACGCCGTGCTCGCGTGCGATGAGCTGCGCTGTCGGCGGCACCGTCGCCATGGTGCTCGCGCCCATCAGCACGCCGAATGCCAGCATCGCTTCGCTCGACACGGGCAGCAACAGCAGCAGCGCGATCCCCGCCGCACGGACGCAGTAGACCGCGGCCAGCAGGCCCTGCGCGTTGTGCCGCTTCATGGCGAGCCCGATCGCGATGCTGCCTGCGATGTTGGCGGCCGCCGAGATGGCGAGCCACGTGCCCGCGAGGAACGAAGGCAGCCCGCAGCGCTCGATCACCCCCGGCATGTGCACGTTCAGGAATGCCACGTGGAATCCGCAGAGGCCGAAGCTGAGGGCCGGGCGCCAGAAGCTCCACTGGCCCAGGGCGTCCGCGATGGGGGCGCCGTGCGAGGCGCTCGCCGCCGACCCACCACGACGCAGCGCGAAGGCCAGCGGCAGCGCGACGAGACTCGCCGCAGCAAGGACGACCAGCGCGGCGCGCCAGCCGTGGGCATGGATCGTCCACTGCATCGTCGGGCCGATCAGCAGCTGCCCGGCCGACCCGCCCGCACCCACGATGCCGACGGCGACCCCGGCCAGGCCCGCGGGCACCGCGCGATTGACTTCGCCCAGGAGCAGGCCGTTGCTGCCCACGGCGCTGGCGGCGACGGACGTGATGATGAGGCTGGCCGCGATCAGGGCCGCGATGCCGGTGGCCGCGGGCAGGGCGGTGCTGAGCGCGAGCAACAGCGCGCCCGCGGCGACCACGCGCGCGGCGCCGAAGCGGTCGGCGATCGCGCCGAGCAAGGGCTGCGTCACTCCCACGGCGAGCTGGCCGATCGCCAGCGCGAGGCTCAGGTTGGCCAGCCCCAGGCCGGACCAGGAATTCAGCGGCGAGACGAACAGGCCGATGGCGCTGCGCCCGCCCATGGCGAGCGCCATGAGACCGGCAGCGGCCAGCGTGACGCGTGCCGCACCGAAAGCGACGGGGGCCGCCGAAGTCGGCGGGGCGATGGAGGCCGCCGGCGGCGGCAGGGCCATCAACGGCCCGGCGGTGGTGGTGGTGTGTTGCATGGCCCGACTGTCGCCCGGGGCGCGTTGCATGGCCGTTCCACCCTAGGGCGCGCATAATTTCCCGCCAATGGCGATCGACCTGCACCTGTTCGGCCGCCCGCGGGTGGTCGCCGGCGGGCAGACGTTCGACCTGGCGTTCGAGCGGCGGCACCAGCTGCTGGCCTACCTCGCGCGCAAGGGCGGCTGGATCGGCCGCGCGGAACTCGCGTCCCTGCTGTGGCCGGGTATCGCGGGCAAGCTGGCGCTGGCCAACCTGCGCAAGACGCTGTTTCGCATTCCTTCGCTGCCGTGGCCCTGCGAGCTGCAATCCGATGCCTCGGCGCTGCGCTTCGAAGCGGACACCGACGCCGCGCGCTTCGAAGCCGCGCTGCGGGATAACCGCATCGCCGACGCCCTCGCTTTCGACGCCACCGATTTCCTCGCGGGCTTCGACGACGACGCGAACGAGTCCTGGACCGCCTGGCTCGGATTCGAGCGCGAGCGCCTGCGCGCGTCCTGGCGCGCCGCCGCCGTCGCGCGCATGCAGCAGGAGCTCGACCCGGGCGAGGCGATCGCCCTCACCGCGCGCATGCTGGAGGCCGACCCGATCGACGAGGACGCGGTGCACGCACACATGCAGTGGCTCGCGCGCGCCGGACAAGCCGCCGCTGCGCGCCGCGCCTACCGCGACTTCACCGCGCGGCTGGACCGCGAGTACGGTCTACAGCCCGGCGCCGGCCTGCAGGCGCTGCACGATTCGCTCGACGAAACAGCGCCCGCGCCGCGTGCGCCGGCGGCGCCGCCCGCCCTCGCCGACGACGGCTTCATCGGCCGCTCGCGCGAGTTGCAACAGGTCGGCGACTCGCTCGCGCCCGGCGGCTGCCGCCTGCTGTGCATCGTCGGCCCCGGCGGCGTGGGCAAGACGCGGCTGGCGCGCCGGGTGCTGCAGGAATTCAGCGGACGCTACGCGCATGGCACGGTGTTCGTCGGGCTGGAAACCATCAGCAGCGCGGCGGGCATCGGCGCGGCGCTGGCGCGCGAACTGAAGCTCACGCAGGCCGACATGGAGACGGCGCTCGAGCACCTGCGCGAGCGTGAGGTGCTCGCGGTCCTCGACAACTTCGAGCACCTCGCGCATCTCGCGCGGGACCTGCAGCACCTGCTCGATGCCTGCCCCCGGCTGCAGGTGGTGGTGACCTCGCGCGTCCGGCTGGGCCTTCCCTCCGAATGGTCGCTGCCGCTCGACGGCCTGCCCTGCCCCGACCCGGAAGACGCCGACCGCCTCGAAGCCTTCGACGCCGTGCGCCTGTTCCTGCGCAGCGCGCGGCGGGTGGAGCCGTCGCTGTCGGCTGCGGGCGAGGCGGAGGCGATCATCGCCATCTGCCGCGAGGTGCAGGGGCTGCCGCTCGCGCTGGAACTGGCCGCGTCCTGGACGCGGCTCCTGTCCTGCGAAGCCATCGCCACCGAGCTGCGCGAAGGCACGCAACTGCTGCGCGCCAACGACCCGTCGCTGCCTGAGCGCCACGGCAGCATGGAGGCGGTGTTCGAGCAATCCTGGGCGCTGCTGGGGTCCGCCGAACGCGATGCGCTGGCGCGGCTGTCGGCGTTCCGGGGCGGCTTCACCGCGCATGCCGCCGCGCGCGTGGCACAGGCCTCGCTGCCCGTGCTGGCATCGCTCACGGACAAGTCGCTGCTGCGCAAGGAGGGCGACCGGCTGCGCCAGCATCCCCTCATCCAGCAGCTGGCGGCGCTGCGGCTGCCCGGGGCGCAGCTCGGCGAGACGCAGGCGGCGCATGCGCGCTACTTCCACGACCTGCTGGAGCAGCTCGCCGGCGGCGCCGACCTCGGCGAGCGCGAGGCGCTGGAGCGCATCGAGGCGGAGTTCGAGAACTGCAGCGCCGCGTGGGAATGGTCGGTCGCGCATGGCGACGCCGCGGGCCTCGCGCGCAGCGTCGCGGCGCTGCGCAACTATGCCGACCATCGCGGGCGCTCGCGCGAGGCGCTGGCGCTGGTCCTGCCGGCGCTGGAGATGGGCGCCTCGTCGCCGCTGGTTCTCGCCCGGCTGCGCGTCAACGTGGCCCAGATGCAGTACCGGCTGGACCGCTACGCCGATGCGCTCGCGACCGCGTCGCAGGCGCTGGAAGCGCTGCGCGGCACCCGCGAGCCGACGTTGCGCGTCGCGTGCCTGCGCGTGATCGGCACGTCGCAGCTGCGCCTGTCGCGGCGCGACGAGGCCTTCCGCTCGCTGCAGGAAGCGCTGCGGATCGTGCCGGCCGGCGAGCGCCGCGTCCGCGCCGTCATCCTCGACACTCTCGCCCTCATTGAAAAACGCAGGGGCCGCTACGACGAGGCGATGCGCATGTCGCTGCAGGCGCTCGAGCAGTTCCGCGCCGCCGGCTACGTCGCCGCGGAGGCGCTGTGCCTGAACAACCTCGGCGCACTGCAGATCGACCGCGGCGACCCGGCCTCGGCGATGCCCTTCCTCTCCGCCGCCCTCGAGCTCGCGGGGAAGCACGGGCTTGCGAACACGCGCGTCTACGCGCTCGCCAACCTCGCGGAAGCCAGCCTGGGCATGGGCGACCATCCCGCGTGCCGGCGCTGGGGCGCGGCCGCGATCGAGGTCGCGCAGGCTGCCGCCAACCCGAGCGTGGAGAGCGCGGTGCGGGTGCACCTCGCGCGCTGCGCGATCCGTGAAGGCGACCTGGAGCGTGCCCGCGCCGAGCTGGGGCAGGGCGCGGAACTCGCCAATGCCATCGGCCGGCCGGGCATGCAGTTCGAAGCGCTCATGTGCTTCGGCGAAGTGCTGGCCGCGCAGGGCGAAAGCCATGCGGCCGGGCTCGTGCTGCACGCGGCGGCGGCGGACGCGGCCACCAGCGAGCACGACCGCGCGCGCGTGCAGGCGCTGCGGCGCACGCTGGGCCTCGCGGACGCCACCGGCCACCCGACGGTCGGCTTCGCCGAGCTCGCGCAGCGCATCGCCACCGAAGCGCCGGTGCGCCATGCGCCGCTGCTGGCGGCCCTGCGCGCCGGCTGATCGCCTCCCGCCCGGATCCCTGGTGAAAGGGGCGTGCAACGCCCGTGCAACGCCCTGCCGCGCACAGTGCGGGCTCCATCCACTTCACCAGGACTTCCCTTATGGACTCCACCGTCATCGAGCGGGCGCCGGCCGGCACCGCCAACCGCTACGCCCAGTGCATCGAGGCCTCCAAGCGCGTGCGCTGGGACATCGACCGCGACGTGATCCGCGGCCGCGACTTCGACTACACCCGCAAGTTCCTGCCGGACAGCCTGTCGAAGGTGCAGGCACTGCCCTTCCTCTCGCCCACCGAGAAGCGTTTCCTCTCGCAGGTGCAGGGACGCACCTACGCCAACATGTTCGCCCTCGTCGAACGCTTCATCGGCTCCAAGACCACCGAGCTCTCGCAGGCGCACAGCCTGGGCGACCAGGTGGCGTTCGAGGCGCTCGTGCGCCTGACCGACGAGGAGCTGAAGCACCAGGAGCTGTTCCGCCGCCTGGACGTGCTGATGGCAGCCGGCATGCCGGCCGGGTATACCTTCCTGCCGCAGCCCAACGAGGTGGCCGAGGTCGTGCTGGGCAAGGGCGACTGGGCCGTCATGGCGCTCACCCTGGACATCGAGATCTTCTCGCAGGTGCACTACCGCGCCAGCATCGAGCCGGACGGCGAGCTGTCCGCCCTCTGGAAGGACGTGTTCCTCTTCCACTGGAAGGAAGAGTCGCAGCACGCGATCCTGGACGAGCTGGAGTGGCGCCGCGTGCACGCCGCGACGAGCGAGGCCGAGCGCGACCGCGGCGTCGACGAGCTGATCGAGCTCGTGGGCGCGGTCGACGGCATCTGCCAGGCGCAGTCGGCCTGCGACGCGGCGTACTTCATGAAGAACGCCGGCCGCAAGTTCACGCCTGCGGAGCAGGAGAAGGTCCAGGACGTGATGCTCCAGGCGTATCGCTGGCAGTACGTGGCGAGCGGCGCGCAACTCGCCCGCTACGGCGAAGTGCTGCAGGCGTTGACCACGCCCGCGCAGATGGCGCGAATCCAGGCCGCGCTGGCGCCGGTGTTCGCGCACGTCGGGGCATGACCGCCGCGCCGCCCCCGCAGGACGACCGGGCGACCGTCGTCCTGCTGCACTCCAGCGCGGGGTCGCCCCGGCAGTGGCAGGAACTCGTCGAGGAGCTGCGCCGCGACTTTCGCGTGCTCGCCGTCGAGTTCCACGGCCACGGCATGCGCCCGGACTGGCCGCACGAGCGCCGCATGACGCTCGCGGACGACGCCGGGCTCGTGCTGCCCCTGCTGGAAATGGTGGGCGGCGCGCATGTCGTGGGCCACTCGTACGGCGCGGCGGTGGCGCTCAAGCTCGCGTGCATGCGCCCGCTGCTCGTGCACAGCGTCGCGGCCTACGAGCCCGTGCTCTTTCGCCTGCTGATCGACGACACCGCGCACCCGCAGGCCGGGGCCGACGTGCTGCGCACCGCCGCCTCGATGCGCGACCGCCTGAAGGCCGGGCAGCCGGCGCAGGCCGCGCGCCTGTTCATCGACTTCTGGTCCGGCGCGGGTGCGTGGCAGTCGCTCGACGGCAAGGCGCAGCGCTCCATCGAGGCGCGCATGCCCAGCGTGATCCGCCACTTCGAAGCGCTGTTCGCCGAGCCCTTCCCGCGCGAGCAGCTCGCCCACATGGCGATGCCCATGCTCCTGCTGTCCGGCAGCCGCACGGTCGAAGCGGCGCGCCGCGTCGCGCGCCTCTTGCGCGCCGCGCTGCCGCTCGCCGAGCACCAGGAGCTGCCCGGCATGGGCCACATGGGTCCCGTCACCCATGCCAAGGCCGTCAACGAACGCATCCGCCAGTTCCTGCGTCCCCATGCGCGCTTCGCCAGCACCTCGGTGCTGCCCGGGCGCGCGCTCACCTCCCTTCCCGACCAACCATCGACATCATGACCACTCTCACACATGCCATTCCTTCCCCCCACTTCGCCGCCATCAAGGCGAAGCAGCAAGCCACCTGGGCCAGCGGCGATTTCGCCGTGATCGGCACCACCCTGCAGATCGTCGGCGAGGACCTCGCCGAAGCCGTCGACCTGCGCGCCGGCGAGCGCGTGATCGACGTCGCGGCCGGCAACGGCAATGCGACGCTCGCCGCCGCGCGCCGCTTCGCGCAGGTCACTTCCACCGACTACGTGCCCGAGCTGCTGCAAAAGGGCGCCGCCCGCGCCGCCGCCGAAGGACTGTCGGTGTACTTCAAGACGGCCGATGCCGAAGACCTGCCTTTCGAGGAAGAGAGCTTCGACGTGGCGCTCTCGACCTTCGGCGTCATGTTCGCGCCCGACGCGCACCGCTGCGCCTCCGAGCTCGTGCGCGTCGTGCGCCGCGGCGGCCGCATCGGCCTCGCGAGCTGGACGCCGTCGGGCTTCCTGGGCGACCTGTTCAAGGTGGTCGGCAGCTTCGTGCCGCCGCCCGCCGGCGTGGCCTCCCCCATGCAGTGGGGCGACGAAGCGCGCATCGAGGCGCTGTTCGCGCCGCACGGCCGCATCGACATGCGGCGGCGCATCTTCAACTTCCGCTACGTCTCGGCCGCGCACTGGGTGCAGGTGTTCCGCGACTTCTACGGCCCCACGCACAAGGCCTTCGCGGCGCTCGACGAAGGCGGTCAGCGCAAGCTGAACGATGCGCTGACCGACCTGCTGGAGCGCGCGAACGTCGGCGGGCCGGCGTCGCTGGTCGTGCCGGCCGAGTACCTCGAAGTCGTCGTGACGCTGGATTGAAGGAGACGCCGACATGAAACTCCAAGCCACCGTCCTGTCCTGCGCACTCGCCGTCCTCGCGTCGGGCTGCGCGCAGACGCCGCCCGCGCTCCAGCCATCGCAGGCCGAGCTCCCGCTGCTCACGCTGCAGGCCGCCGGCACGCAGCAGTACGAATGCCGCGGCGCGGCGAACGGCCCGCAATGGACGTTCGTCGCACCAGAAGCGGACCTCTACGACGCGACCGGCGAACGCGTCGGCCATCACTTCGCCGGGCCCACCTGGGAGCTGCGCGACGGCAGCCGCGTCACGGCGACCGTGTCCGCGCGCCACCAGCCGAAGGGAGCGGATTCGATCCCCTGGCTGCTCCTCGCGGCGCGCCACGCCGACACGCCGGACAAGCTGTCCGCCGTCACCAGCATCCAGCGGCTGGACACGGTGGGCGGCGCCGCGCCGGCGCAGGGCTGCACGTCCGCCACGATCGGCGCGGTGACGCGCGTGCCGTACGCGGCGCGCTATGTGTTCTTCGCGCGCAGGGGCGCCTAGCCGCCGCCCGACGCGTCGCCCATCGGCTCGCCGAGCCGCACGGGCCGCGTCGGCTCCCAGTCCTTGTGGAAGGCGATCACGTTCTTCGTGAAGAGCATGACCACGGTCGAGCCGAGCAGGAAGCGCCCCATCTCGGCGCCCTTGGCGAGCACGATGTTCTGGTCGTCGTAGCGCCACTCGCGGATGTCGCGCGTGCGCGGCGGGTTCACCACGCCGTGCCACACCGTCTCCACGCTGCCCACGATGGTCGCGCCGACGAGCACGTTGACGAAGGGGCCGAAGGCGGTGTCGAACACGCACACCACCCGCTCGTTGCGCGCGAACAGGCTGGGCACGTGGCGCGCCGTCAGCGGGTTCACGGAGAACAGGTCGCCGGGGATGTAGATCATCCGCGTCAGCCGGCCCTCGCAGGGCATGTGGATGCGGTGGTAGTCCTTGGGCGCGAGGTAGAGCGTGGCGAAGTGGCCGTGGTTGAACTGGTGCGCGAGCGCCTGGTCGCCGCCGACGAGCGCGCGTGTCGAATAGCTGTGGCCCTTGGCCTGGAAGATCTGGTCGTGCTCGATCGGGCCGAACTGGCTGATCGCGGCGTCCACCGGGCAGACGAAGGGCGCGTCGGCGATCGGGCGCGCGCCTTCCTTCAGGGGGCGGGTGAAGAACTCATTGAAGCTCGCGTAGCTCTCGACACGCGGGTCGGCCGCCTCCTCCATGTTGACGCCGTATTTCCTGATGAAGTTGCGGATGATGCGATGCGTGATCGGCCCGCCGTGCCAGCTCGCCACCCAACCTGCGAACACGGTGAGCCAGCGCTTGGGCAGGAGGTATTGCGGCGCGACGGCCAGGCGGGTGGTCACTGGTTGGAACCTTCGTGTTGGAAAAGCGGAAAGACAGCCGAAAATTCTAGGCTACCCGCAGCCGCCCGGGGCGCCTGCGACACAATTGAGGCATGCCCACGCCCCAGCTTCCGTCCGAGGTGCTCGCGATGATGCGGCGCGGCGTGTCGGCCATCGTCGCGTCGCGCGACGCCGACCTGCGGCCGAGCTTGATGCGCGCCATGGCCACCCGGGTGGGCGAAGACGGCGCCGGTATCACCGTCTACCTGGCGCGCAGCCAGGCGGGACAGGTGCTGCAGGACATCGCGGCCAACGGGCACATCGCCGTCGTGTTCAGCGAGCCTTCCACGCATCGCACCGTGCAGGTCAAGGCCACGCGCGTGCAGGTGCGGCAGGCCGGGGCATCCGACGAAGCGGCGGTCGCGCGTTACCTCGCCTCCATGGAGCGGGAGCTGGCCCACGTCTACATCCCGGCGCCGCTCACGCGCGCGATGCTCGCCTGCCGGCTGGAGGATCTCGTGGCGGTGAGCTTCGTGCCCGAGTACGCCTTCGACCAGACCCCCGGGCCGCAGGCCGGCACGCGCCTGCCGGGGATGCGCGCATGAGCGAGCCGCAACTCGGCGACATCCGCATCTGCCTGGAAGGCGTGATCCCGGCGGTGATGGCCACCTGCGCCGCCGACGGGATGCCCAACGTCGCGTACATCTCTCAGGTGTACTACGTGGACGAGCGGCACGTCGCGCTGTCCTTCCAGTTCTTCAACAAGACGCGGCAGAACATCCTGGCCAACCCGCGCGCATCGGTCCAGCTCATCCACCCGCAGACCGCCGCCTTCTATCGCCTGCACATCCGCTACCTGCGCACCGAAACGCAGGGACCCCTGTTCGAGGGGATGAAGGCGCAGCTGGCAGGCATCGCGTCGCACACCGGCATGCAGGGCGTGTTCCGCCTGCTCGGCTCCGACGTGTACGAAGTGGAGCGGATCGAAGCCGTTCCGGGCGCGCCGCTGCCCCTGCCGGCGCCGCGCAGCGGCATGCTGGCCGCCGTGCGCCGCTGCAGCGAGCGCCTCGCGCGCTGCGCATCGCTCGACGAAGCGCTCAATGCCGTGCTCGCGACGCTCACGGACTTCATGGGCGTGGAGCACGGCATGGTGCTCATGCTCGACGACGCCGCGCAGCGCCTGTACACCGTCGCAAGCTGCGGCTACGCGACCTCCGGCGTGGGCTCTGAAGTGCTGATGGGCGAAGGCGTGATCGGCGTCGCCGCGCGCGAACGCACGCCGGTGCGCGTCTCGCACATGACCAACGCGTACCTGTACAGCCAGGCGATGCGCAGCAGCTTCGAAGCGAACATCCCGGACCTGGAAGCCGTGACGCAGATCCCGTATCCCGGCCTGGCCGAGCCGCACAGCCAGCTCGCGGTGCCGGTGATGTCCGCAGGCAAGGTGCTGGGCGTGCTGTTCGTCGAAAGCCCGCACGACCTGCAGTTCGGCTTCGAGGACGAGGACATGCTGGTGGCGGTGGCCGGCCACCTGGGCGCGACCATCGACCTCATGCAGGCGACGACCGACGCGCCCGAGGCGGCGCCGCCCGCCATCGCGCCCTCCCCCGCCGCCGGCGCGCCGCTGCAGCTGCGCCATTACGCGAGCAACGACAGCGTCTTCGTCGGCGACACCTACCTCATCAAGGGCGTGGCGGGCGCGATCCTGTGGAAGCTCCTGAACGACCACCGGCGCGAGGGACGCACGGAATTTTCGAATCGCGAATTGCGCCTCGACGCGTCCATCGGCCTGCCCGACGTCAGCGACAACCTCGAGGCGCGGCTCGTGCTGCTGCGCCGCCGGCTCGAGGAACACGGCGGCGACATCCGCATCGAGAAGACCGGGCGCGGGCGCTTCCGCCTGGACCTCGCCCGGCCCGTGGTGCTCACCGAATCCAGTTAGGCCGGCTGCGCGAGCTGCAGGCTCGCCGCGAGCTTCGCCCACTCCGCTTCGGCGAGGTGGGGGCGCACCGTGTCCAGGATCGCCTGGAACGCCGGCGGCGGCGCATTGCGCTGCACGTCCGACAGCAGGCCGGCGCGCTCCTGCGGGTTCATGAAGGGCACGAGCCAGCGCATGCCGAACATCATTTCCGCGGGCGGGATCGAGGCGACCAGCCGGTGGTGGATGCCTTCCAGCTCGGCGTCGGTGTAGCGCGCCCACAGCACCGCGTTGTGCGCCGTCTCTTCGACGTACATGTGCTGGTAGTTCTCCGCCACGAAGAGCGAGAGCTGGCGATACAGGTCCAGCGCGGCCCCCGCGCGCGAATCGGCCGGCGTCGCGCGCAGCGCGGCGACGCTGCGGCCCAGGGCGGCGATGTGCGCCTCGTGTTCGACGTGCTCGTGCGCGATGCGCTCGCTCGCACCCGCCGCGCGCGCCTCGATGGCGGTGTGCAGGTACTCGTTCTCGTGGCCCAGGTGGGACGTGCAGAAGTCCAGCAGCTCGAGCACGCGCTGCGTCACCTGCGCGACTTCCAGCTCGTCGGTGCTGTCCATGCGGCCGACCGCGAGCAGGGTGTCGGCCATGAGGGCGCGGATGGCCTTGTGGATGCCGGCGTAGATGTCGTGGCGTGGGGCCTGCGTCGCGGCGACCTGCCGCAGTTCGTTGGCGTCGTTCTTCATGTCGTTTCTTTCGCTTCTTCGGATGTTGTGCGGCACACGATGCGCCACACGAGGAAGCGAAGTCTAGAAACGGCGGCGCCGGCGCGCCGCTAAGAAATACTTAAGCAATCCCTAAAGTTTCCTTAAGCGGCGCCGCCGGTGCAATAGACGCGGGATCCGTGTGAACTGCATCACGCTGCGCGGTGCGCGCGTCCGCCTTGATCATGTCGGCCGCCTTCTCCGCGATCATGATCACGGGCGCATTGGTGTTGCCGCCCACGATGCGCGGCATGATGCTCGCGTCCACCACGCGCAGGCCCTCGAGGCCGTGCACGCGCAGCCGCGCGTCCACCACGGCCATGCCGTCGCCGCCCATGCGGCAGGTGCCCACCGGGTGGTAGATCGTGTCGGCGTGGTTGCGCACGAACTGCTCGAGCTGCGCATCCGTGCGCGCGTTGGCCGAGCGCTCGTGCTCGCGCCCGCCATGCGCGGCCAGGGCCGGCTGCCCGAGGATGCCGCGCATGATGCGAAAGCCCTTGACCAGCAACCGCAGGTCGTCCGGATCGCCCAGGAAATCGGGGTCGATGAGCGGCGCCGCGAGCGGGTCGTTGCTCGCGAGTTGCACGCTGCCGCGGCTCTTCGGGCGCAGCAGGCATACGTGGCAGGAGTAGCCGTGGCCGAACACCGTCTTGCGGCCGTGGTCCACCAGCTTGCCGATGACGAAGTGCAGCTGCAGGTCGGGCGCGGGCTCGGCCGGGTCGCTCTTGATGAAACCGCCCGCCTCCGCGAAGTTGGTGGTGAGCATGCCCGTGCGATGGGCGCGCCATTCGAAGACGCCCTCGATCAGCCGCAGCACGCCGCCCGGCGACAGGCCGAACAGGTCCTTGAGCTTCGGCGCGTCGACCACCATCACGACGTCGGGATGGTCGTGCAGGTTGCGCCCGACGCCGGGCAGGTCGTGCACGACCGACACGCCCTTGTCCCGCAGGTGCGAGGCCGGGCCCACGCCCGAGAGCATCAGCAGCTGGGGCGAGGTGATCGCGCCGGCGCACAGCAGCACTTCGCGCCGGGCCCGCAGCTCGGCGGGCTGCCCGGCCCGCAGGTAGGCCACGCCCGTCGCGCGCTTGCCCGTGAAGAGCACGCGCGTGGTGTGCGCGCCGGTGATCACGTGCAGGTTGGGACGCGCGCGGTTGGGCGCGAGGTAGGCCTTGGCGGCGCTGAAGCGCTCGCCGCCCTTGTGCGTCACCTGGTACATGCCCACGCCCTCCTGCTGCGGGCCGTTGAAATCGGTGT
The DNA here is from genome assembly GCF_015831345.1 of Caenimonas aquaedulcis. NCBI lineage: Bacteria > Pseudomonadati > Pseudomonadota > Betaproteobacteria > Burkholderiales > Comamonadaceae > Caenimonas > Caenimonas aquaedulcis. The sequence goes on along the minus strand of NZ_JADWYS010000001.1, from coordinate 3,228,147 downwards.
TGGCCGGAAAACCCGCCTGCACCGCCGCCTTCACGAATTCGGGGCCCCAGCGGTTGGGGCTGCGCAGGTCCATCACGTTGAGCGGGCCGCCCGTGCCGTGGAACTCGTCCGCGCCGCGCTCGTTGTGTTCCGCGCGCCTGAAATACGGCAGCACGTCGCTCCACGACCAGCCCTCGTTGCCGAGCGCGGCCCAGTGGTCGTAATCGCTGCGGTGGCCGCGCGCGTAGATCATGGCGTTGACCGAGCTCGAGCCGCCCAGCACCTTGCCGCGCGGCTGGTAGCCCCGCCGGCCGTTCAGGCCCGGCTGCGGCACCGTCTGGAACGCCCAGTTCGCCTGCCCGTTTTTCGCGAGCACCGCCAGGCCGCCGGGACAGTGGATCAGCACGCTGTCGTCGGGCGGGCCCGCTTCCAGCAGCGCCACCCGCACCTGCGGGTCTTCGGACAGGCGCGCGGCGAGCACGCAGCCCGCCGAGCCGCCGCCCACGATGATGTAGTCGTATTCCGCTGTCATGGCGCCCGGTCCTTCTTCTTGCATCCGCGGGCCAGATTACCTCGAAAGTCGCGTCCCGCACAGGCTGCTTGTACCATTGCCGATTCACTTTTTCCGCTGGGGGCGGCATGGACATTCGAACAGTGGGCATCATCGGCGCGGGCACCATGGGCAACGGCATCGCGCAGGCCTGCGCGGTCGCGGGCCTGAAGGCCGTCATGGTCGACATCGACGAGGCGGCCGTGGCCCGGGGCGTGGCCACGGTCTCGGGCAGCCTCGACCGGCTCGTCAAGAAGGACAAGCTTACCGCCGCGGACAAGGACGCCGCGCTCGCGCGCATCCAGGGCAGCACGCGCTACGAGGACCTGCAGTCCGCGCAGCTCGTGATCGAGGCCGCCACCGAGAACCACGCGCTCAAGATGAAGATCCTGAAGCAGGTCGACAGCCTCGTCGCGCCGGAGGTCATCCTGGCGTCGAACACGTCGTCGATCTCCATCACCAAGCTGGCCGCCGCCACCTCCCGCGCCGACCGCTTCATCGGCATGCACTTCTTCAACCCCGTGCCGATGATGGCGCTGGTGGAGATCATCCGCGGCCTCGCGACGAGCGACGCCACGCACGATGCGGTGAAGGCCCTGGCCGTCTCCCTGGGCAAGTCGCCCATCACCGTGAAGAACGCGCCGGGCTTCGTCGTCAACCGCATCCTGGTGCCGATGATCAACGAGGCCTTCTTCGTGCTGGGCGAGGGGCTCGCGACGGCCGAGGACATCGACGCGGGCATGAAGCTCGGCTGCAACCAGCCGATCGGCCCGCTCGCCCTGGCCGACATGATCGGCCTGGACGTGTGCCTGGCCGTCATGGAGGTCTACCTCGCCGAATACGGCGACTCCAAGTACCGCCCCTGCCCGCTGCTGCGCGAGATGGTGGCCGCCGGGCGGCTCGGCAGAAAAACCGGTCGCGGCGTTTACAGCTACTGATTACCATGTCGGGTCGCGCGGCCGACCCGGCCGGCGCGCCCTGGAAGGACCCGCCGATGACCTATCTGGAAACGCGCACCCACGAGTTGCGCAAGCGCCGCCTCATGATGGTGGACGGCGCCCTCACCCTCAACACCGAAACCGCCGAAAGCGGCGCCAGCGTGCGCGTCAACGACGCGGGCTACTGGGGCTTCGCGGCCAGCAGCGATGCGCGCGCGGACACCGTGGCACGCCTCACCGACGAAGCGAAGCGCAACGCGGCGGCCATGGGCCGCTTCGGCAGGCGGGACGCCTCCACGCTCTCGGGCGGCGCTTACCGCGGCGAGCATGTGTTCCGCGGCAAGCCAGCCCTCGGCCGCAAGGAACTGGTCGAGCGCATGGCCGAGCTCAGCGCGTACTGCAGGCAGCGCTACCCGGGGTTGAAGTCCACCCGCGTGGTGGTCACCGACGAATTCCACGGCAAGCGCCTGTCCACGAGCAACGGCGCCGATGCGCTCAACACCATTGCTCGCGCCGCGTGCCACGTGATCTTTACGGCCGAAGGCGCGGATGGCGCGCCGGTGGAACTGATCGACTACGACAGCGCCAAGGGCAGCCTCGCCGACCTCGACCTGAGCGTCTCCGGCTGGGAAGGCCGGCTCGACGAACTGCACCGCCACCTGCTCGCCAAATGCGACGCGGTGCCCGCGCGCGGCGGCCTGCGCACGCTGGTGCTCGCGCCGGCGCTGGCCGGCATGCTCGCGCACGAGGCGATGGGCCACCCCTGCGAAGCCGACATCGTGCTGGGTGGCGCCGTCACGCGCAGCCTCGTCGGGAAGCGCGTCGCCAGCGATCTCGTCACCATGATCGACGTCGCGCACCACATGGACGGCGAGGAAGTGATGATCCCCGTGTACGCCGACGACGAAGGCACGCCCGCGACGGACGCCGTGCTGATCAAGGACGGCATCCTCACGCAGTTCATGAGCAGCCGGGAGACCGCCGCGCAGCTCGGCATCGAGGCCACCGGCAGCGCGCGCGCCTACCTGCCGGCCGACGAGCCGCTCGTGCGCATGCGCAACACCGTGATCCTGCGCGGCAAGAGCAAGCTGGACGACATGATCGCCGGCGTGGACGACGGCTACTACCTGATGAAGACGATGAACGGCCAGGCCGACTCCACGACCGAATTCATGTTCGGCATCAGCCTGGCCTACGAAATCAAGAACGGCAAGCTCGGGCGCGCGATCAAGGACACCACCGTGTCCGGCTCCGCGATCAAGGCCCTGCAGACCGCCGACGCCGTATCGGACGACATGCACTGGAGCTGCTCCGGCTACTGCGGCAAGAAGCAGCCGATGGTCGTTTCGATGGGCGGCCCCGCCCTGCGGGTGCAGGCCCACATGGGAGGCGAGTGATGGCGTACGACACCGACCTCCTTTCTCCCGCCTCGTCGGCGCTGGACATGATGCGCGCCGCGGGCTTCGAGCATGCGCAAGTCACCGCGTCGCGCTCGGCGCTCGACGAACTCAACGCCAACGAGAACGTGCCCACGCTGCTGCGCAGCACCGAATCCTTCAAGCTGCAGCTGCAGGGCATCGTCGACGGGCGCTCCGCGTCCGCCGAGGTCGTGGGCTTCGACAAGGAGCGCGTGCAGTCCGCGATCGCCGACCTGTTCGCCGATGCCGGCTCCGCGCCCCGCGACGACGCGAACGCGGTGTCCTCCGGCCAAACCGCGAAGATCGTGCGCGGGCCGCAGCAGGGCGACCGCGAGCAGCTCGCCGGCAGCATCGCGCAGGTGCTTGCGTTCCGCGAACGCGAGGCGCCGCAGATGATGGTGCGCCAGGCGGAGGCGCAGCACCACCTGTACGGCTGGCAGACGCTCACGACCGGCGGCAGCGACCTCTCGGGCAGCCTCGGCTGGTATTCCTTCGTCGTGGGCGGCACCGCGCGCGACGGCGCGAAGTCCAGCTCCATGGCCTATACCTGGGGCAACACGGACCAACTCTCGTCCGCGCCGATCGAGCAGCAGTTCGGCATCGCCGACATGTTCCGCTCCGCGCTGAAGCAGATCGAAACCCGGCCCGTGGACAGCAAGTTCGAAGGCGACGTCGTGCTCATGCCGCACGCGGTCGAGTCGCTGATGGGATGGCTGCTCGGGCAGCTGGGCGACATGCAGCTGATCGCCGGCAGCTCGGTGTACCGCGAGCGGGTCGGCCAGCAGATCGCATCGCCGCTCTTCACGCTGCGCAGCCGCTTCGACGCGTCCGGGGTGGCGCCGGTGTCGGCGGATGCGTTCGTGACGCCGGACCTCACGGTGGTTGACCAAGGCACGCTCAAGACGCTGACGCCCACGCTCTACGGCAGCCGCAAGACGGGCTTGCGGCACGTGCCGGTCGCGCCCGGCGGCTGGGACGTCGCGCCGGGTACGACGCCGCTGGCGGACATGGTGGGCGGCGTGCGGCGCGGCGCGCTCGTGGGCCGCCTGTCGATGGGCGCGCCCGCGCCGAATGGCAACTTCTCCGGCGTGATCAAGAACAGCTTCGCGATCGACGGCGGCGAGGTCGGGCCGGCGCTGTCGGAGACCATGATCACCGGCAACATGGCGAAGATGCTGCAGGACATCACCGCCGTGAGCCGCGAGACGCAGGACGGCTCCGGCGTACGCCTGCCGTGGTTGCGAATCTCGGGCCTGCATTTTTCCTGATGCAGCTCTTCATCCTGCTCTTCATCGCGCTGTGCGTTGCATTCGCGCTGGAAGAGTTCGTGCTGATCAAGCCGGTGTCCACCATCGCGCAGTCCGACCCGGTGAGCCGCTGGATCGAGCTGCTCGCGATCTGGGTGCCCGCCATCGGCATGTCGATCACCGGGGCCACGGTACGCGCCTTCGGCGAGTTGTGGATGCAGGGGCTGGTCAACGCGATCGGCGTGATCCTGTGCCTCGCCGGGCTCGCGCTGCGGTACTGGTCGCGGCGCGTGCTGGGCCGCTTTTTCACCATCGGCGTCGTGCGGCAGGAGGGCCACCGCGTGGTGCGTGAAGGCCCCTACCGGCACGTGCGGCACCCCGGCTACCTCGCCTTCGTCCTGTTCTACGCGGGCCTGCCTCTGGTGGTGGGTAGCTGGCTCGGCCTTCTCGTGCTCGCAGTGCCGGCACTGTCCATCTTCGCAGTGCTCGTCACGGTGGAAGACCGCAAGCTCGAGCAGGAGCTGGGCGCCGACTACACGCAATACAAGGCCGAATCGGCGCGCATGATCCCCGGCATCTGGTGACAATGGACAAGCCGATGACGCTTCCCGAAGCGCCGCCCGAAGGCGGCATCCATTGCGAGCAGCGCGGCGCCTTGCTGCTCATCGGCATCAACCGCCCCGCGAAATACAACGGCTTCACGCCGCGCATGTTCAAGGAGCTCGGCGAGGCGTACACGCGTCTCGACGACGACCCGCAGCTGCGCGTGGGCGTGCTGCATGCCTTCGGCAAACACTTCACGGCCGGCCTGGACCTGCCGACGATCGCGCCCTTGATGCAGCGCGGCGAGAAGGCGATTCCGGAGGGGATGGTCGAACCGACGGACCTCGGCACGCCGGGGTATCGCCGCCGCACCAAGCCGATGGTGGCGGCGGTCAAGGGCATCACCTACACGCTGGGCATCGAGCTCATGCTCGCCGCCGACATCGTGGTGGCGGCCGACGACTGCCGCTTCTCTCAGCTGGAAGTCAAGCGCGGCATCATGGCCACGGGCGGTGCGACGCTGCGCATGGCAGAGCGCGCGGGCCTGGGCAATGCGATGCTGCACCTGCTGACGGGCGACGAGTTCGGTCCCGCCGAAGCGCTGCGGCTGAACTTCGTGCAGAAGGTGGTGCCTGCCGGGCAGGAGCTGGAGGAGGCGCTTCGCATCGCGGAGGCCATCGCCGGCCAGGCCCCGCTGGCCGTGGTCGCCACGCGCCTGAACGTGCTGAAGGCGATCGAGCAGGGCCCGCTGGAAGCGATGACGGATTTCATCGCGACGCAGAAGCGGCTGTCGGGCAGCGAAGATGCTGCCGAGGGCGTGAGGTCCTTCGTTGAGAAACGGGCAGCGCGATTCACGGGAAGCTGAGCCGGACTTGGCCGGACGCAGAATTCGCGGAAGTTACGCAGAAGAAGCCCAGAAGAAGTGCAAATTTTATGGGTCTTTTTCTGCGAAATTCTGCGCCACCTCTGCGAATTCTGCGTCCGGATGTTGGCGGTCTGACATTTATATTGCACACAATTTAATTTGACGCTATAATTCACCCATGGCGCAAAAATTCGATCCTGACCAGGCCCTGCTGCTCGACAACCAGCTGTGCTTCGCGCTCTATTCCACATCGCTCGCGATGACCAAGCTCTACAAGCCGATGCTCGACGAGCTCGGCCTCACCTACCCGCAATACCTCGCCATGCTCGCCCTCTGGGAGCGCGACGGTTTGATGGTGTCCGAGCTCGGCGAGAAGCTCTTCCTCGACTCCGGCACCCTCACGCCCCTCCTCAAGCGGCTCGAAGCCGCCGGCTACATCGCCCGCATCCGCGACGTGCAGGACGAGCGGCGCGTGCACATCACCCTCACCGCCGCGGGCCGCAGGCTCAAGGCGAAGGCGCAGAAGATTCCCGGCTGCATCCTCACGGCCGCCCAGTGTTCCGTTCCCGAGCTCATCGGGCTCACGCAGCAGATTCGCGGCTTGCGCGAACGGCTCGCGGGCTGACCGCCCGCACCCACCCCCTTCACTCACGAAGACCAAAGGAAACCACCATGACCACCAAACTCGACAAAGTGCTGTACACCGCCAAGGCCCACACCACGGGCGGCCGCGACGGGCAGTCGCGCACCGACGACGGCCGCCTCGACATCAAGCTGTCGCCCCCCGGCCAGCCGGGCAACGGCACCAACCCCGAGCAGCTGTTCGCGGCCGGTTACTCCGCCTGCTTCATCGGCGCGATGAAGGCCGTCGCCGCCAAGACCAAGGCGACGCTGCCGCAGGACCTCGCGATCGACGCGGAAGTCGACCTCGGCCCCACGCCCGGCGCCTACGGCATCGCCGTGCGCATGAACGTCAGCCTGCCGGGCATGGACCGTGCCGCCGCCCAGGCGCTGCTCGACGCCGCGCACCAGGTCTGCCCGTACTCCAACGCGACCCGCGGCAACATCGACGTCGCGATCAACCTGGTCTGATCCCGCGCCCTGTCGCGCAGGCGGCCCGCCCGTGTTGAACGGGCGGGCCGTTTCGTATACGGTGGCTGCATGAGCACCACCACCCTCCTCGTGCGCCAGGACCGGCTGGGCGAATCGCGCCTGCGCAGCACCGACCCCCAGCCCCTCGCCGACGGCCAGGTGCGCGTGCGCATCGACCGCTTCGCGCTCACGTCCAACAACATCACCTACGCCGCGTTCGGCGACGCGATGAACTACTGGAAGTTCTTTCCCACCGGGGAAGACGGCTGGGGCATCGTGCCGGTGTGGGGCTTCGGCACGGTGGTGCAGTCGCTGCATCCCGGCGTCGCCGTCGGCGAGCACCTCTACGGCTACTGGCCGATGGGGAACGAAGCCGTGCTGCAGCCTGCGCGCCTGTCGAGCAGCGGGTTCAGCGACGCGGCGCCGCACCGCGCCGAACTGCACGCCGTCTACAACCAGTACCTGCGCTGCAACGCGGATCCGTTCTACACGCCGGACACGCAGGACGTGCAGGCGCTGCTGCGGCCGCTCTTCGTCACCTCCTGGCTGATCGACGATTTCCTCGCGGACAACGACTTCTTCGGCGCGACGACGATGCTGCTCTCCAGCGCCTCGAGCAAGACGGCGTACGGCACCGCGTTCCAGCTGGCGCAGCGCCCCGGCATCGAAGTCGTCGGCCTCACGTCCGCCGCCAATCGCGCGTTCTGCGAGAGCCTGGGCTGCTACACGCGCGTGCTGGCCTACGAGGAGCTGGACCGGATCGCCGCGGATACACCGTGCGTCTACATCGACTTCGCCGGCAACGCGGACTTGCGCAAGCGCGTCCACACGCGCTTTTCGCAGCTCAGGTACAGCTGCTCCATCGGCGGCACGCACGTGGAGCAGCTCGGCGGCGCGAAGGACCTCCCCGGCCCGCGCGCGACGCTCTTCTTCGCACCGGCGCAGATCAAGAAGCGCCAGGGCGACTGGGGACCGCAGGAGCTGGGCAAGCGGCTGGTGCAGGCCTGGCATGCCTTCCGCGAGAAGGTCTCGCGCCCCGACGCGCCGTGGCTGCGCGTCGAGGAGCATCGCGGCGCGCAAGCCGTGCAAGCGGCCTATGCGCAGGTGCTGGGCGGCCGAGGCGATCCGCGCGCCGGACACATGCTGTCGCTTCTCGACTGAGGATTGCAGTCCACAATCGCGGGATGTCTTCACATCCCTACGAGGTGCTCACGCCCGACGCAGTCATGGACGCGCTCGATGCCGTCGGCCTGCGCGGCGACGGCCGCCTGCTCGCGCTGAGCTCCTACGAAAACCGCGTCTACCTCGCGCACCTGGAAGAGCCGGTGCAGGGCCATGGCGCGATCGTCGCCAAGTTCTACCGGCCGGGCCGCTGGAGCGAGGCGCAGATCCTGGAGGAGCACGCGTTCTCCGCCGAACTCGCCGAAGCGGAAATCCCCGCCGTCGCGCCGCTGGTGCTCAACGGTGCGACCCTGCACCACCACGCCGGCTTCGCCTTCAGCGTCAGTCCGCGGCGCGGCGGGCGTGCGCCCGAACTCGACGACGGCGAAGTGCTGGAGTGGATCGGCCGCTTCCTCGCGCGCATCCACATCGTGGGCGGCAAGCGCGCTTTCGAGACCCGGCCCGCGCTCGACGTCCACACCTTCGGCGAGGAGCCGAGACAGTGGCTGCTCGAACACCAGAAGATCCCGCTGGACGTGCAGTCCGCATGGGAGAAGCAGTGCGACATCGCGCTGCGCATGATCGCGGACACCGCGCTGGGCGGCAACACCGACGCCGGCACGCGATTCCTGCGCCTGCACGGCGACTGCCATCCGGGCAACATCCTCTGGACGCCCGATGCCGGCCCGCACTTCGTGGACCTCGACGACGCGCGCATGGGGCCAGCGGTGCAGGACATGTGGATGCTGCTCTCGGGCGACCGCGCGCAACGGCAAAAGCAACTCGGTGCACTGGTGGACGGCTACGAGCAGATGCGCGAATTCGACCACGAGGAGCTCGCGCTGGTCGAACCGCTGCGCACCCTGCGCCTCATCCACTACAGCGCGTGGCTCGCGCGGCGCTGGGCCGACCCGATCTTCCCGATCAACTTTCCGTGGTTCGGCAGCAGCGACTACTGGCAGGGCCAGGTGCAGATGCTGGAGGAGCAGATCGAGGCGATGGCGGAGCCGGCGCTGGTGGTGTAGTGCGTCAAGGCGAGCAGCCCGTCTGCCCGAACCAATAGGTGCGCGTGCCCGCACTGGTCGGAACGGAGCCCCCGTTCAGGTAGTACACGTTGCTGTCCTGCGAGGAGACACCCAGGTAGAAGCCCGTCGCCGCATAGTGGCGGAAGTAGTACGCACCGATCGTCTGCGACGCGGAAGGCGGCGAGAACAGTCCGGGGTAATTCGCCTCCGCCCAGTTGAACAGGCAATCCGGCCCTGTCGCGGCGGCGGTCACGCTCACGGGCTTGAGCAATCCCCAATCGGAGT